>NZ_CACSLH010000008.1 GCF_902706605.1 Enterococcus sp. CSURQ0835 | reverse complement strand
TCTTTTAGAATCAGCGAGTAGAAGTGGTGCGGAAGGGAGACCTTTCAGAGGGCCTTTTAGGCCGTGGCCGGTAATAGAGGCTTTCAGCCGAAGAGCAAACCACCCGTTCACACGGGTGGTTTTGATTTGAAATAATGTAAGATAAGTTCATTAAACTAAATAGAGATGTCGCTTCGTCGCTTTTTGTTCATTGAGAGTTGCTTGCGCTTTATGATCATTGAAAAATTGCAACGTGGCTTCTTTTGTTTGACAAAGCTCAGCGATGTGTTCGATGGATTCGCAGCCTTCAACTAACACGCCAAAGTCAAGGTCACACGCATAATTGTAGATCACAGCGGAAGGATGGCATTTGATCTTCATCTCATGGGCGATCTGCTGGTCAGATAAAAAAGCTTCACTGACAAATTCAGATTCGCGGTCTTCAATGAACATCTCCAAATCGCCACCGACTTCTTGGATCAAGTCTTGTGCTAATTGTTTTGAATAACGCTGGCCATTCACACCGACTTCTTCTTGCAGGCGGATCAGAAAATCCCGACCACGTTTTTTACCTTGTAGTTGAGCGGCTTTAAAATCCAATGAAGCCGAGTAAATATCTTTTGATAATTGATTACGAGCTTTGATATTTTTAGTGCAAGTACCTTGGTGTTTCATCACATCTGAGATCGTGTACAGATTCATCAGCGGGATCAACCGCAGCTGAACCTTTAACTCTTGCTGCTCGATTAGATCCAATACTTTTTTTTCAACGGACAAACAACGTTCTCCAATGGGGTTAACAAACAAATAAATCTCAATCAACGGACATTCCTCCCTAAGACCCTGATCATTTATCATGAAATCGTTGCGCTTCTACTGCGCGGACGATCTTATTTTTAGTTGGTTGATAGTCAAGTGCAAAACGATCCAAAAAAGCGAAAAACTCAGCTTGGCTCGTACCGCTGTCTTGAACTTCTAATTCAAGTTCATAATCGTGACGATCCGCATACCAGTTTTCGTCTAATGCTAATTTACCTTCTGGAATCGTAAATTCTGCTCGCCGCGTTTTTAATTGGGCGATCAATTGTAATTCGTTGGCTTTGATCTGGTGTGTTGCTAAAGCTTTTAAGACATGCGTGGCACTTTGCGGAAAACGCTTAGTGGCTAAAATCTCTTTGACCGCATCAGATGAAAGTGAGTCAGTCGTCTCTAACAGACCGACTTTTGCTGGCGTCTTCAAGGTTGCTTCACCACCTGTTTCAAAATAGCGGACGCGTAACCCGAAACGTTTTGCTTTTAATTGCTCGCTTGGTGTATCAAAATAGAGATTAGTCTGAGTGATAAAATCACGAGCCGTCAAGTTGAACTGTTGGCTCAAACGCTCATATGCAGTTGCGTCTAGCAACGTTTTGTATTCAACTTCCAATGATTGGCTCATCAAAACACCTACTTACCGACTTATTCATATCTATATTGGCATATAAAATGACACAAGGCAAATGATAAGCCGTGTCATTTTTCAGCTGTAAAATGATTGTAATAATTGGTAAAACTCGTATCACAGTAGTTTCTTTAAAAAGAAAAATTATGATAAGATAAAACCGATGAAAAAGAAGTGAGGGACAATAGATGGAAAGAGATTGGGAAGCATTTTTAGCGCCGTATGATTTAGCGGTGGCAGAGTTGAAAATCAAATTACGCGGTCTGCGCAAACAGTACCGTGATCGCGATGACCATGTGCCGATCGAATTCGTGACCGGACGTGTCAAACCAGTAGAAAGTATTTTAAATAAAGCAAAATTACGCGGGATCCCGCTAGATCGGTTAGAAACTGAAATGTCGGATATGGCTGGCATGCGGATCATGTGTCAGTTTGTAGAAGATATCCATCAAGTCGTCGAGATCTTACGCAGTCGCAAAGATATGACGATTATCCAAGAGCGGGATTATATCACCAATCGCAAAGCGAGCGGGTATCGGTCGTATCATTTAGTGATCGAGTATCCGGTCCAAATGTTAGAAGGCGAAAAAAAGTTACTAGCGGAGATTCAGATCCGAACACTGGCGATGAATTTTTGGGCGACGATCGAACATTCCTTGAATTATAAATACCAAGGAGAGATTCCCGATGACATCAGCGAACGCTTGTTGCGCGCCGCAGAAGCCGCGTATCAATTAGATGGTGAGATGTCGAGTATCCGCGATGAGATCCAAGAAGCGCAACATCTCTTTTCGTATGGTCGGGGAAATAAAGGACGTGAACTCAAATGACGATGCGTGTAGCGATCATCCATAATAATGAAGAGAAGTCGCAAAATGTGACCGCTCAATTGCGGGAATTGTTGAAACAAAATTCAGGCATTGAAGTGGTCGAACGTGATCCTGAACTTGTGATCACAGTCGGTGGCGATGGGACATTGCTGTCTGCTTTTCATCGCTACAGCCACCGCTTAGATTCGGTTCGTTTCTTAGGCGTGCATACCGGTCACTTAGGTTTTTATACCGATTGGCGGGATTATGAATTGCAAGAATTAGTCGATGGGCTTTGCAGTGACCGAGATAAAAGCGTGAGCTATCCGCTGTTAGATGTGCAGCTCAGTTACGCAGATGGACGCAAGAAACATTTTTTAGCCATGAATGAATCCACGATCCGGCGGGGAAGCCGGACGATGGTGGGGGATGTTTACATTAAAGATGAATTGTTTGAAACTTTTCGTGGAGATGGCTTGTCGATCTCGACGCCGACTGGTTCGACAGCCTACAACAAAAGTGTCGGTGGTGCGGTCGTCCATCCGAGTTTCAATGCGATCCAGCTAACGGAGATCGCTTCGTTGAACAATCGCGTCTTTCGAACACTGGGCTCACCAATCATTATCGGGGCAGAAGAATGGGTAGAGATCCGTTTGCGAAGTGATGGCCATCATTTAGTGACGATCGATCAGTTGGATTTGTCAGATGAAAAGATCGCGTCAGTCAGTTATAAAGTCGCTAAAGAACGCATCCATTTTGCGTCATTGCGGCATATGCATTTTTGGCATCGCGTAAAAGATGCCTTTATTAGAGAGGATTAAACGATTTTGGAATTTAACTGGATGTATCCATATGACGAGCCGTTACTCGTCCGAACTTTTTTAAAACAGCAAGGGATCTCCAAAAAATTATTAGCGAAAATCAAGTTTCAAGGCGGTCAAATCTTTGTCAACGGGAAAGAAGAGAACGTCTTGTTTTCTTTACGTGCACATGATATGGTAACTGTTGTGATTCCTGATGAGGCAGCTCATGAGACCTTGTTAGCTGATGATGAACCGATTACGATCGTCTATGAAGATGATCATCTTTTGATCGTCAATAAGCCAGCTGGCATCGCTTCGATTCCGGCGCAATATCATCCGCGTGGGACGATGGCGAATCGTGTCAAAGGCTATTATGTGCGGCAAGACTATAAAAATCAAGTCATCCATGTAGTGACCCGACTGGATCGAGATACATCTGGTCTGATGCTTTTTGCCAAACATGGTTTTGCACACGCAAAGTTTGATCAAGAGCTGCGTAAACGGCAAGTAACAAAAAAATACCGCGCGCTGGTTTCCGGCCGGATTGAAGCATTGAAAACCCATGACTTGATCGACCTTCCTATCGGGCGGGATTATACGTCACTTTTGAAACGTCAAGTGACGCCAGATGGACAAAGCGCTCAGACAGAATACTGGCTTGAAAAAAGAAACACGGCCTTAGCGCTAGTCGATATCAAATTACATAGTGGGCGGACGCATCAGATTCGCGTTCATTTTGCTGCGCTGGGTTGCCCATTGCTAGGCGATGAACTTTATGGTGGGGCATTAGATCGTGGTATCACCCGCCAAGCACTGCACTGTTATCAGCTGGCATTTATCCATCCGTTTACCAATGAAGCGCTACATTTTGAATTACCATTAGCGGCTGATATGGAAAAAATCGCAAAAGAGATATGAGGTGAAAATGATGGATGAGACCCAAGAAGAACTAGAAGAACATTTCCAACAATTGCTGACGGAACTGCGCAACAATGATCTGCAGGAGTTTCGCGAGCATTTTTTGGAGATGCATATTTATGATCAAGGACAATTTTATCAGTCGTTAGAAAAAAAAGATCGTCAGCAGGTCTATTCTTATCTGTCACCTAAAGAGCTTGCCGATATGTTTGACGTGATTGAAGAAGACGATGAACATATGGAAGAATATCTTGCGGAGATGCGTCCTCAATACGCGGCGGCCATGCTATCTGAAATGTATACCGATAATGCGGTCGATCTTTTAAACGAACTAGACAAAAAGCAAGTCGCTAAATTTTTAGCGTTGATGAAGCCTGACCATGCCAATGAAGTCAAAGATCTACTGCATTACGAGGATGATACGGCCGGCTCTTTGATGACCACGGAATATGTTTCCATCGTAGCCAATCAAACGGTACGCTCGGCGATGTACGTCTTAAAAGGTGAAGCTCAGATCGCGGAAACGATTTATTATACGTATGTTGTCAATACCGAAAATCAATTGGTCGGAGTAATTTCACTGCGGGATCTGATCATCAATGACGATGATACGATGGTCTCTGATGTCATGAGTGAGCGGGTGATCTCGGTGCATGTCGGTGATGACCAAGAAGATGTCGCCCAAACATTTCGGGATTATGATTTCTTAGCACTGCCAGTCACTGATTACGAAGATCACTTGCTGGGGATCGTGACGGTCGATGATATCATCGACGTTATCGATGACGAAGCTGCCAGCGATTACTCCGGACTAGCCGGGGTCAATGTCGAAGAAGTCGACGAAAATCCAGTCAAAGCCGCTTCTCGGCGATTGCCGTGGTTGATCACTTTATTATTTTTAGGGATGGCAACAGCTACTTTGATCAATCATTATGAAGAACTTGTCAGTAAAGCGAGTATTCTCGCGGTATTCATCTCGCTGATCACCGGGACTGCGGGAAATGCGGGAACCCAATCACTTGCCGTAGCGGTGCGCCGACTAGCGATCAATGACGATAAAGATAATAATTTTGTGAAATTGATCATCGGTGAGATTTTGACAGGACTGGTGACGGGACTAGTCACTGGAATCACGATTTTTTTGATCGTCGGGATCTGGAAGCATAACTTTACTTTAGGGTTTGTGATCGGTTCGGCGATGATGGCGGCAATCACAGTCGCGACTTTAGCCGGCAGTCTGATTCCGATGGTGATGGAAAAAATCGGATTTGATCCAGCAGTTGCCAGCGGCCCGTTCATCACTACGCTGAGTGATCTGACCAGTGTCTTGATTTATTTTAATATCGCCAGCATGTTCATGGAACGATTTATCGGAAGCTGAGGTAGCCGCGCACTTGCAGTGAACGATATTTCCGTGTAAAGTACTCCTAAGACATAAGCCGAAAGTAGTGTGAAAAATGAAAAAAGCCTATGCCATGATCGTACGCAATGGATTGGTCTTGCTCGTTAGAAAACCAGGTGTTCCATTTTGGGATCTACCCGGCGGACCACTACGACCTGACGAGTCTGAGCGTGAAGGAATCAAACGGATCGTGCGGGAAGAATTGGGATTTGAAAGTGAGATCAAGGAATTGATCGGCATCTACACGAAAGAATTTCATGAAGATGTGACGTACATCTACCACGGTCAAGAAAAAAAATCGCAAAGCGCGATGTATGCGCCTTATTATGCGGCGTTTGATTTTTTTGATCTTGAGAATCCGCCTTTGAATCTTTTGCCAGAGCGACGCAAACAGATTAATGATTACTTATCTGGCCGTTATCCGGTTCGGATTCGTTTTAAAGAAAATAAATATAGGTTTCGCATCGAGAAATTTATCAAGCGAAAACTGAAAAAATAGCTGACTTAGCTTGTCTAAGTCAGTTTTTTTTTGCCTTTAGATCTAATCATTTTCAATAAAAAAATACAGTTGGTTATTATAAGTGGCGGAAAAAAGTGAAAGCTATTCCAAAAAAAGTAATATTATTTTTAAGGAACCTATAAGCAAAATAACATTAATTAATAGTTCGTTAAATTAAAAAACAATTTTAAATATTTTTTCAAAATAACGTAAATACGAACGTTGTGTTTGAGTTTTCAGAAAATTCATATTGATTTTTAGTGCATAAAACCTTTTAAATAGGTATTTGTAGACTTTGAAATAAATGAAGATTTCATTTGAGTTTTGTTTAAAAATATATTACAATTCTAATATATCCAATAAAATAAAATGTTTTGACAGTTTTTGAAATGAAAATGACTGTTTTTTGAGAGGAGAATGACTATGAATAACAATAGATGTTGCTACAAGGATGGAGGAAAAGAAAGGAGCAGAGCCATGAAAAAGATAATTCAATTATTCGCGATACTGTTCATGGTGGGCAGTACATTGTTGGGAGCGGCGATGGGGGCAAGTGCGGCGAATGATTCATTGGCGCCAGATAGAGGGAGCCTAACGATCCATAAGTATATGTATGATGAAAAGGGAGTTCCTGGAGGGATTGCGAATGGTAAGGAGATTACTAATCAGGATGTACTAAACGAATTAACACAGCCGATTGAGAATGTACCGTTTGATGTGTATCAAATTACGGGACCAGAAGGTAGTGCACCCGCTCAAGTTCCTGGTAACGCCGGCTTATCAAGCCTTAAGTGGATCTATTCTTTAGATAATGGAAAATTGAAAGTTACTAATGGGACGGACACTTACTATTATACTTTAGGAACAGTTAAGGAAGGTAAAACAGAGGCTGATGGTAGTTTAAAATTTGATAATTTAAATCGCGGTCAATATTTTGTAGTTGAAAACTTGAGTAAAATAACTGACTCACCTAAAGTCAATGGCGTTGAAGTATCAATCACAAAGCCAGTCAATCCTTTTGTGGTAGATGTGCCCATGACTGATCCGGAAAACTATGAAAAATGGATTACTGATGTTCATGTGTATCCAAAAAATCAATCAACAGAAGTTGTCAAAACTCCCGAAGCACCGTCATATGATGTTGGTAAAATAGTTAAATGGAAAATTGATGTTGAGCTGCCAAGTGATATTAAAGATTATAAACAGTTAACAATAACGGATAAACTCGACGAGGCGCTAACTTATATTGATTCCTCAGTAGTTATTTACAAAGCTGAAAAGGACTCAAATGGAAACTGGATAAAATCAACTCCAGAAGAGAAGTTAACAATTGGTAATTTTATAAGCAATCTAAATGGGAATACAATCAAAATTGACATTACATCCTCTGGTTTTGCAGCACTGGACGGTTGGGAAGGCATGATCGTTGAATTTGAGACGAGGATCAATGAAAAAATTTATGACAAAATAGCTGCTGGTGGTGGGAATGTTAATATCGTAGAAAACAAGGTCAATGTCGAATTTACTGATGAGAATGATGTTGTTACAGATAAAGATTCTGAGGAAACAGAAGTTAATATCGGTGAAATTGAGCCTAATAAAGTTGATGAAAAAGACGGTGGGTTAGCTGGGGCTGAATTTCAAATTGCTGATACAGAAGCCAATGCCAAAGCTAAGAATTATTTGAAGGTTGAAGTTAATAGTGAAGGGAAAATTACCCGGATTGTTCGTCCAGGTGAAGCAGGCTATGATACAGCGATTCCATGGATCGTACGTACTGGTTTGAATAGTCCAGTAGATGATGGTGGACAATGGTACTTCCCAACCTTTCGAGGGATGGTTAGTCATGCTGATGATGCAACTAAGACCCCGCTATCTTATTGGCTAGTGGAAACGAAAGCACCAAAAGACTACAACTTACTTGGTAACCCGATAAAAGTCACTTTTAAAGAATATGATGAATCAAAAACAGTTCAGCATATTCTAAAGACTGATAAAATTGTCAATAAACGTGGCTTTGAACTACCCAAAACCGGTAGCTGGCTCACGATTTTGCTTACGATTTTAGGGATCGTGATGTTAGGTCTAGGGATCATGTCTTCCATGAATAAGAAAAAAGATAAGAAAGCGTAGTTGCATACGACGGATGAGGTAGGTCTTTAGTTTTTAGGACCTGCCTTGGCGTCTTACATAGTAGCGGGGAGGGATTGGTTTGAAGCGTAAGATTTTTAGTGTGATCGCCTTATTGATTGGGCTCACCGCTTTGGCTTACCCTCACATCAGCAGTTATTTGAATGATAAAAATGGGTCTTATGTCAGTCAGGATTATCATGCGCAAGCTAAAGCGCTTGATCCGGCATTAGTCAAAAAAATGTGGCGGCAAGCTGAGATTTATAATGAGAATTTGACTGGTTCGCCGGTCCATGATCCATTTATTCCCGGTTCTGGTGTCGTGATGCCGGAAAATTATTATGACGTGTTGAATTATAAAGGGCAGATGGCAACGATCGAGATCCCGAAGATCAAAGTCGAGTTACCGATCTATCACGGGACAGGTGAAAAAGTTTTACAAAAAGCCGTGGGACATTTGGAAGGTTCGACTTTACCGATTGGCGGCAAAAGTCGTCATGCAGTCATGACTGGACATACAGGACTGTCCCATACAAAAATTTTTACCAATTTGACGGAGCTAGTCAAAGGCGATCAATTTTATTTGAAAGTTTTGGGCAAGACATTAGCTTATGAAGTCGATCAGATCTTAGTTGTGAAGCCCAGTGAGACCGATCATTTGAAAGTAGAAAAAGGACGCGACTTGGTGACGCTTTTGACGTGTACGCCTTATGGGATCAACACGCATCGCTTACTGGTCCGGGGCCATCGCATACCGTATAGCCCCGCTAAAAAAGCGAATATCAAGCCGGTCAACACGATGACAGCTGAGCAAAAACGTCTGATCATCGTTGCAATTATTACGACATTTTTGATGGTGCTGTTAAATATTGTGCTGAGAATCCGCAACAAACGGCAAGCGGTTTAAAAAAGGAGGAGGGCAAAGATGAAAAAATTGATCATAGTCTGTTTAGTACTAAGTGCGATTTTGATTGGTGGCCCTTCTGCCTTAGCCCAACAATTAACAAGTGCCAAACCGGAAAAAGGCGACCTGACGATCCATAAATATTATTTGCCTGAAGGAGTCGCAGTAGGAGAAGCCGGCGATGGCAGCTCGAATGGCCAACTGCCGGATGAAGCGATTCCGCTAGCCGGGGTCCAATTTGATCTTTATCGCATCGGCGAGTTGTTACAAGTATCAAAAGATCGAGGGCAGACGTGGAAAAAAGCAGACACACCTGTTCAGATTCCAAATGGGGAAGCAGTTCGCTATCAAGTCAACGTCAGTTCATCACAAGGAAATTGGACAGTCAATGCACAAACCGGCGCGACGATTTATCAGTATCGGCTGCAAGTCGTTTCAGGGTATGAAAAAGGTGGTCAGACTGCTCGCGAACCAGCGGGGGAATTGAAATTTAAAGAGCTCGTTGCAGGACAGTATTTAGTGTTAGAAAATTTGGCGCAATCTGATCCCCGTAAAGCAAGTGATGGGCAACCAGTGCCACTGGAATTTGCGGTAGAGCCGATCGTCGTTTCTGTTCCTTTACCGATTGGCGATAAGTGGAGCCAAGATGTGCATGTTTATCCGAAAAATAAAGGCAATGAACTGATCAAAGATTATACCGCTCAAGACCCGGCGATCGGTGAAACTGTCGAGTATCAGATCTCAACGGCGGTGCCGGAAAATATCGATCACTATCAGCGGTTTGAGCTTTGGGACGAATTGCCGATCGGACATACTTTATTAAAAGATACGATCGGTGTAGCAGAAGCGCGACTTTTGCCTGGCGAACCGACGAAAAAAGTTGAATTGGTGACCGATGTAGCCGGAAAAATCAAAACGATCCCGCAAAAAGCTACAGAGGAATTATGGCGTGTTGCTGTTGAGGGGCAAAAATTTACCGTCATCTTTACGGAAGCTGGCCGAATGTACTTAGCAAACCACAAAATCGAGCGTCTGGCGGTGACCTTCAAAGCGACGATCAATGAACAAGCGCAAACAAGTAACACTGATGCGGCTGGCAATGTGATCGAAAATACCGCGTGGGTAACGTTTACGAACAACCACGGTCAAACAAGTGAAAAACCAACGAATCAAACGCTTGTGCCGCTAGTGGAAGTGACCGTGATCAAACAAAACGAAAATGAACAACCACTGGCCGCGGCTTTTGCGATCACGACCAGTAAAAAAAATGCGACTGATAATAAATTTATCCGAGTGAAATATGGCCGCACCAACGGCAAAAAAGATTTGACGAAAGTAGTGGCGATCAAAACGCCAGAACAAGCTGGCTATGCGCAAACGCTCAACGATACAAGTTATGAAGATTATCAACTGACGACTGATGCAACGACAGGGCGAGCACGCTTTGTTGGCTTGCCAGCCACCGGGCAAAATTATTGGATCAAAGAACTTAAAGCCCCTGCTGGCTATCAGTTGCTAAGTGAGCCGCAAATGGTCCACGCCGAGCCGTTACCAGCACCGAGCGAATGGACAAAAGCTAGTTTAGCTGCATATGGGCAACAACAGATCAAAGTAGTCAATGTACCAACAGATCCCAAAGACGATGATGAACCAGAGTTGCCGGGAACAGCTGGCGATCCGCCAACGGGAACGACACCAGGCGGTCAAACTCCGAGTGGTGGAAACGACCCGTCAGCTAAACCGCTGGCGGTGTGGTCACAGGTGACAAATGTAGTCCCTGCGGCAAAACAAGCTCTTCGTCGATTACCACAAGTATGGCGAGAGTTACCGAAGACGGGGAGCTTGCCGGCGACACTTTTAACGATTGTCGGAATCATCTTGTTCGGCCTAGTAATCATTTATTATTTAAATCGGCAAGCCAAAAAGAAACGGGTAACGAAGGATTAGAGGAGTGAGACGATGGGACGGAAAATTTTTACAATCATAGCGATCTTGATCGGTCTGATCGCACTCGCTTACCCTCATCTCAGTAGTTATCTGAACGCTAAAAATGGTTCGTACGTCAGTCGTGACTATAAAGCAAAATCAAAGGAACTGACTGCTGAACAAATCGCGCAAATGTGGCAAGCTGCTGAAGACTACAACGAAAGTTTAGCTGGGACGATCCCTAGTGACCCGTTTTCTCCAGAGGGCCCGCCAGCTACAAATCAAAATTATTATCAAACGTTGAATTATAAAGGCACGATGGCGACACTAGAAATCCCTAAGATCAAAGTCGATTTGCCTGTCTACCATGGCACTGGTGAAAAAGTGCTGCAAAAAGCAGTCGGACATTTAGAAGGTTCGGCGTTACCGATCGGCGGGAAAAATCGCCATGCTGTATTGACGGGCCATTCGGGACTTTCCCATGCGAAGATCTTTACTCATTTGACAGAACTAAAAAACGGAGATCAATTTTATCTCACTGTTTTAGGTAAGATTTTGGCTTATGAGGTGGATCAGATCGTGGTGATCGAACCGCACGAGACGCAACACTTGCAAGCTGAAAGTGAGCAAGACCTCGTGACACTGTTGACGTGTACGCCTTATGGGATCAATAGTCACCGGTTACTAGTCCGCGGTCATCGCGTACCCTATGATCCAGCGAAAAAAGCGGCGATCAAACCAGTGGATACATTGACGGATGAACAAAAAAAATTACTTATGATTGCTGCCATCACGGCCGGGATCATGTTGCTATTGATCATCGCGACGATCATAAAAAATAAACTGCAAGCTCGAAACGGATCTGCGGAATAATCATTTGGACAGCAAGAAGAAATGCTGTAGGAGGTGCAAAGATGATGAGACAATTAAATGCGATTTTTAAACGGTTGAGTATCGTACTGCTCATTTTCACCTTGCTTATTACGACACTTCCTCTCACAGCGTTCTCTAAAGCAAACACGACGGAAAGCAGCACTGCTACCAGCAAACGATTGGAAACGTATTCGACTGCATTAGCGAACTTGCCTTTGCCGGAGCAGTCAAGTGAGTCAAGTCTAGCTGAAACAAAAGCAAGCCAGCAGAAAACTACCACGACGACCAGTGAGGAAGGCCAGTCAGCTGCTGCGGATGAAAAACAAGCGACTGATGAGACGATGCGGGAGAAAGAGTTGACGGACAGTTCAATCAGTACATTGACTAGCAAAAAAACAAGTGAGACTGAGTCAACAACGAGTTCTACTAAGTCAAAAGCCACAACTAAAAGTTCGAGCGAACCACAGAAAAAAACTAAAAATAGTCAGAGTACTGAGAAAACTAACCAATCAACCAAAGATTCAACTGCTGCAAATAAAGCAAAAGAAAAAACAAACGATGAAGCTACAAGCGAATTGCAAGCGCCTATTGAACATCCAGAGATCCAAACTTCTGAGTCACAGGCCAGTGAAAAGCAAACGACAGAAGAAACGAATACGGCGGTCAAGAGCGCGAGTCGTTCGTCATTGACTAAAGCTGGCGGTCGTGATTTACAACAAGTTGATGGGGTGACGATTACAGTCAATGATTGGGAGATTTTGGATAATGCCCAAAACCCATTGAGTGAAACAAATCCAGCACAATCAAATGTCGGCTACACATTTAATTTTAAGTGGACATTAGCTATTGCAGATGAAGCAACGAAACTGCAAGCAGGCGATTACTTTGCATTTGATTTAGTAAAAAATGTTAATGATACCGGTGAAGGTTGGAAGCAGGTTCCTGTGGGCTCAACTCCGTTAACGGTAACTAATAATGATGACGTTGATGTCATCATTGGGGCTTGGTTCACGGAAAATGGCCAGGTGAAATTGGTTTTTAATGAGAATGTCAAAGATTTGGATGTTACTCAATTAAATGCGGTGACCTTCCAATTCCCAGCTAATTCGTTATTTAACCGCAATCAAGCAGAAAAGGTCATGACGACTACTTTTGGCGGAATCGATAAGCAAATCAAATACGAGAAGTATCATATGAATTACAGCAACGGTTATAACTTTAAGCGGGCACGGACATTTTCAAATTTAGCAGCTGAATGGGAAATGACCGTCAACTTAGGCGCTCTTTTAGAACTGAATGGCGATGAAGTCAATTTCCGAGATAATCCTCAATGGGGTTTTTACCATGATCCTAATAATCAGAAGCATCAATGGGGAGAATACTCAACCGGTATTCGAGATGAAAATAATGACCAAGGCGCTTTACTGTATGTCGAAGATCAATTAGATCCAGGAGTGACGATTCGTAATTTGACGATTCAACCGGATATTCGTATCCCGATGAATTTGCCAAATGGTGCTCAAGCGGCTAAAAAAGGTGGGCAACCGTCTGATGTCCATGCATATGATCAGCTGATTTTAGCACATAGTAATACAGACGGACCGTTATATCGCAAAGGCGCAACGGACACGAGCAACAATCCTAGTGAAGAAGATTCACTGAAGCAATTGATCCAAAAGAACAATGAGACGAAAGAAGCTTTCCGTAAACGTGTCCGAGCAACACCAGGAACTTATGGCATCTATGTAGAAGGAACTGGGAAAGATGCTGTACGAACGGTGATGGTGAACTTCGGTCGAGTCGATCCCGGTTCGAAAAATGATGCAAAAACCTATGAAGAACTGTTAAACGGTAAAAAACAAACAAGCTCGGTTGATCGAACGATTACAGACCGTAATGGGAGTCCAGTAGCGGTCCCAGAGTTTGCTAAGCGAGCTGCCCAACGAGCGATTGGAAACGGCTACTATGAAGAAGCTGATCGCGAATTGTTAGAAGATTATTTTACTTTAGTTTATGGTGATAGCAATGTATTAGGCGGACGTATCCCAAGTTATATGATCTGGCTAGATACAGATTATCCACCGGAAACACCTTCGGGAACTAAACGAAATACTATTGATCATTATTATCGTTATTCCTTAAGTTATGATGATAGTGAGGTCCCACGTTCATTGTCTACAACTGGAACATTGACGAATCCATTAGTCTCTCTAACTGTCAATGCAACTGAGGCAGTCTTGTTCAAATGGAATGAAGAAGATAATTCAAAAGAAATGAACGGTTTCAACTTTAAACTACAAAAAAAGATAAATGGAAGTTGGACCGATGTCGCAGGGAAAGATAACTTAGTGACAAGTCCTAACACGATTGGTTCACTCAGTTACCCGGGAACGATTCGAGTCACAGGCTTAGAAGATGGAGCCACTTATCGGTTTGTGGAAACTGCCTCACCGTATGAGTATGATCCGACGTTATCCAGTGATTATGATGCGACTGAAAAGGCGGTTATCTCTAAAGAATTTACTATCCGCGTAACGAATAGTAATGGCGCGATCGTCCATGTTCGAAATAAAAAAGCTAAGATGGCAAACTATCGAGTTGAGCATTGGCTATTGGAGGATGGAAAAGACGTCAGTACAAAAGATAATTTCCGTTTAGCGAATAATGATGAATTTAGCGGAAGAGTAGGTGATACGTTAGATTCAAATGTTTATCCCCATATTAGAAGCTATACAGATTATAAATATGCTGAATCACTTCCGTATAATGTTAAAACTGCCATTGTGAAAGAAGATAGCACGACCGTTTTAAAAAGGTATTATATAAAAGATGATGGATCTGAGCCGAAATATCCTTATAAGGTGGAGCATTATTTACAGAAACGAGGTCAAGGTGGGGCAGACCCGAAGGAAAAAGATTTCTATTTAAAAGATACAGAATATAAATCAGGACTCAAAGGTGAAACGGTTTCTGCTTCAACGAAGATCTACCCAGCTTATACCCACAAAGTGATAAATGGACTGTCTAAATTAACTGGAGTCGTTACTGAAGATGGACAGCTAACATTGAAACTATATTATGTTTTTGAAAAGTCAATTGAAATGCCAGCTGTTTTTTATAAAATCGATGAAAATAAAAATATCATGCCTTCAGTAGACGAAAATGGTACTCAGTTGAAAAATGACAAAGGTGAAGATCTAAAAGTTACTTTTAGCCTAGTTGGTTGGACATGGAAAAGCGGTGCCCCACCTATTAATGACACACCTCCTACACCAGATAACATTACAGCTGGCTATTGGAAAGTTAGGGCTTCAAATCTAGCCACTGATAACGAGGGTAAAATAGACATATCACAATATTTAGATAAAGGCGTGACCAATTACTCTGGAGCGTATGCATTGATTGAAACCGCTACTTATCCAGATCATCAACTGACGAGCCCGAAAGAGACAGAAGCACCTCAAGAAGGGCAAGTTTATTACTTCTTTTGGGGAGGAGCTACTGGTGGCGTTGGTTGGACGGATGTTTTTCAGTACTCAAATGGAGTATGGGCACGAAAAACCGATTGGGCTACTTACAGCAAATATGTGGACAATGAGTTTAGAGGAGATAATTTGGCTATTAAAAACTTCGCTAAATCCGGTGATTTAAATGTCTACAAAGCTAATGAAAACAATGAATTAATGAAACCCAATGGTGTGAATAATGTAAAATTTAAACTTTATGCGTGGAACCAAGCAACCGGCGTACCGGATATCAATACGGGTCCTACGAAAGATTCTAGTAAGTGGACTCAAGTTGGTGGTGAGTATACGGTCGATAGTAATGGTCAGATCATCGGCTTAGACCGGAGTGAAATTCCTGAGATGGCTAAATATTATGCACTGGTGGAAACTGAGACTCACACTGATTATGATCTGCCTGTCAGTGATGCATATTGGCTAGTCACGACGAAGACCTCGACTGACCTGAGCCTGGGGTATCGTAAAGTGATCGATACGGTCAAATATATCGGACCGGCGGGTAGTGATCCAGGTTTGTTATTGCCAACAGATAATGAAAACCCGACCTATGATGCAAATAAAAAAAGTGGTTACTACACGATCAAAAACAAAAAGACATTTGTGCCTGAAAGCAAGATGGATTTCTACTTTGTTAAAGAAGGTAGCGAGAATGCGGACGGCGAAAACGAGCGACTGGAAAATGTCGAGTTTAAACTTTATAAGAAAAATAACGATGCAACTCCAAAACCGAATCCGTATCCGAATAACCCAGCTGGCACTTACTGGGATTTGGCAAATCCGTTGCACGTGGTCACTAGTGATAATTTTGGCCGAGTACGCTTCAATGACCTAGCAGCAGGAGAGTATCTTTTAGTAGAAACAAAAGCTGCTCCTAATTATCAACTTCCAAGTGGTTATTGGGTCGTCCAGTTAGATCCAGCTCAGGAAGGGTATCTGAACCAAGTTGAAATTACAGGTCATGGTGATCCATTACCACCTGCGTTTAGAAAATCGAGTGGGAATCTTTATTTACAAAATTTCCCTGCCTATCAAATGCCCCGCGCAGGCGGACGGCTCACTTTGTTCTTAACGGTGTTAGGCATCGTAATGATCGGGTTAGCCAGCATGGTAGATTTTAAGAAAAAAGTGAGCTAGACAAAAAATAGTGCTACGCGAATCAAACCGCGTAGCACTATTTTTGTTTAAAATTCCACCACTCGCGTCCCGTGCACTTCTTTTACTCCTAATGTTTCCGCGATGGTTTTCGCATTTTTTGCTGTGATGCCGCCGCCGGGTAAAATAATGATTCGATCTGCTGCGTAGTCGACGAGTTTTTTCAAATGATCCAAATGGTTTTCGATCGGTTCAGTCAGCGGGCCGCCGTGGGTCAAGATGCGGTCGATCCCGAGGCTTGCAAACCAGTCGATTGTTTTGAATTGTTCCACGATTGGAAGTTCGTCAAACGCCATGTGAAAAGTTGTCTGTAAGCCGCCGCTGTTGCCCAGTAAAATTTCTAAGACTTCTTCGTCAACTTCATTTTCAGGAGTCAAACAGCCGAAGACAACGCCGTCTGTGCCCGCGTTTTTAGCATGGATCAAATCGTTTTCCATGATTTTGATTTCTGTATCGTTATAGACAAAGTCACCACCGCGGGGCCGGATCATCGTCATGACCGGGATTTTTTTTTCATTTGCGTAAGCCAATGCTTCTTCTAGGACACCGAGGCTAGGGGTCGTACCACCGACGGCTAGATTGTCGCAAAGCTCGATGCGGGTAGCGCCGGCTGTGATAGCGTTGGGGATATTCGTATAATTTTCAGCACAAAATTCTTTGATCAATGGAAGGTCCTCCTCGTATTTTCTAAAATGTAGTGTATCATAGAATAGAAAAGTTATGCTATGATGCCAAAGAGGAAGTGATGAGATGTTAAAAAAAATCGACCGAGGCGCGGCTTTTTTAGCAAAGCACGCGGAATTGTTTTGGTGCCCCAACTGCCAAAGTAAGATGCATTACCAAAGCAAAAGTTTAGTTTGTCAAAATGGGCATCGATTTGATTTAGCCAAAAAAGGAACGTTATATTTTCTGACGCATCAAGTCAAAACGGAATATGACGCGGCGATGTTCGAGCCGCGGGGGCGCTTGATCAAAGCGGGGATGTACCAGCCAGTGTTAGAACAGTTAGCTGAGTGGATCGTGCCGGGAAATTTATTGGATGTCGGCTGTGGCGAGGGCAGCTTTTTAGCTGAATTGAATCGGCTGAAAAAAAATCCGGTGAATGTCGGTTTTGACATTTCAAAAGCGGGTATTTATTTAGCGACCAATCAACCGATCGACGCGTTTTGGTGTATGGCTGATTTGACGAATTTACCGTTTGCCCCAGCGAGTTTTGAGACGATCTTGAATATTTTTACGCCGTCACACTATCAAGAATTCAAGCGCGTTTTGAAACCAGGCGGCAGTGTCATCAAAGTCGTTCCGCAAAGTGGCTACTTAAAAGAGTTGCGGGAAGTGTATCATCCAGGACAAAATTATTCCAATCAAGCAGTGATCGAACGATTTAAAAGTGAACTGCACGTGCAAGCGCAAACGCGGGTCACATATGAATATGAAATTCCGGCAGAAAATCGGTTGGATCTATTGGAGATGTCACCGTTGGAATGGCAAGTTGATCCGGCAGTCAAAGCCCGGTTACAAGCCGATCCGCTGAAAAAAATTACGATAGATTTGGAAATATTAAAAGGAAATTAGAGAAAGCGCTTTCTTAAGAAAAGTTTAAGGCTAAGCATTGCAAAAGTTACTTGAGGATGATATATTACACACAAGTTGTTTTTCATTGGTTTTTATCAGGTTCCTGTTCTGATAAAAGTTAGTGAAAAGTGCTTCACTAACGTAGCGACTCGCCGTGCTGGACACCGAGTTGATACGTTTTTTTTTATGCTAAGATGCCTGACGAAAAATTTGAACGTGGGGGTCTTGAGGAAAACAGCTGCCAAAACGCGGGTTTTTAAAAATGTGGTGCGCGGACTTTGTGGTGCGGGTTTTACTCGAATTAGGAGGACAAAAATTATGACCAATCATGTTGTATTGTTTGAACCAGTGATCCCGGCTAATACGGGAAATATCGCACGGACGTGTGCGGCGACCAACACGCCGCTGCATTTGATCGAGCCACTGGGATTTTCCACCGATGATAAACATTTGAAGCGAGCAGGACTAGATTATTGGGATGCGGTGGATATCACGTATCATGAAAGTTTACCGGCGTTTTTGGACTATTTAGGTGAGCGGAAGCTGTATTTGATTTCGAAATTTGCGCATCGTGTTTATTCAGAAGTGGATTACACGACCGATGAGGATCATTTCTTTTTATTTGGAAAAGAAACGACGGGTTTGCCAGAAGATTTCATGCGAGAAAACGAAGACAAGTGTTTGCGCATCCCGATGAATGATGAGCATGTGCGGTCGTTGAATCTGTCCAACACGGTGATCATGGTAGTCTATGAAGCGTTGCGCCAACAAGGATTTCCTAATTTGGAATTAACGCACCATTATGATCATGATAAGTTGGATTAAGAAAGAGGCTATGAGATGAAATTATATTTTACGCGCCACGGCAAAACGCAGTGGAACGAAGAGAAACGTTTTCAAGGGATGCTAGGTGACTCACCGCTGTTGCCGGAAAGTTTTGCGGCGATCGAAGAGTTAGGTAAGACTTTAGCCGATGTGCCGTTTGAAAAAATTTATACCAGCAGTTTGAAGCGTGCGTATTTGACCGCAGAAGGGATCAATCATCATTTAAAACACCCGGCAGAGATCGTTCGGACGGATGATTTGCGGGAGTTAGGACTGGGTTCATTGGAAGGGCAATTGATCCCAGAAATGATCCAGCAGCATCCTCATGATTTGGAAAATTTGCGTCATCACTTAGAAAAATATGATCCCACTCCTTTTGGTGGTGAAAAAATCGAAGACATGTTAGCGCGCATTTGCAAATTAGTCGAACAAGCAGTGGCACAAGCGGAAAGTGGTCCTTTGTTGTTTGTCGGGCACGGAGCGGCATTGACGGCAGCGATCCAATATTTGACGGGAAAACCACTGGCTAAATTACGGGAGCAAGGCGGCTTGTTCAACAACAGTTTGACGATCTTGGAAACTGATCATATCGAACCGCCATATAAAATGCTAAAATGGAACGATATCAGTTTTTTAGAAAAAATCGGGCAAAAGCCAGATCCATTGCTGTAAAAAGGAGATGAGAGGATGCCGGAAGAAGCGTTAATGATCGTCGGGACGTTAAAAGCGATTTTTTTCCAAAATCCCAGCAATTTTTATAAAGTACTCTTGATCAAAGTCAAAGAGACGAACACGGATTATAATGAAGCGGAAATCGTGGTAACTGGGAGTATTGGCGATGTGCAAGAAGACGAGGCGTATCGCTTTTTCGGGCATTTTGTCGATCATCCCCGGTATGGCCGGCAGTTTGCCGTGGAGCGTTATGAACAAGCGCAGCCGACTAGTGTCAATGGCGTGGTGAATTATTTAGCCAGCGACAAGTTTCCCGGGATCGGTAAAAAAACAGCAGAAAAAATCGTCGAAGTCTTAGGCGAAGGCGCGATCGATCATATCGTGGAAGATCCTGCTGTCTTGGCACAAGTGCCAGGGCTCAACAATCAAAAACGCGAGCTGCTGATCAAGACGATTCAAGAAAATTATGGCATGGAAAAAGTGATCGTCGGGTTATCTGATTATGGTTTTGGCGCGCAGTTGTCGTTTGCGATCTATCAAAAATACCGCAACCAAAGTTTAGATGTGATCCACGAAAATCCTTACCAATTAGTGGAAGATGTGGAAGGGATCGGTTTTAAAAAAGCGGATAGTTTAGCGGAACAATTAGGGATCGCGGCGGATAGTCGTCAACGCATTCGGGCAGCGATCATCCATCAAGTAACAGAAGATGCCAATCAAAGCGGCGATACGTATGTGGAAGCGCAAGTATTGTTAGAAGAAGTGATGCAGCTATTGGAAAGTACGCGGCCGGTGGCGATCACACCAGAACAAATTGCCGATGCCATTATTGAATTGGTGGAAGAAGAAAAAATCGCGCAAGAAGAAACGAAAATTTATGAGCGGACGCTTTTTTACAGCGAGTGGGGTATTGGCACTAGCATCGCCCGACTATTGGAACGTAAAAAAGAAATCAATTATCCAGCTGAAAAAGTTGAAAAAAAATTACGCGTGATCGAAAAACGTTTAGGCATCACATATGGCGACTCACAAGATCAAGCGATCAAAGACGCCATCACCTCGCCGCTGTTCATTTTGACCGGTGGGCCTGGAACCGGGAAAACGACGGTGGTCAATGGGATCGTCCAGTTGTTTGCGGAATTAAATGATCTGTCGTTAGACCCCAGTGATTATACGCAAAAGATTTTTCCGATTTTACTAGCGGCTCCCACTGGTCGGGCAGCCAAACGCATGAATGAGACGACGGGGTTGCCGGCTAGCACGATCCATCGCTTGTTAGGTCTGAATGGACATGACAAAACGCCTGATGTTGAGGCACGGGAATTGGATGGCGGGCTGTTGATCGTCGATGAGATGTCGATGGTGGACACGTGGTTGGCGAATACGTTGTTGAAATCGATTCCCACCAATATGCAAGTCATCTTAGTGGGGGATAAAGACCAGCTGCCATCTGTCGGACCCGGGCAAGTCTTTCATGATCTGCTAGAAGTTGACGCGATCCCGCAAAGTGAGTTAACTGAGATCTATCGGCAAGGGGATGATTCTAGTATCATTCCATTAGCTCATGAGATCAAAGAAGGCCAGTTGCCAGCTGATTTTCGACAAAATAAAAAAGACCGTTCCTTTATCGCTTGTCACGCCAATCAAATGGAGACTGTCATCGCTCAAATCGTTGAAAAAGCCAAAAGCAAAGGTTTTTCCGCACAAGATGTGCAAGTCTTAGCCCCGATGTATCGGGGACCAGCAGGGATCGATGCGTTGAATAAAATGATGCAAGAGATTTTTAATCCCAATGATGGAACGAAAAAAGAAGTCAGCTGGAACGACCAAGTTTATCGGATCGGGGACAAAGTTTTACAGCTAGTCAACGATGCCGAGGACAATGTTTTTAATGGCGATATGGGAATCATCACAGGGATCATCCCAGCTAAACAATCTGATGAAAAAGTCGATGAACTCGTGATCCAGTTTGATGCGACGGAAGTGTCGTATAAACGCAGTGAATGGAATAAGATCAAACTGTCGTATTGTTGCTCGATCCATAAAGCGCAAGGCAGTGAGTTTCAGATGGTGTTGTTGCCGATGGTGCGGCAATATTCTCGCATGCTGCAACGAAATTTACTTTACACGGCGGTCACCCGCAGCAAAGACTTACTGATCTTATTAGGGGAAGAAGCGGCGTTTAGTGAATGCGTCACCCATGAAGCGGCCACGCGCCAAACGACGTTGATCGAACGGATCGCCACAGCTTGTGATCTGCCTGAGTTAGTGGTCAAAGAACCCGTGAGTGAACCATTTGCAAAAAGTCCAGATGCTGTGAGTGAACTGGAAGAAAAAGTTGACGGACTACTCGCGACAGATTCGAAAGAACAACCCATTGCGGAATCAGATGTGATCACAGAAACTGCGCCAGTGTATCAAACAACGAAACGTGGGGCTGAAAACGTGCCGACTGGGCCCCAAGTATTGACTCCACAACTAGTTTTGCAACAAACCATCGACCCCATGATCGGGATGGATGGCGTGAGCCCACAGAACTTTATGTAACAGCCAGCTGTGTGAATAGCTGGCTTTTTTGGCGTAGGCTGATTATGATGGAAGTATTAGCTAGAAACATTTAGCCGACAAGTAAAAAATTTTAGTGCAAGATAAAAAAGCAACGTTAGAGCTAACGATGACTAAACGAGGTGGAGTGAATGAAAGCATTGTATTTTAAAGAATTTGGCACGAGTGACGTCTTGCAATATGGGATCGTGGGAGATCCGGTGATCGGGAAAATGGATCTGTTAGTCGAGACGCATTATATTGGGTTGAACTTCGCAGATATCTACCGGCGGCGAGGGACGTATCATCTAGAACCTCATACACCTTATATCAATGGCTATGAAGGTGTGGGGAAGATCATCGCAGTTGGCGGGGGGATCTCAGCAGAACAGATCGGGCGGACCGTGTTGTTTGTAGACGTGCCTTTTGCCAACGCTGAACATGTGCGGGTGCCACAAGATCACGCGATCTATTTGCCACCGGAGCTGGATGAAAAATTAGCAGTAACGATCGGGTTACAAGGGTTGACTGCTGATTTTTTAGCCCATGATATAGGAAAAAATAAAGCTGGTGCCAAAGTGTTAGTCACCGGGATTAGCGGCGGCGTAGGGCAAATTTTAGCGCAAATGTTGACTGCAGATGGGATCGAAGTATTTGGAATGGCTTCATCAGCTGAAAAACGAGAATTAGCCATACAACGCGGAGCTCGTGAAGTGTTCAACAGCCGCGAAAATGATTGGGTCGAAGCTCACGCTGGAACGTTTGCTACGGTGTATGACGGCGTAGGGGTGACTCTCCCGCAAAGTCTTGAATTGATCGGACACCGCGGAAAAGTTGTCTTTTTCGGCATGGCAGGAGGCAATCCGCCAGCGATCGATCTTGTTCCGCTATTGGCCCAATCTAAAAGTATTTTGACGGGTGACTTGTGGGATTACTTAACGAGTTTTAGCGAACGAAAACATCGCAGCCAGCGTCTTTTCCGCTACTTTTTGAAGCAGCAGATCACAGTCAGCGAACCAACGATTTTTCCATTAGCTGAAGGCAAAGCCGCTCATGAGTTTTTAGAAAGCGGAAAAAATATCGGTAAAGTTTTGCTGCAACCGTAAAAAGACGAAAAACAGGAGCCAGACAATCGAGTTGTCCGACTCCTGATTTAGTACCAAATATATTGTTCGGCCGTTGAAAAATTCAAATCATAGGAGCGTTCGCCCAAAATCTCGCCATCGGCTTGACCGGGTTGTGGTACGACTGAAACGATTCGTAATTTCGAACTGGAAAAATGTTGGTAGTGCTTATTTTTCGTGTGTTTTTTGCGGATGAGTTGGAATAAAAAGTGCAAGATCGCCAATAAATTAGGTTTTTCCACGACGACGAGATCCACGACTTCTTTTTTAGGATCGGCCATCGGAGCAATCGGAATTCCACCGCCAAAATAAGGAATGTTCGTGGTCGTACATAAAAATGCCCGCTCAAACGCCAACTCTTGCCCGTTGACCTCGACTAAGATCGGAAACGTTTTTTGGGTGAACAACGCTTTTAACACATAAAAGGCATAAGATGCTGACCCGAGATGGTACTTGTTCAACATTTTTTTTGATGTTGACACATTGGTCGTTGCGACCACTAACGCATCTAAACCGATCCCGACATTGTTCAACACGATGCCCATCTCTTCTTTGATCGCTTCTTCATAGACCAAGACGTTGAGTTTTTGCGGTGCTTTTGCTTGTGTGAGCTGATTGAATGCTGTTTGCGGATCGCGGGAAAGGCCGATCCCGCGCGCAAAATCATTCCCCGAGCCGGCTGGAATATAGCTGACAGGTAAAGTGCGGCCTAACAAAAATAACTCATTGACCACGCCATGCAGTGTGCCGTCTCCACCGATCACTACTAGTAAATGAAAAACTTCAGGCGGATCAGCGGGCTCACTTTCCCAAGGAGTCAAAAGTTCTTGTAAGCGAGCGACGAGGGTTCGTTCATCACCGGCTTTTTTGGTGTAATAAGGTGTATATGTATAATCGCCGTCATCTAACAGCTGGATGATTAGCTTGGCGGTTTGCTGCGCGTTGCCAGAACCGGCTGCCGGATTGATCAGCAAATGATAATGAAAATTCATGAGTTTTTTCGTCCTTTCAGGTGACTATTATAACAGAGGAAACGCTGAATAAGAAGATTTGCGTTTCAAAATGCGTTGACTTTAGGAAATGAAACCCGTATGATTTGAACGTAACCGCGGTTCATCAACCATCCCGCGTTAACAAAACTCGGAGAAAGAAGGAAAAAAATGAATCTTACAAGAACAAAGCGCATGACGTTCGTGATCACGAACGGTGTGATCATGGCACTTTATTTAGCGTTGACGATCTTAGTCTCGCCGGTCGCATCTGGCCCGATCCAATTTCGGATCTCAGAAAGTTTGAACCATCTCGTCGTTTTCAATCGCAACTATTTATGGGGAATCTTCGGCGGCGTGGTCATCTATAATTTGATCTTTGGCATGGGCTGGTTGGATGTCGTTTTTGGCGGTAGTCAAACGTTGATCGCGTTAGCCCTGACGGCACTGTTGGAAAATAAAATCAACAATATCAAAGTCCGCATGGGCATAAATGTTTTCTTTTTTACCATCAGTATGGCACTGATTGCGTGGATGTTGCACTTGACCGCTGAATTACCCTTTTGGCCAACATATGGCTGGACAGCTGTGAGTGAAGCGATTATCATGAGCCTCTCAGCTCCCGTGATGTATTATTTGAACAAACGGCTGCACTTTGCGGAGCATATTTAAAGCTTTGGAGAGTCAGACGATACTGAAAAAGTAACCGTGAATCGTTTCTAGTTTAACTGTTCAGTCAAACTAGAAAAGCCACCGATCAGCTTGCCAAAACAAAATTGGTTTGCTAATCGGTGGTTTTTTTAACCCCTCAGACCGTTTAATAATCTGTCAACGCCTCGACTTCAGCGACTTTGAAGCCTTTGCGTTCTAAGTGATCGATGATGGTGTTGAGTTTATTTTCATCCACCCCAGCTGGCAAGGTGAACAGCGTGCGGCGGCCCTTGTGATCTTTGCCGACATCTAACGTGATACAGCTGGCGATGTTAGTCATGCGAGAAATGATTTTTGTCATCTGTGCCAATTCGCCTTTTTTACCTTCGGAACGGATCGTCAAGACGTAACTGCCTTCTTTGATGTTCCATGCTTGGGCTAACATGCTGAGCAAGGTGCTGTGAGTCAAGATCCCATAAAAGTGATTGTTCTCATCTAAAACTGCGATGTAAGGGAGTTCCTTGATCGTAAAAAAGACTTTGAAAAATGAAGTGTGGATCGAAATGAACTTGGTGGCGTTTTTTAATAAGTAAGTGACGGGCAAGTCCATCGCACCGCCGTTTGCTTTGTGACGGTAAATGTGCATTTTGTAAATATTGCCGCGGAAAATTTGTTTACTTTCATCTAAGATCGGAACACAACGAAAACCAGTTTCTTCTAACAGAGCCAATGCTTCTTGTAAAGTCGCCGATTCAGTGATAGTCGTCAGATTTTCTTTTGGATATACTAAACTCTCTAGTAACATAGTAGGCCCTCCAATAAATTCAAATAACTGCTACGAGCCTAAACAAAAAAGGTTAGGCGATCATTAATCATTATACAATAGAAATAATCCAAAAAACACCAAAGTTTTGTGGGAGGATTGACAGACCGCCCTTGAGATGATACTGTTATTTTGCGAAGTTATGTAAGGAGGATGCACTATGGCAACTAAAAAAGCTGCTCTCGCCTGTACCGTTTGCGGATCGCGAAACTATTACAAGACCGTCAGCGAAGGCAAAAAAGGCGAACGCCTCGAGATCAATAAATTTTGCAAACATTGCAATCGTTACACTCTACATAAAGAAACAAAATAGGAGGACTTGTCGTGAAGTTTTTACGTAGTGTCAGAGAAGAAATGAAATTGGTCACTTGGCCATCAAAGAAAAAATTAGCCCATGATTCATTAGTGGTCATTGAAACATCGATTATTTTTGCGGCGATGTTTTTCGTGATGGATACGGCGATCCAAGCGTTGTTCAAATTGGTAGTCCGTTAATTCGTCAGTAGCAAATTTAAAAAAAGCATGCTATACTTGGTGTGAGAAAAAGCCTTGGCGATCCTGAGGTTTTTTTATTTTACGGATAAGGAGCCGATCACAAGTAATGGAATCTTTTGAAAAACAATGGTATGTCTTACATACGTATTCCGGCTATGAAAATAAAGTCAAAGCCAATATCGAATCACGGGCACAAAGTATGGGGATGGAGGATTATATTTTCCGCGTTGTCGTCCCAGAAGAAAAAGAAACTGAAGTCAAAGGCGGCAAAGAAAAAGAGATCGTTCACAAAACATTCCCGGGCTATGTCTTAGTCGAGATGGTCATGACAGATGATTCATGGTACGTCGTGCGAAACACACCAGGCGTGACTGGATTTGTCGGCTCACACGGTGCCGGCAGCAAGCCCGCTCCATTGATGCCAGAAGAGATCAACCACATCTTGCGCTCACTTGGGATGAGTACGCGTCAACATGAGTTAGATGTCGAAGTCGGCGAGACTGTGAAGATCATCGAAGGCGCGTTTGCCGGACTTGAAGGTGTCATTACCGAGATCGACGACGAACGAGAAAAAGTCAAAGCCAATATCGACATGTTCGGTCGCGAGACGAGTACCGAATTGGATTTTGATCAAATCGATAAAATTTAATTCATTTAGCTGGGAGGTGGCTCTCAGCTTTTTTTGCGTTATAATGCAAGCAACTTATTTCATATTTAACGGAGGAACGACCATGAAAAAAATAATTTTAAGTCTGTTGACTTTAGCGACCTTGATCACGTTAACGGCGTGCGGGAACGAGCAAACAAAATCAGCGACATCGGAAAAAGCGGCCAGCTCGACTAAAGCTGAACCGGCTTTTGTTAAAAGTGCGACCCCGACAGTTTATTTTCACGGCTATAGTGGGACGATCAATTCGTTTGGCGGGATGATCCATCGCCTGCAAGCAAAAGGGCTGACGAAAAAAGAAATGATCATTACCGTTCAACCAGATGGCACACTGCAAACCCAAGGTAAATTAGAAAAGAAAAAAGATAATCCCAGCATCCAAGTGTTGTTTGCTGACAATCAAAACAATGAATGGAACCAAACCGATTGGATCTATGATGTGATGCGCTATTTGAAAAAATCAGGGATCGAACAGATCAATGTTGTTGGTCATTCGATGGGAGGTGTCAGTTCGTTGCGCTATTTAGTCACGTATGGCCAACCACAAGATGCACCGAAGATCAAAAAAATGATCACGATCGGCTCGCCCTTCAATGATTTTAATGATACTTCTGCTACTCAAACCATCAAACAAGTGTTGCAAAACGGACCGACCCCAGAGTCCAGCCGTTACCATGATTATGCGCAAAATATCGACAATGTTCCGAAAAACATTTCCATTTTGATGATGGGCGGACAATTGAATGATCAGACTTTTTCTGACGGGACCGTGCCCATCACTAGTGCGCTAGGAGCTTATGCGCTGTTAAAAGAGCACGGAAATCCCATCAGTTATCGGATCATCAAAGGCGAAGACGCCCATCACAGCCAGTTGCATGAAAATCCGACAGTCGATCGGGATGTCGCTAACTTCTTGTGGGAGGCTAAGCCATGAGTTTGCTCGTGATCATGGGTCCTCCGGCTGTGGGGAAGATGACCGTGGGGCGCGAAGTTGAAAAGCGCATCACAGGCAAGCTGTTGTACAATCATCAAACGCTCGATCTATTCGCTGATTTTTTAGGCTATCGACCCGTAGCGTTCAAATTATCGGATCAAACTCGGATTGGGCTATTTAAAGCTTTTGTCAAAGCGCCCGCCCAAAATGCGACGCAGACATTGATCTTTACTGTTCAAATCGATTTTTCAAGTCGTGGAGACTGGCGCTTTCTCAAAAAAATCGCGCACATTTTTATGCGTAAAGGGCAAGCCGTTTATTTTGTCGAATTAGTTAGTTCGCTGGAGACCCGTTTGAAACGTAATCAAGGTGCGGATCGATTAGCCGCTAAACCAGCTAAGCGCGATTTGAGCGCTTCAGAAAAATTATTAGTGACCAGCCATGAAGCAGAACGCCAAACATCTGAGCTTTCAGAATTTGCCCGTCACTTGCCGCGGGTTCCCTATTTGAGACTAGTCACTGACCAATTGAGTGCCAGTGAGACAGCTGAAAAAATCTGTACTGCTTTTTTTGAAAAACACGAGTGTAAATAGTTGCTTACTTTTTGTAAGGGTGATAAGGTAATAACCGTAAAGCAAACGAAAGAGGGAATTTGGTTATGACTTATCAAGCAAGTAATGAAGAACACGAATTAGAAATTGTTAACATCGCCTCATTGGAAGCACAAGTGAAAGACCGGATGGAAAAAGGGGCGTTCGGTTATATTCGCGGCGGTTCTGAAGACGAATGGACGATGAAAGAAAATACAGTTTCATTTAATAAAAAAGCGATCATGCCACGCGTGTTACGCGGAATCGATGCAGCGGACCTCAGCACTAAACTATGGGACATCGATTTGAAGACACCGATCATCCAAGCACCATCTGCCGCTCAAGGTTTAGCTCATGAAAAAGGCGAAACCGATACGGCAAAGGGAATGGCGGAAGCTGGTTCGATCTTCTCGATTTCAACCTATGCTAACACTACGATTGAAGATGCGGCGGCCGCAGCTCCAAACGCGCCCCAATTTTTCCAATTGTATATGAGTAAAGATGACGGCTTCAACGAATTTATTTTGGATAAAGCAGTCAAAGCTGGTGCTAAAGCGATCATCTTAACAGTTGATTCAACATTAGGCGGTTACCGTGAAGAAGACGTCGTCAACCATTTCCAATTTCCACTACCAATGCCAAACTTAGCGGCTTACAGTGAACGAAGTGCGAGCGGTAATGGTGAAGGCAAAGGGATCGCCGAAATTTATGCGGCAGCTAAACAAGGTCTATTGCCAGCCGACATCAAAAAAATCAAAGACTTGACCAACTTACCAGTCTTTGTCAAAGGGATCCAATCACCAGAAGACGCAGAAGTTGCGATTGCAGCTGGTGCTGACGGGATTTGGGTTTCGAATCACGGCGGTCGTCAATTAGATGGCGGACCTGCTTCATTTGATGTTTTACCAATGATCGCAAACGTCGTCAACAAACGCGTGCCAGTCGTCTTTGATAGCGGTGTTCGTCGTGGCGAACATGTCTTTAAAGCATTAGCGAGCGGTGCAGATCTCGTTGCAGTCGGTCGTCCGATCATTTACGGGTTGAACCTTGGCGGGGCAGCTGGGGTGAAATCAGTGATGGATCACTTGAACAAAGAATTATCGATCACGATGCAACTTGCCGGTACCAAAACGATCGAAGAAGTTAAAAATACGAAATTACTATAAACCGTAATTTAAAACAAAAAACCAGTCTGCAAGTTTTTGCAAACTGGTTTTTTCTATTTAAATGTTACGCATTCACCGTTTCTTCTTTGGTTCCATAGATCTCGTCTTTGATGCGCAAACCAGTTGGCGTCGTTGCCACGCCGCCTTCTGCTGTTTCTTTGAAGATCTGCGGCATTGCGCGCCCAACTTTATACATTGCTTCCACGACTTCATCTGGTGGGATCACACTGCGAATGCCGGCTAAGGCCATGTCAGCTGAGATGAACGCTTGCGAGGCGCCCATCGCATTTCGTTTGACACACGGCACTTCAACGAGGCCGGCGACTGGGTCACAGATCAAGCCCATCACATTTTTTAGCGTGATAGCTAAAGCTTGTGAAGCCATATCAGGAGTACCGCCATTTGCTGCAACTAGTGCGGCTGCAGACATCGCACTGGCTGAACCGACTTCAGCTTGACAGCCGCCTTCAGCTCCAGAGATCGAGGCGTTGTTTGCCATTACAAGTCCAAAAGCACCAGCTGTGAATAAGAAATCTAATTGTTCTTCATGCGTCAGATTTAATTTTTCTCGTGCGGCCATCAAGACGCCAGGTAAGACTCCGGCTGAACCTGCTGTCGGCGTGGCGCAGACTAAGCCCATCTTCGCATTGACCTCATTAACGGCAATCCCGTTCCGGACAGCAGTCAAAATCGTTTCGCCACTTAAAAATTTTCCACTGTTGATGTAATCATCTAAACGTTTAGCATCTCCGCCTGTTAAGCCGGTCACGGATTTCACTCCTGCGACACCCTCTTCGATCGAGCCAGCCATCACTTCTAAATTACGTTCCATCAACGCGATGATCTCTTCTCGAGTCCGATCTGTTAATTCCATTTCTGTAGCGATCATCAATTCGCCGATCGTCGGATAAGCTTGCGCTTGTTCCACCAGTTGTTCGATTGAATAAAACATGCTATTTTCCCCTTTCTATTTGAAGTAAGTTACGCTCAAGACATCGTGAAGACTCTTGATCTCGCGGCGTAATTCATCTGCATCTTCTGGTTTATCATCGATCTCAGCTAAAATGATGCCGTTGTCGCCTTTTGTTTGCCGGGTCATCGTGACTTTTCCGATGTTCAAGCCTTTTTCAGCAAACTTGGTTGAGATCTTCGAAAGCAAGCCCGGTACATCTTGGTGAATGATGATGTAAGTCGGTACGCCCATCGAAAGGGACATGCTGTAGCCGTTCAATTCGGTGATCTGGATATTCCCGCCACCAATGGAAACTCCGGTGACAGACATTTTGAAATCGTCTTTTTTCAAATGCATCGTTACCGTGTTGGGGTGATCGGCGATTTCTTTTTTTGGAACGAATAAAACTTCCATTCCTTCTTCGTAAGCGATTTTCAACGAATCAGACAATCGAGGATCATCGGGGTCCATTCCTAAGATTCCGCCCACTAAGGCCACATCGGTTCCGTGACCGCGGTAGGTTTTAGCAAATGATTCATACAAGTCGAACTCGATTGAATCAGGCCGCTCACCAAAAATCATCCGACACACTTTCCCGATCCGAGCGGCGCCGGCGGTATGGGAACTACTCGGCCCAACCATGACCGGTCCGATGATATCAAACACACTTCGATATTTTAAAACTTCCATTATTTTAACCCTCCTTAATTGCTGCGATGAAAATCACTCAGCCATACGATTTTAGTGTAACATAATCGCTTTCACAAACAAGAGCTATTAAATTTTTATTTTGTTATTCTAAATGCTGTATCAAGACTTTCCCATAGAATTATTATTGTGGGAAAATTTGTGAAGTAGTTAAAAGGGTTTGCAATGCCGCAAAATATTTGCTAGAATGTCCTAGTGTGTTTTCAAATGAAAGCGACACAAAAGTGGGAGGAGAAATCTTGATCTCCATTAACCACATCACGGACTCAAGGAGGTATGTCTCGTGGCAAAAAAAGTAGAAAAACTCGTTAAATTGCAAATCCCTGCAGGTAAAGCAACTCCAGCTCCCCCAGTAGGTCCTGCACTAGGTCAAGCCGGTATCAACATCATGGGCTTCACAAAAGAATTTAACGCTCGTACCGCGGATCAAGCAGGTTTGATCATTCCAGTCGTGATCTCTGTATATGAAGATCGTTCATTTACATTCATCACAAAAACACCGCCAGCCGCTGTCTTACTTAAAAAAGCAGCCAAAGTTGAAAAAGGCTCTGGCGAACCAAACAAAACAAAAGTAGCGAAAGTTACAAAAGATCAAGTTAAAGAAATCGCTGAAACTAAAATGGCCGACCTAAACGCAGCTGACGTTGAAGCAGCAATGCGCATGGTTGAAGGAACTGCACGAAGCATGGGGATTACTGTCGAATAATTCCTGAACCACCAAAGCTTCTCAGTTGGCTCTTGATTGAAAAATCAGAACACGTGGGAGGTTTAACCCGTTATAACCACATAAGGAGGAAACAAAATGGCTAAAAAAAGCAAAAAAATGCAAGAAGCATTGAAAAAAGTTGATAGCTCAAAAGCATATTCTGTTGAAGAAGCAATTGCTTTAGCTAAAGAAACAAACGCAGCAAAATTTGACGCAACTGTTGAAGTTGCTTATCGATTAAGTGTTGACCCTAAAAAAGCGGATCAACAAATCCGTGGGGCCGTTGTATTACCAAACGGAACTGGGAAAACACAAACCGTTTTAGTTTTTGCAAAAGGCGAAAAAGCCAAAGAAGCAGAAGCTGCTGGTGCTGATTTCGTTGGTGACGACGATTTAGTTCAAAAAATCCAAGGTGGCTGGTTTGACTTTGACGTTGTTGTTGCAACACCAGACATGATGGCTACAGTTGGTCGTCTAGGCCGGGTCTTAGGTCCTAAAGGTTTAATGCCTAACCCTAAAACTGGTACGGTTACAATGGATGTAACGAAAGCAATCGAAGAAGTTAAAGCTGGTAAAGTAACGTACCGTGTTGATAAAGCCGGTAACGTACATGTGCCAATCGGTAAAGTATCATTTGATGATGCAAAACTAGTTGAAAACTTCAAAACGATCAATGATACATTAGTCAAAGCAAAACCTGCAACGGCTAAAGGTCAATACATCAAAAATATCTCAGTAACGACAACATTCGGACCTGGGATCCACGTTGAACAAGGTTCATTTTAATCAGAATCATGCTGAGAAACACAGCGCTTGTTTTTTGAGTAAGAGCTGATGTTGAACAGTATTAGACGACTGGAAGGAGCTTAGCCACCATAGTTGGTGCGCGTAAACCTGACAGAACTGATGATGATTATTACTGGGCGAACAACGTGAGCGGAGTCTCTATACGTAAATTATCAATTTATTCTTGACTCAACTATCTTGTCTATGATAAGGTAGTTGAGGTTAAGAATTTAACTGTACCGAAGACAGTAGGTGACGCAAGTCTTAATTTCCTACCGAGGACAATTATTGAGAACATTCAATAGTCCCTCTATGTCTACGGTGGCATGGAGTTTTTTTGTGTGTTTGTCACTTTTTTATTTATAAAAGAGCTGGCAAATAGCACGGGGCGATTAATGGGAGCGGAGTTTCTTTTAAAAGAAACAAGCTATTATTAGTTTGTCAAAAAAACTCTTCCATCAAAATCAGGAGGTGAAATATACAATGAGTGAAGTAGCAATCGCTAAAAAAGCTGCAATCGTTGATGACGTTACGAAAAAATTCGAAGCAGCTACTTCAGCTGTCATCGTTGACTACCGCGGTTTAACTGTAGAAGAAGTCACTGAACTTCGGAAACAATTACGTGAAGCTGACGTTGAAATGAAAGTTATCAAAAATTCGATCTTATCTCGGGCGGCTAAACAAGCTGGCTTAGATGGTTTGGATGAAGTCTTCACTGGTCCGACTGCGATCGCATTTTCAAATGAAGATGTTGTTGCACCAGCAAAAATCATTGCTGAATTTGCAAAAAATGCAGAAGAACTAGAAATCAAAGGCGGGATCATCGAAGGAAAAGTGGCTTCAATCGAAGAAATCACTGCTCTTGCGAAATTACCAAACCGCGAAGGTCTTTTATCTATGCTTTTATCTGTTTTACAAGCACCAGTCCGCAACGTGGCTTATGCTGTCAAAGCAGTCGCAGAAAAAGAAGACGAAGTAGCTTAATCGCTGCATAAAAAAATTATTTATAAAACGGAGGAAACTTAAAATGGCATTGAACATTGAAAACATTGTCGAAGAACTTAAAGGCGCGACAATCTTAGAATTAAACGACTTAGTAAAAGCTATCGAAGACGAATTTGGCGTAACGGCTGCTGCTCCTGTAGCTGCTGGTCCTGCTGCTGCTGAAGGTGGCGCTGCTGAACAAACAGAATTCACTGTTGAATTGACTTCTGTCGGCGACCAAAAAGTTAAAGTTATCAAAGCAGTTCGTGAAGCAACTGGCTTAGGCTTGAAAGAAGCTAAAGCTGTAGTTGATGGCGCTCCTGCACCAGTTAAAGAAGGCGTTTCTAAAGAAGAAGCAGAAGAATTAAAAGCTGCTTTAGAAGAAGTTGGCGCTGGCGTTACCTTAAAATAATCACTTTTGATTGTTTAAAAGTCAGTCATCTCAAGTTGAGGTGGCTGGCTTTTTTTGTTGCACTAAAACGTATGGAAAAAATTTTGTGATCCTTGAATATGAGCCGCTAGTCTAAAAGATAGTAACAAATAAAAAAATTAGTCGAAACTGTTCAGCAAAAAAATTTGCTGAGCAGTTTCTTTTTTGCGAAAAGTTTCGTTTATAACAATGAGAGGACGTGGCAAAAATGAAAAATACGAATGAACCATTTACGTTGTATCAACTATTCAATTTGAAAATGATAACGTTAGAACGCCGTTTTAAAAAAGTTTACGCAGAAAAAGGTGATCCTGACATGATGGTGCAGCTGGTTTATATTTTACAAATTCGTCAACGTCTAGTCGCTCATCCAGTGGAGTGTCCTTGTCGACAATTGATTCGTGACATTTTTCAGACTCAACGCATTCGTCGCAAATTAAAACGCTATCTTTATTTCTTTCAGACTTACTTCACGACCGAAGAATGGAAAAAACTCCTAGCTAAAACCGTTGTGAGCGTTCATCAGTTAGTGCGAGTGATCGAGCAATGGGTGAACCATTTTTTGCGCTGCATTCAAACACCGATCCAAGTGTTAAACAACTATTTACGGCAGAAACCGCGAATAGCAGTGGGGACTGTGACAGTTAAAAAAAGTAAAAAATTGAGGGAATCAAATTGGAAACAATTCTTGATCAAAATAATAATTTTAGCTTATGCTATTACCGACATAGCGGCTGTTTATTTTTGAATTAATTCAAGAAGTGTTCAGTATTTTTGACTATGGTTAGTATTATTTGTGCTGGAAAAATTTGTTTTCAGAATTTAATGCGGGAGAAGTTACTAATTTCAAATCTGAGATAATCGCTCACTTGTATAACCAATTCAACGTAGATTTCTATCAGTAGGTGAGTTGAGTTGGGGATCAGGCTTAGATTTAAAAAAATCACACCAAGCAACAGCCGAGGTGTAACCCAATTTCATTTTAAAATCAAAAAAATTAGAGAAACTTCAAAATGAAGTTTCTTTTTTTTCGGTGGATATGAGAAAATAACGGTGGGGAGGTGCCTTATGCAAACTAAACCAACACGCGATGATAAAATAAATTTAGGTTTACGCTTGTTGATGGCGCTGTTGTTCATGATGGGCTTTTTGATATTCATGTATCCGTTTGTTGTGGATTCGATCAATAATTTTATCGACCAGTACAGGTTAGCGCAAGTCCAGCAAGCGATGGATAAGAACCATCATGAGCAAGCAAAAAAACGAGTCGCTCAATTAAAAAAAGAAAATGAAAAAAATAAAACACAGATCCCCGGAGTAGGACAGTTTGATGATCCGTTTGATGAGACGCAGCATAAGATGCAGAGCCCGCAAAAAGAGTATTTCCTGGATCGAACGATTGGTGCGCTGTTTATTCCGAAGATCAATGTCAGTTTGCCAGTGTTTGATCGAACGAGTGATGTGTTGTTGGATAAAGGTGCGACGGTTTTGCAAGGGACTTCATATCCAGTGGGCGGGCGCGATACACATGCGGTTATCACAGGTCATACTGGTTTGCCGGATAAAAAATTATTTACTGATCTAGATCAATTGGGAATGCGGGACCAGTTTTTTTTGCATATCGGCGATCAGAAATTAGCGTATGCAGTCGATCAGATCAGGGTTGTGAAGCCTGATGACTTGGAGTCTTTGAAGATCCAAGCAGGAAGAGACATCGTGACGCTTTTGACATGTACGCCTTATGGGATCAATAGCCATCGCTTGCTCGTGACGGGAAAACGAATTCCGTATCCGAAATCAGCGACTAAAAAAATCGAACAGACAAAGAACTATCATCTGTATCGGTTAGTAGGATTGCTGATCGGTTGTGGGGTCTTTTTACTGCTCTTCTTTTATTTTGTTTGGCGCAAGATCATTCTTTACCAAAGCCGCAAACGGAATTTTGATCTAGTTTTTTATTTACAAAAAGCTGGTAAGCCACAAGCTGGTGTAACCTTTGACTTAATGATGCGACGTGGAAAGCAACCGGTAAAAGTAGCGGATCAAATCGTTCAAGCAGTCAGTGACGCAAATGGGAAAGTGGAATTGAAGCAGCTGCCAGGGGACATTTATTATTTGAATAGTAAATTTGATCTGCCGCAGATCAAAGCAAAAGTGTGGCGCTTGAAAGATCGGCAGTTCAAAGTGATCGCAAGACGAAAATTTTTGCGTAAAGCAAAAAGTGCTCACAAAAAACGCTACTTCATAGAGCTTTGATTCGTGCCAAGAAGCAACTGTCAGCTGGCAGTTGCTTCTTTTGTTTCATTCACTTGGTAAAAGTTTTTTATTTTCAAATTCATTTGAGGAGCTGCGTGATTGGTTGAGTGGATAGCCGCGTTGATAAAATTCAAGATTCAAAATAAAAAGCGTGAGAAATGAGCATTTTGTTAAAATGTGCTATCCTTAAGTAGAAGCTGTTCTTTAAAGTTTGTTAATTTCAACGAGGCCAGTTCGCCTTTGCGCTTTAGCGGATAAAGTTGAATGGTATACGGCTTGAGGAACTGCAAAAATTTTTAGCTAAAAATTTTAACCTTAATACGAAAAAGGATGCCAGTTCGCCTTTGCGCTTTAGCGGATGAAGTCGAATGGTATACGGCTTGAGGAACTGCAAAAATTTTTGGCTAAAAATTTTAACCTTAATACGAAAAAGGAGGAGAGACCCATGCATTTTATTTGGATGTTGATCGTTGGTGCAATTATTGGTGCGATTGGTGGCGCGATCTCCGGAAAAGGCGAGAAGATGGGCTGTTTGTACAATATTATCGCTGGCCTAGTCGGTTCGTTTGTCGGTCAAGGGATCTTAGGTGACTGGGGCCCGCATTTAGCTGGAATGGCTTTGATTCCGTCAATCATCGGAGCGGTTGTCGTCGTGGCTGTCGTATCTTATTTTGTCGGTCGGAACCGTTAAAAAATGGTTCGTTACATTTGGCAAAATCAGTTAGTGTTCAAATGAATTTACGTACTCAAAAAAGCTCGCAGTCAACTTAACGACTGCGAGCTTTTTGCGTTAACTAAAGGTTCCCCAAGCTGGTCCAGTACGGGTGGTGCCGTCTGATGTTCCCGAAGCTAAATAGCCAAAAGTTCCATCACTTCTTTTTTGTTGAAGCCAGACATGACCATTTTGATGGTTGAAGGCGAGATACTCCAACACTTCACCTGCGGGCAAAAGCGCGATGATCGGGGCGTCACTTGCCGGTGCTTGTCGTAAATGAATCGCCGTCTGTAAGGTGAACTGACCATTTTCGGCATGTCCCCATGGTGCAGGGATTTCTTGTGACTGCGTGAAAAAGTCCAATTTTTTGCGACCGCTTAATCGATTGAGATCGAGCGGACCTTGGTAACCAGTCAGCCAGCCGTTTGAAGTGTATTGATGCAAGTCGAACTGGTCCGTAGCGGTTGGATCGGTTTCATAGTAGCCGGAGTCAGTCCCATAAGTCGGCAGCCAAAGCGCGTCAAAATTTTCCGTCAGAAGATTAAACTTATGGTATAAGTGGTTGGCGATGTAGACACCGACTTTTTGCTCGGTGAGGGATTTTAATTTAAAACGGAAAGCTTCCACGCCACCGCGCATGTCGGTCATCGATTGTTCTTCAACATCCAACCAGTAAAAAGTCGGGTCAAATGATTTTGCTCGTTCATAAAAAATACAAGCTTCAGCTTCCATATCAACGTGATCGGTCCCGCGCACCCAAGCGTAAACGGCCACGGGAATCCCCAAAGCTTTGAAACGTTGCAAGTGAGTAGCGTAATGGCGGTCACAATAAGCTGAGCCGTATTGGACGCGAACGATGACGTGACTGATCTGTTGGGCGATCGCGGTGTAATCAAAATTTGTGGGGACTTGCCATTCACTGATATCTAAAATTGGTTTCATCTGGATTCCTACTTTCTAAGATTATTCTGGTTCATAGCCGTAAAGTTCGCAATAGTCAGCGACTGCTGCTTGTCGCCTTACTTCGACAAACGCGGTAAACAGATCGCCATGTGTGCAGTGCCAAATGTGTAAATTTTTTTTGCGGCTGAGCTTACTAGTGAACGGGGTGTGAGTCAACTGCAAAAATTCTAACGGCGAGCGCAAGACGGCGGGGCCCCACTCGACTTGAAAATCACGTTTGAAACAAGCGTGCAAAGCAAGTCCGTTGATGGCAGCTTTTTCTAATGAATGGATTTGGATCGGGGAGACGACGCGCAAGCCATTCGTCATCTCGACGATCGTTCGTTGTTCTGAAAGCGTTATTTGGTAGATCATGGCGGGATTGAGCCAGATGCCGTGGGTCGCTTTTTCCAGCGGGACTAACACAAAGCGTGAGTTTGTGACGGGGGTTTTGTATTGTGCAAAAGGGAAAACGGTTTTGATCGCGGCTTGGATCTGTTTGGGGTCAGCTAAGTGTAAGGTATGAGCAAAAGTCGTGAGTAGCTGTTGGGTTTGCTGAGTGGCGATCGCATAGTGGTCAGCGTAAATGACTACCGTTAGATTTTTCCCGGGAAAAGGGAGTAGTGCAATGAATTCATTGCGTTCATTGTGGTCGAAGACGGTCCCGGATTCAAGCAGTAAATTCCAAGCGGCGCTAGCAATTTTAGTGTCTAGCAGGGGGAAGGTTTTAGCAAAATAATTTTGGTTGTTTTGGGGAATTTTTAGCGTAGCCATCAAATGATTCGCTCCTTAGATCAAATTTATTAAGCGCTTACATTAAACCTTTTTTTACGTCATCAAATAGCAAAATCGGAGGAAATTAATGAAAAATTAATTTTGTGAGTCGTGATTGGAAAAGTTATTTTTAAGTCGCTAGTCAGCAAATAAAAATTTGGAGGCGACCGAGATGACCGATCAAGTGTATGAACGTTTATTACGACAGTATCAACCTTTGATGATGAAAGTAATGTGTCGATGCCAAGTGAAAAAAAGCCAGCCAGACTATGAAGACTATGTCCAGATTTTGCGTTTAGCGTTGTTTCAAAAAAGCCAAGTGCGTGACTTGTCGATTCCTAATCGTAGGACGGTCACCTTGCTGTACAATTTTTTTCTGTGGCAAGTACGCGATACGCAGCGGCGACAAAAACGCTTTGAAGAGCTGGTCGAAAAAGTGCTGCAAACTCCGCCAGCCCAACAGACAGCGTTTGAGACGACACTGGAGTTGCACGACCAATTGACGCGCAGTTTTCCCGCTTTGACTTTTGGCGAACAGCGTTATTTAGCTGGCAGTTTGTGTTACAAACTTTCACCGATGGAGATGAGCCGCTATTACGCGGTCAGTCATACAGCCGTTTTGAAATGGCGGAAACGTTTGAAAAAACGGTGGTGCGCGTTAGATTTTTTTTAACGGCGCAACAGGCAGTTTCAGCCAACGTTTTCTCAAAAATTTTGTTATACTGGAATTGACTGGATTGGGGGAGATGGAATGTTAAACAGAATTGAAAAATTACGACAAGGAATGCAAGCGCAAGTCATGGATGCGTTTTTTGTCACGAGCTCAGAAAATTTACGCTATTTGACTGGTTTCACTGGTACAGCAGGATATGCGCTCATCACGTTGGATCACGCGTATTTCATTACGGATTTTCGTTATGTAGAGCAAGCCCAAGAACAGACAGAAGGTTTCCAGATCATTCAGCAACAAGGTCCGGCAGCAGATGCGATCGTGAAGTTGATCGAGCAAGATCAGTTGTCTGTCGTGGGCTTTGAAGATGACTTTGTGACGTATGCTGAGTATTCGGTCTTTGAAGAAAATTTCGACGTGGAACTTGCACCTGCTAGTGGCATGATCGAATTTTTACGGGAGCAAAAAGATGATGCTGAAGTCGCGTTGATTCAAAAAGCGTGTGAGATCGCCGACGCGGGCTTCGATTATATTTTAAAAACGATCCGCCCTGGGATGACCGAGATCGAAGTCGCGAATCAATTAGATTTTTATATGCGTTCGCTGGGAGCCAGCGGGGTGTCGTTTGATACGATCGTAGCAAGCGGTTATCGTTCTGCGCTACCTCATGGGGTGGCAAGTGAGAAAAAAATCGCGCAAGGCGACTTGATCACCTTAGATTTCGGCTGTGTTTATCAAGGGTATGTTTCTGATATCACACGGACTTTTGCGATCGGTGATCCAGGCGAAGGGTTGAAAGAGATCTACCAGATCGTCTTGCATGCCCAAGAAGCGGTGATCAAAGCGTGTAAGCCGGGCGTTTCTGGTAGCCAACTAGATCAAGTGGCACGCCAGATCATCACGGATGCGGGCTTTGGCAAAGAGTTTGGGCACTCCACTGGTCACGGGATCGGACTAGCGATCCATGAAGGTCCAAATCTAGCTGCCTCAAATGATCGGCTGTTGAAAGTCGGAAATGTTGTTACAGATGAACCGGGGATCTATGTGCCTGGCTTAGGCGGTGTTCGGATCGAAGACGACTTGCTGGTGATTCCAGACGGGAACCGGCGCTTGACGAATGCGACAAAAGAATTGATCATTCTCTAGTAAAGGGTTCGCATCTGGCGATAATTAATGATAAACTAAAGGCAAATTGATTTTTAGAGGAATGTCAAGGAGGAATTTTTTCATGATTTCAGTAAATGATTTTAAAACTGGCTTAACGATCGAATTTGATGGCGGGATTTGGCGGGTCGTAGATTTCCAACACGTGAAGCCAGGTAAAGGTGCAGCATTCGTTCGTTCTAAATTAAAAAATCTGCGGACTGGTGCCGTGCAAGAAAAAACGTTCCGAGCGGGTGAAAAAGTCGCCAAAGCACAAATCGACAATCGCAAAATGCAATACTTGTATGACGATGGCGAAAATTATGTGTTTATGGATGTCAATAACTATGAACAAATCGAGATCCCGCAAGCGCGGATCAAAGACGAGATGATGTATGTCTTAGAAAATACCGAGATCAATGTGATCATGTACGGCTCGGAGATCTTAGGGGTAGATTTACCTAATACGGTTGTGTTAGCAGTAGCAGAGACCGAACCAAATATCAAAGGCGATACTTCTTCTGGGGGCGGGAAACCTGCGACGATGGAGACTGGCTTAGTGGTCAACGTGCCGTTTTTCATCAACCAAGGCGACAAACTCGTGATCAACACAACTGACAACAGCTACGTGTCACGTGCGTAATCGTGAGCAAGACTAGTTTCTTCTATTATATAGAAGAAGCGATATACTGCTTCAATTGAGAACTAGTAGAATGGTATACGGCCTGAGAATCAGTAGAAGTTTAACTAAAACTTCTTACTTTAATACGAAGATACGAAGAAGGAGAATTTCACATGGCAGAAGAAAAAGATTTAGTTTTAAGTGAAAACCAAGACTTAGGCGAGATCATCATCGCGCCGGAAGTCATTGAGATCATCATTGGGATCGCAGCTGCCAAAGTGCCGGGCGTTTACGGCATGCGGGGTTCTTTAGCCAGCAACGTGACGGAATTGTTCGGCAAGGCGTCCCACGGCAAAGGTGTTTATTTGACCAATGACGAGAATGGTCTGAAAGTTGATATTTACACGTATTTAGATTATGGGATCTCTGTTCCTAAAGTGGCGATGGAAATGCAAGAAAAAGTGAAACAGCAAGTTTTATTTATGACCGACGTCGAGTTATTGGAAGTTAATATCCATGTCGTTGGAGTGGTTGCGGAAAAAATGGAACAACCGACATTAGAAGAATTATTCAATGATGAAGAGGAAAAAAATGAGTAAAGAATTATCACGGCACGAGATTCGGGAAAAAGCCTTACAAGCTTTGTTCCCGCTAGATTTCAATCAAGAATTGACTAAAAATGATGCGATCGAAAACGCGTTGGCTTTAGATCACTCAGCGTTTATTTCAGAAGATGAAGACGCCTTTGTTCCTGCTTATTTGGACCAGCTGGTAGGTGGCGTGTTAGAACACAAAGCTGAACTTGACCAGATCATCCAAAAACATTTGCGCAAAAACTGGTCCATCACTCGGATCGCAAAAATGGATCTGATCATTTTACGTTTAGGGATCTACGAGATGCTTTACACATCCGAAGTGCCCAATAAAGTTGTTTTAAATGAAGCTATCGAACTAGCCAAGACGTTCAGTGATGACCAATCACGAAAATTCGTAAATGGGATCTTATCAAACGTCATGAAAGACATCGACGAAGCTGGGGAAAATATCTAATCAGATATTTTTCCCAGCTTTCGAGCTTTTTATTGCTCGTTACACAAAACGGGTTAATTTTTTTTATTTATTTTTCCTGAAAGGCTAGCCAAGCGGAAAAGAAATCCATAAAATGAAGACTAGATGCATGTAGTTCGCTCAACTTAGAAAAAATAAATCAGCAACGTTTGACTAAGCAACGTGACTATCAGGCTCCGTTTTAGCAACAGCTGAGCGGACAAAAGTTAATCAAATCAAAATTGGAAGTGAGTCAGATGGGAACTATCATCAACGGAAAAGAATTAGCGGAAAAATTACAACAGCAGACTGCTTCAGAGGTCAAGGCGCTCGAAGCACAAGGGATTCGTCCCGGACTAGTCGTGTTATTAGTCGGCGAGGAAGGACCTAGCCAGATCTATGTGAAGAATAAACAATTGGCTGCCGAAAGGATCGGCTTACGCTCCAAGGTCATGCGCTACCCAGCGGATGTGTCTGAATTGGAATTGTTAGAAGCCATCGAGACATTTAATGACGATCCTGCTTACCATGGGATCTTAGTTCAATTGCCGTTGCCTAAGCACATTGATGAAGAAAAAGTCCTACTTGCCATTGATCCTCATAAAGATGTCGATGGGTTCCATCCGCTGAATTTAGGACGCTTATTTGCTGGGGTCCCAGAGACGATTCCTTGCACGCCCTATGGGATCATGAAAATGTTTGAAGCGTATGAGATTGAATTAGCTGGTAAACGAGCGTTGATCATCGGGCGGAGCAATATCGTCGGTAAACCGATGGCGCATTTGTTGTTAGCAGCAGATGCTACGGTGACGATCGCCCATTCTAAAACGAAAAATCTAGCGGCATTAGCACGGGAAGCCGATATTTTAGTCGTAGCGATCGGTCAAGGTAATTTTGTCACGCAAGAATTCATCAAACCTGGGGCCGTCGTGATCGATGTCGGAATGAACCGGGATGCAAATGGCAAACTGCAAGGTGATGTGAATTTTGCTGAGGTCGAACCACTGGCAAGCTTTATCACGCCAGTACCCCGCGGAGTGGGTCCGATGACGATCACGATGTTGATGCAGCAAACAGTCGAAGCGTGTCGGCGGCAGGAACTAGGTGAATAGATGAGCCAAGATTATTTAACCGTCAGTGCGTTGACGAAATATATCAAGCGCAAATTTGATGTTGATCCATACTTGGAACGCGTTTATTTGACGGGTGAGATCTCAAATTTTCGTTTACGGCCAAACCATCAATATTTTAGTTTAAAAGACGACCGTGCCAAGATCAGTGCGGTGATGTTCAAAGGAGCGTTCCAAAAATTAAAATTCACGCCAAAAGAAGGCATGAAAGTGCTCGTGGTGGGCCGGATCACACTGTATGAAGCCAGTGGGAATTACCAGATCGCCATTGAACACATGGAACCAGATGGTGTTGGGGCTTTGTACCAGGCACTAGCTGAATTGAAAGACAAATTGAATCGGGAAGGCTTATTCAACTTACCGAAAAAAAACTTACCACGATTTCCGAAAAAAATCGCTGTCTTGACTAGTCCGTCAGGCGCGGTGATTCGTGACATTATGACGACAGTGCAGCGACGTTATCCGATCGTCCAGCTAGTGTTGTTTCCAACGGTCGTCCAAGGTGAAAATTCCGCGCCTAGTATTATCAAAAATATTCAGCGCGCAGAAGCCATTGGGGATTTTGACACGTTGATCATCGGGCGCGGTGGCGGTTCGATTGAAGATCTGTGGTCATTTAATGAAGAAAAAGTCGCGCGTGCGATCGTGGATTGTCCAATTCCGGTGATTTCATCAGTCGGGCATGAGACAGACACGACGATCGCTGATCTAGTGGCAGATGTGCGGGCGGCCACGCCTACCGCGGCGGCAGAATTAGCGGTACCGGTCTTATCAGAAGAAGTGTTGCGGATCAAGGAAAAACAAAGTCGACTAGAACAAGCTTTTTTAAATCAAATGGAACGAAAAAAAGCTCGTTTTGCCCATGTGAAAGAATCCTATATTTTTCGGCAGCCGCAACGTTTGTATGAAGCGCAAACTGTGCAGCTGGACACATTGAAACAACGGTTGCAGCAAAGTTTGACATTACAAGTTCATCAAAAAGAAAAAGAATTACTGCAACAGACAGCCCGGTTAGAGCAAGTCACCCCTAAAAATCAAGTCGCGCAAGCTCTTCAGACGGTGACTTATTTAGATCAGCGATTGCAAGAACAAATGAACAATTACGTAGAACAAAAAAATCAACGGCTAAAACAAGCCATCAATGCGTTAGATTTATTGAGCCCGCTCAAGATCATGGGACGCGGCTATACGTATACGGTGCAAGAAAAACAAGTCATCCATTCGGTGGCTCAATTGAAAAAAGAACCTGTTACGATCCACTTTGCCGATGGGACGGCGCAAGCCCAAATCACAGCGATAAAAAAGGAAGAAGACTAAATGGAAAAACAAAGCTTTGAAGAATCATTAGCGCAATTAGAACAGATCGTCACACAATTAGAACGGGGCGATGTTCCGTTAGAAGAAGCGTTGAGCGCGTTTCAAAAAGGTATGGTTTTAAGTAAACAGTGCCAAGATACGTTGACGAAAGCGGAAAAAACTTTGACGAAAATGATGACTGAAACCGATGAAGAAGTGCCGTTTGATTCAGAGGAGGCAGGAGATGCTACCTGAGCTGACGTTAGTTGAACAAGAGATGACGCGCTTTATCACTGCAAACACGACTGATGAACGGTTGAAAGAAAGCATGTTGTATTCAGTTGAAGCAGGTGGCAAACGATTGCGGCCTCGGCTCGTCCTCGCGACGGTGACAGCATTTGATAAACCGATCACGACTGGCGCGGTCCAAGTTGCGGCGGCTTTAGAAATGATCCACACTTATTCGTTGATTCATGACGATCTACCGGCAATGGATAATGATGACTTGCGCCGCGGCTTGCCGACGAATCATAAAAAATTTGGGGAAGCGCTGGCGATCTTAGCGGGTGATGGGTTGCTGACTGCGGCATTTCAATTAATTAGTGAAGCAGAACTTCCAAGCGATAAAACGGTTTTATTACTGCAAAAATTAGCTCAAGCTGCCGGAACTGCTGGCATGGTGGCCGGTCAAGCCGGAGACATTCAAGCTGAAGATCACCCAATCCCTCTCAGTCAATTGCAAAAGATCCACCAAGGTAAAACGGGGGCATTGTTAACTTATGGCTTATTGGCTGGCGGAATTTTAGCGGATCAGACGGATTACGTGTTGGAAAGATTAGCTGAACTAGGACACCATCTTGGTTTAGCTTTTCAGATTCGCGATGATCTGTTGGATGTGCTAGCTACGACAGAAGAATTAGGTAAAACGGCCGGCAAAGATGCAGCAGCTGCTAAAAGTACGTACCCGGCTTTGTTAGGATTGGCGGAAGCGAAAAAAGCGTTGGCGACTGAACTAGCTCAAGCTGGAACGTTACTGACTGATTTAGCCCAGACCGCAACTTTCAACCCGCAAGCGTTACAAGAAGTGGTAACAGCTTTAGCGTTGTAGCACGTATGAAAGTTTTGAACGGAGCGCTTTGTTTGACAAGATAGGAGCAAAAGACGATGAAAAAAGAACGCGTAGATGTTTTGGCGTTTGACCAAGGTTTGTTTGAAACACGAGAAAAAGCCAAACGAGCGGTGATGGCGGGTCAAGTTTACAATCAAAAAAATAATGAGCGGTTCGATAAGCCAGGAGAAAAAATCGCCAGCGACACTCGATTGACTGTCAAAGGTCAAAGTTTGCGCTATGTATCCCGCGGCGGCTTGAAATTGGAGAAGGCGTTACATGATTTTGATATCACAGTCAAAGATAAGATCATCTTGGATATCGGCTCGTCTACCGGTGGCTTTACCGATGCGGCGTTACAAAATGGCGCGCGTTTGAGTTATGCGCTAGATGTCGGCCAAAATCAGTTAGCGTGGAAATTACGCCAAGATCCACGCGTGATCGTGATGGAACGCACGAACTTTCGCTACAGTCAGCCAGCCGATTTCACAGCGGGTCAGCCGCAGTTTGCAACGATTGATGTCTCCTTTATCTCGTTGAAATTGATCTTGCCGCCGCTCCACGCTATTTTAGTGGAAGGCGGCGATGTGATCGCGCTGATCAAACCGCAATTTGAAGCGGGCAAAGAATTCGTCGGCAAAAAAGGAATCGTGCGTGATCCGAAAACCCACGTCAAAGTGCTGACAGAAGTGACAGAATTTGCGCAGGCGGCAGGGTTTGATATTCCGGAATTAACCTATTCACCGATCACTGGCGGCGAGGGGAACATCGAATTTTTGGCTCATTTGCGTTCCGTCGATGGAACTGGACAACTAGAGCCCAAAATCTCACTGACTGAAGTGGTAAAAGCAGCCCATGAACAGTTAGAACGGGCTTAGAATTACTAGCAGGCTACAAAAGAAAACCGCATTACATTAGGAGTGGGAAATGTGCGTAAATTAGAACGCCAACAATTGATCACACAATTATTAGCTGAATATGATATCAAAAAGCAAGAAGACTTCGTGGAGATTTTGAAAAAACGCGGAATCACAGTGACACAAGCTACGATCTCACGAGACATCAAAGAGATGAAATTGATCAAAGTTCCAGCGCGAAACGGTGGCTACCGCTACAGTTTACCAGCGCAAACAGAAGAAAATTTAGCGGATAAACTGACGAGTCTGCTAAAAGAAGCCTTTGTAGCAGTCGACCAAATGGAAAAATTTGTCAGCTTAAAAACATTGCCCGGCAATGCTTCAGCGGCCGCTAATTTGTTAGAACGCTATTTTGAACTATTCGCGATCTTAAATGATGACGACAGCGTCTTGATGATCGCTAAAACCGAAGCAGCCGCTGAAACTGTGGCGGAAAAAATCCGTGCAAGCCAAGAAGCTTAAAGCGAAAAAAGCGCTAGCCGTTTTTTATGGTAAGCGAGTCTACTTTATAAAAGAGGAGAAGCCATGTTACAAGAATTGACGATCAAAAACTTTGCTATCATCTCGACCTTGCAATTGTCATTTACTGGCGGCATGACCGCTTTGACAGGAGAAACTGGTGCAGGGAAATCCATCATCATCGACGCTGTCAGTTTGTTGGCCGGTGCGCGTTCATCGGTGGATTATATTCGGCAAGGTAGTGAAAGTTGTGTGTTGGAAGGTTTATTTGATCTGCCGAAACAAACTGAGTTTTTGGAACTGGCCGCTGAGTTGGGGATCGAGACCGATGAAGGCCAGTTGATTGTGCAACGCGATTTGAATCTTTCGGGTAAAAGTGTCAGCCGAGTCAATGGACGGATCGTGACGCTGGCCAACTTGCGCCGGATTGGTCGTTTCTTAGTGGATATCCAAGGTCAAAACGATCATCAAGAATTGATGCGGCCGGAACATCATTTAGGTTTGCTGGATGCTTTTGGCGATAAAAAATTTCAACAGCAACTCCAAAGTTATCAGCAAGCATTTGCTGCCTACAATGAGTTGCGTAAAAAGGTCAGCCGTTTTCAAAAAAATGAGCAATCTTTTGCACAACGCGTGGATATGTTGACTTTTCAACAAGATGAGATCGCGACTGCTGAACTTGAAGTAGGAGAAGAAGAAAGACTAAAAGATGAACGCGAGAAGCTGGTGAATTATCAAAAGATCGTCGACGCGCTGTCTTATAGCTATCAGGCGTTGACAAGTGAAGAAGCCAGTGCATTAGATGCGATCGGCTCTGCCAGTCAAGAGCTCCAAACGATCGCCGGTTTAGATGCTGATTTTCAAACGATCTCAGATGATGTCCATTCGGCTTATTATTTATTGCAAGATGCGGCTAGTCAGATCGGCCGGCAATTGGATCTATTAGAACTAGACGAACAACAACTGGAATTTGTCGCGGAACGTTTAGATCTGATCCATCAGCTAAAACGTAAATACGGTGATTCCATTGAAGCGATTTTGAGCTACTATGACAAAATCAGCCAAGAGTTGTTAGAATCAGATTTTTCTGGTGATAAGTTAGAAAAAATGGAAGTGGAATTACACGAGCAGGCGCAACAGTTGCAAGTCCAAGCCAAAACGATTCACGACGCGCGGCTGACGTTAGCACAACAATTAGAAAAAGCGGTGCAGCATGAATTAAAAGAGTTGTATATGGAAAATGCGCGTTTCAAAGTGGAATTCAAAGCGATCGAGTTTAGTGGAAACGGTTGTGATGAAGTGGAGTTTTACATCACTACCAACCCGGGGGAACCTTTGAAACCGTTAGTGAAGGTAGCGTCAGGTGGAGAGATCTCGCGGGTGATGCTAGCCCTTAAAACGATTTTTTCAAAAACGCAAGAATTGACGAGTATCGTCTTTGATGAGGTAGACACAGGCGTCAGCGGTCGGGTCGCACAAGCGATCGCCGATAAGATCTACCAGATCGGGCAAAATTCGCAAGTGCTGTGTATCACCCATTTACCACAAGTCGCCGCCTGTGCTGACCATCAACTCTTCATCAAAAAAGAAGTCAAAGCCGGCCGCACGATCACAAAAGTAGAAGAGCTTTCTGAAGCTGAACGGATCGAAGAAATCGCCCGGATGCTAGCTGGTGCAGAGATCACGCCGCTGACTTTGCAGCACGCCAAAGAATTATTGGAAATGGCTCAAACGGAAAATCGGGCTTGATCATTCCTTTTGTCGCAACGGTTGGGAAATTTCAACCCATAAAAAAAGACCCGCCGCGCATTTGCGGCCGGTCTAACTGTTTATTGTAAGACGCTGACGATACTTCCGAACACTAAGGAGCCGATCGTCAAAATCAACATCGTCCAGATGACGACTTTCGTTACTTTAGAAAAAGTGCTGTTTGATTTTTTGTTATTCATGGCACTCACCATCCTTTGCGGAATCTTCGTGACTATTGTAGCGTGTTTCCTGCTTGGGCGCAAATGTTCTTTTTGCAAAAATGAAATCATTAATAAAATTTATAAGTTAGCCTCACATGAAATAGTGAAACGCTTTTTTGCGGAAATTGAAATAATTTTTAATTCTTGTTTAATCTCGGCTACTTAAAGTAAAATTGAAATCAAGCTGTAACGAGGATCGCGTATAGTGAGAATCAGTTTGTGAGGAAGGAATGGGGTCGTTGGCAAAATTTTCACCGCTGTTGTTAGTTTGGTATATTTTTCCGGTCATCATCATGGTTGGAGCGCAATTTTTAGTTGAGACATTTCATTTAAAAGAACGCTTTAAAATCAAAGCACCAGATATCGCCGTTCCTTTTTTATTGATCGGCGTCCACGAGATCTCTAAATCATTTGCACCTTTTTCGATCTTACCTTACGTATTACTTTCGATTTGTTTATTAGGGATCGCACTCGTGATCTTTCACGCGTATCGCTATCGGGAGATCGTGTACGGTCGTTTTTTCAAGATGTTTTGGCGGCTGACATTTTTATTGACGTGTTTGCTGTATGTAGTATTGATCGTCATGAGCCTCATCCGTTTACTTTAATTACCTATTTTGACCAGCACTGTTGCATGAGATTGATCATGTGATGGTGCTGTCTTTGTTAAAGTAATCCTGTCGTACATAGTTTGGTGCTAGAAAATAGAGTTAGCTGCTCGATTACGGGAGAAAGTTTTTAAAAAGTCTATTATTAGTTTGTTATTCGTGGATGGTAAAAAAAGGTCAAAAAACTAAAAAACGACTTTCCCATAAACGGTGGTAGATTGTGGGGGAATGTGGTAGACTTAATTTAGATTGTGGGGGAACGGGGGAAAGCCGATGTTCATGGGAGAATTTCAGCATAATATCGATGCAAAAGGACGTTTAATCGTACCTTCGAAATTACGTGAACAATTAGGCGAAAAATTCATCGTGACTCGCGGTCTGGATGGCTGTCTTTTTGGTTATCCTATGACTGAATGGTCGAACTTAGAACAGAAATTAAACGAGATGCCGCTTTCGAAAAAAGACGCGCGGACTTTTGTTCGTTTTTTTTATTCCGCAGCAACGGAGTGTGAGCTAGATAAACAAGGGCGGATCAATATTCCCCAAACATTACGTCAGCACGCGGAACTGGACAAAGAGTGTGTCATCACCGGAGTAGCAAATCGCATTGAGATTTGGAATCAAGCAAAATGGCAGGCTTTCACAAAAGAAGCCGAAGAAAACTTTGACGATATCGCCGAGACAATGGTCGATTTTGGATTTTAGGGAGAAGGATATTCAATGACACAAGATTTTCAACATACAACCGTATTACTCCACGAGACGGTGGACGGGCTCAGGTTAAAATCAGACGGTCAGTATGTTGATTGTACGTTAGGCGGTGCTGGTCACAGCGAATATCTGCTGAGCCAATTAGGTCCAAACGGGCACTTATATGCGTTTGATCAAGACCAAAGTGCGATCGAGCATGCCAAAGTTCGCTTAGCAAACTACGTTGAACAAGGCCAAGTGACGTTCATCAAAGCGAATTTTCGGGAGTTGAAACAAGAACTTCACGCACTAGGGATCGAAAAAGTCGACGGTATTTTGTATGACTTAGGCGTCTCTTCGCCCCAGCTAGATGAAGCCAGCCGCGGTTTTAGTTACCATCACGATGCGCCACTTGATATGCGGATGGATCAAAGCGCAGAACTTTCAGCGTATCAAGTCGTCAATGAGTATTCTTATCAACAGCTAGTGAAGATCTTTTTCCGTTATGGTGAAGAAAAATTTTCTAAGCAGATTGCCCGTTTGATTGAAGAAAAACGGCAAAAGCAACCGATCGAGACGACGGGTGAATTAGTCGACATCATTAAAGAAGCGATTCCCGCTCCAGCTAGAAGAAAGGGCGGGCATCCGGCAAAGCGTGTGTTTCAAGCGATCCGCATCGCGGTGAATGACGAATTAGGCGCGATCGAAGATTCATTGGAACAAGCGATCGAGGTGATCGCAGTTGGCGGACGGGTCAGCGTGATCACGTTCCACTCGTTAGAAGATCGGATCGTTAAAACGATTTTCAAAGAATACAGTCAGCCCAAAGACACACCGCCGGGGTTACCAATGATCCCTGAAGAGTTCCAGCCGATTTTAAAGCTGGTAAATAAAAAGCCGATTCTTCCCTCTGAAGAAGAATTAGAGAACAATAACCGCGCACGCAGCGCAAAATTACGTATTGCAGAAAAAATCAAGGAAGGATAGGGAGAATGGCTGAATTAAAAGACCAAGACCAAACGATATTTGACTATGCCCAAGAACATGAACAACAACAACCGCTAAACGAGCCAGACACCACCAAGATCCTTCATTCACCTGCCGATCGCTTGAAGAAAGTGACGCGGTTGGAAAAAGTGGTTGTCTTGGGCATGCTGCTTTTGTTGATCGGAACGGCCATCATCATGGTGAACTTCCGGAATGAAATCAGCAAAACTCAAAACGAGATCACGTCGATCCAAGCTAAGATCGATCAGAATGAAAAACAAGCGACGCAACTTCAGCAAGAAAAAAATGAGTTGTCGCGTTCCGAGCGATTGAAAAAAGTAGCTGAGAAAGCAGGGCTTACGATCAACGATGATAATTTAAGGAAAGTGAAATAATGGATTTTAAGGAATTAAAACGAAAAATCCGCAAAAAAAATCAAAGTCCGATGAACAATCGCAAAAAAGTAGGTATTCTTTTATTTGCTACGAGTATTGGGTTGTTCTTTTTGTTTGCCACGCGGATGATTTATGTGGTCGCCGGCGGACATATTGCGGGAACTTCGCTGGAGAAAAAGACTAGCGAATTGTATCGCGGTGAAGAAGTCGTCAAAGCCAAGCGCGGAACGATCTATGACCGGAACGGGGTAGCAATCGCAGAAGACGCGGCTTCGTATTCGATCTACGCGATTTTGTCAGAAAGTTATACGTCAAATGGCGAGAAGCTCTATGCCCAACAAAAAGATTTCAAAAAAATCGCTCAAATTTTAAAAGCACACTTAGCCATCAAACCGAAAACCTCACTGAAGATTTTAAATGACGGGATGAATGATGATGGAACGAGTAAATATTACCAAGTCGAATTTGGTGCTGCGGGTCAAAATATCTCAGAAGAAATCAAGCACAACATCCAAGCGCAGATGGATCGCGAACATGTCAAAGGGTTATATTTTACCGAACACGTGGATCGCATGTATCCAAATGGGGAATTCGCTTCTCATTTCATCGGGTATGCGACGCCGGACAAACATGAAGTTTTAAAAGGTAAGATGGGACTAGAGCAGGCTTATGATGATGTATTAAAAGGGAAAGATGGCAAGATCGTCTACCAAAAAGATAATACGCAAAAGCCATTACCAGGCACTGTCGCGGAAGAAAAAGAAGCCGTCAACGGTGAAGATATTTATACGACCCTTGATGCAGGACTGCAAAGTTATTTAGAGACGTTGATGGATAAAGTCAGCAAAGAGACTCAACCAAAAGAAATGACCGCGATGTTGATGCAAGCTAAGTCCGGTGAGATTTTAGCAATGTCTCAACGGCCGACTTTCAATCCTGAAACAAAGGCTGGTTTAGGAAGTAACGGTTCATGGCGGAATTTCTTGATTCAAGATAGTTATGAACCAGGCTCGACGATGAAAGTCTTCACTACGTCAGCCGCGGTCAACGAAGGGATCTTTGACGAAAATGAAACCTTCGTCTCCGGTAAGATCAAAGTCGGCGATGCTACGATCAATGACCATGACTTTGGGGCTAAAGGCGTGTTGACGATGCGACAAGCGTTATCGTGGTCCAGTAATGTCGGCATGGTGATGCAAGAAGAACGACTAGGCAATAAATGGCGCGAGTATATGAAAAAATTTGGTTTTGGTCAAAGCACTTACTCTGGCTTGCCAGGCGAGGTCAAAGGGTCACTGCCAACTTCCAATATGGTCGATGAAGCGATGAGTTCTTACGGTCAAGCGATTGGCGTGACGAATTTTCAAATGATGCGGGCGTATACGGCTGTAGCTAATGATGGCAAGATGCTTCAACCTCATTACATCAAAAAAACCGTCGATCCGACGACTAAAAAAACGATCGAAACTAAACCGGAAATCGTCGGTGAACCGATCACAGCGGAGACTGCTGATACGGTACGGGGTTATATGCGAGATGTCATCGAAAGTGAAAATTATGGGTCAGCATATGGCTTATATAAAGTACCAGGCTATCGCATCTCAGGTAAGACAGGGACAGCTCAAATCGCCGAAAACGGACGCTATTTGACTGGAGACACGAATTATATTTATTCGATCGCCTTGATGCTGCCTTCAGAAAATCCAGAATATATTTTGTATTTGACCCTGAAGCAGCCGACAAAAACACCTGGCGGCTCCCTTGCTCAAATCGCCAATCCACTATTAGGACGTGCGATGGAATTTGAAGAAGATCCGACAACTGATTCAACGAAACAAAAAAAGGCCAAAGAAGACGAAGAACAGATCAAAGTCGAGGATTATCGCCAATTAGCTGCTAGTAAAGCAGCCAGCGATGCTAACAAACGCGGATTATCAGCGGTCGTTGTCGGCAATGGGAAGAAAGTTCTCAAGCAATCAAGTAAGCCAGGTGAAAAAGCGATGGCCAATGAGCGCTTGATCTTGATCACCGATGGCAAAAAAACGATGCCAGATGTCAGTGGCTGGTCGAAGTCAGATATTTTGAAACTTGCTAATTTATTAGGCATAGAAGTCAGCTTCAAAGGTGAAGGTTACGCAACAAAACAAAACATTGAACCATTTGCAGAAATCGGGAAGAAAAAACTAAACATTACTTTAGATTAGAACTGGAGAGAAAAAAATGGATGCGGCACAACTTTTTATAGCTTTTGTTAGTAGTTTTGCGATCACAGTAGCAGGGATGCCCTTTATCATCGGGTATTTCCACATGAAAAAACAAGGACAAGAAATTCGGGAAGAAGGTCCCAAATGGCACAATGCAAAAGCGGGAACGCCGACGATGGGAGGTCTAGGCTTTTTAGCTGCTTCAGTCTTGACGGCACTTTGGTTTGGCGCTTGGCAAGGGAAGCTGACCAACTCACTGTTGATTTTGATTTTTGTCCTCTTGTTGTATGGGATCATCGGCTTTTTAGATGATTTCTTAAAACTGGCACACAAACAAAACGAAGGGTTGACGTCGCGCCAAAAATTTATTGGGCAAGTCGTTGGAGCGATCATTTTTTACGGCGTGTATCGCTTTGAAGGCTATCCGGATACGTTGAATCTTTTTGGTTTTGATTTACCATTAGGGATCTTGTACGGACTATTCGTCATTATTTGGCTAGTCGGTTTTTCCAATGCGGTCAATTTGACAGATGGGATCGATGGTTTAGTTGCCGGCTTAGGTACGATCTCGTTTGCGGCCTATGCTATAATTGCGGCATACCAAAAACAGTATGAAGTCTTGATTATGTGTTTGAGTGTGATCGGTGGTTTAGTCGGTTTCTTTCCTTATAATAAGAAAACGGCGAAGATCTTTATGGGGGATGTCGGTTCATTAGCATTAGGCGGGTTGCTAGCGGCGATTTCCGTGATGCTTCATCAAGAATGGACGTTGCTTTTGATCGGTTTAGTCTACGTTTTTGAAACGGCTAGTGTCATGATCCAAGTCATGTCGTTCAAATTAACGGGCAAACGGGTCTTTAAGATGTCACCGTTACACCATCACTTTGAGATGTCTGGCTGGTCAGAGTGGAAAGTCGATACTGTTTTTTGGCTAGTCGGGTTAGTTGCAGCCGGAATCACATTAGCAATCGTATTGTAGGAGATGACCAAGATGAAACAAGTAGAGCGTTATAAAAATGAAAAAGTATTAGTGTTAGGTTTAGCCAAAAGCGGCATGAGTGCGGCCAAGTTATTGCATCGGTTAGGGGCGCTTGTGACTGTAAATGATGGCAAACCATTTGCGGAAAATCCGGAAGCGCAAGATCTGCTGGCGATGGGAATCAAAGTCGTAACCGGCAGTCATCCGATCGAATTATTAGATGAAGATTTTGCTTTGATGGTGAAAAATCCAGGGATTCCTTATGACAATCCGTTAGTTCAAAAAGCCGAAGAATTACAGATCCCGATCATTACTGAGGTCGAGTTGGCCTATCAAATCGCGGAATGCCCGATCATTGGCATTACCGGGACTAATGGGAAGACGACGACGACCACGATGATCGGACTTGTCTTAAATCAAGACCGTCAACAGGGAAAAGCTTATCTAGCAGGCAACATTGGCTATCCGGCTAGTGAAGTCGCGCAAAAAGTGACTAAAGATGATGAGTTGGTCATGGAACTTTCCAGCTTTCAATTGTTAGGGACACAAGAATTCCATCCGCATATCGCGGTGATCACCAATATTTATGAAGCGCATTTGGATTATCATAAAACTCGGGAAAATTACATAGCAGCAAAGTGGGAGATCCAACAAAACATGACTGCCGCTGATTTTCTAGTGATGAATTGGAAAGATGCAGAATGGCGCGCCTTAAGTGAACAAACAAAAGCGCAAGTCGTGCCGTTTTCTTCGATTGAAAAAGTCGACGGCGCCTATTTAGCAGACGGCAATTTATACTTTAAAGAGGAATTGATCATGGCAGCAGCTGATCTGGGTGTGCCAGGCTCGCATAATATCGAAAATGCATTAGCTGCGATTGCAGTAGCTAAGATCCAAGGTGTAGCTACTGAGGCGATCAAACAAGCCTTGCAAACTTTCCATGGTGTTCCCCACCGAACGCAATATGTCGATACAATCAATGGTCGCAAGTTTTATAATGATTCAAAAGCAACGAACGCGCTGGCAACTGAAATGGCACTCAGTGGTTTTGATAATGCAAAATTAATCTTACTAGCAGGCGGCTTAGATCGCGGCAATGGGTTTGATGAATTATTACCAGCCTTTAAAGGGTTGAAAGCGATCGTTGTCTTTGGTGAGACGCAAGCTAAGTTAGCTGAGACCGCCAAACGTGCCGGAGTCGAAAAAATCATTTTCACTGAAAATGCCGAGACAGCTGTTCCACTAGCGTATGAATTAAGTGAAGCAGGAGATAGTATTTTACTTTCACCAGCCAATGCTAGTTGGGATCAATACAAAAATTTTGAGATTCGCGGTGACAAGTTTATGCAAGCCGTGAAAAATTTAGAAAAGTAGGGTGAATCCATGAGAATCTTAGTGACCGGTGGTGGCACAGGCGGCCATATCTACCCCGCTTTAGCCTTTATCCGCTACGTGGAAAAATTGCAGCCAGATGCCAAATTTTTATATGTTGGGACCCATCGCGGGTTAGAAAATAAAATCGTTCCCGAAAGCGGCATCCCATTTAAAACGATCAAGATCCAAGGTTTCAAACGTAGCTTGTCATTAGACAACGTCAAAACCGTTCAATTGTTTTTGAAAAGCATCAAACGAGCGAAAGAAATCATTCGTGAATTCAAACCAGATGTTGTGATCGGGACTGGTGGCTATGTCTCCGGAGCGGTCGTGTATGCAGCTGCTAAATTAAAGATCCCGACGATCGTGCACGAGCAAAACAGTGTGCCGGGGATCACCAATAAATTTTTGAGCCGTTACGTAGATCGAGTCGCGATTTGTTTTCCTGATGCAGCCCAATATTTTCCAGCTAAAAAAACGGTTTTAGTCGGAAATCCGCGGGCGCAAGAAGTCGTGACCAGCGGCAAATCAGAAGTTTTACAAGAATATCAATTGAATCCAGATCAGCCGACAGTTTTGATCTTTGGTGGTAGCCAAGGTGCGTTAAAAATCAATCAAGCAGTCGCCAGTGCACTGCCGCAATTTGCCAAAAAAGATTATCAAGTCTTGTACGCTTCAGGCGAACGCTATTACGCCGATTTACAAAAAACCTTAACAGGTCAGACAGCCAGTAATTTATCGATCCAGCCGTATATCAAAAATATGACGGATGTGATGGCCAATGTCGATCTATTGATTGGGCGAGCCGGGGCGACTTCGATTGCGGAATTTACCGCGCTGGGCTTACCGGCGATCTTGATCCCCAGTCCGTATGTCACCAACGACCACCAAACTAAAAACGCGCAGAGCCTCGTTGCTGTCGGTGCTGTGAAAATGATCACTGATGCCGAACTTTCAGCAGATAACTTGGTGGCTGCAGTTGATGAGATCATGGGAGACGCCGAGTTAAAAGAAACGATGGCACAAGCTTCGAAAAAAGAAGGCATTCCCGATGCTGCGGAACGTCTATTGCACTTAGTTAACCAAATCATTTAAAAGGTGGTGAGGATCATCAGCAAAAATGAGGGAAAACAACCGAAAAAACGCCCGCTGACACCGTGGCAGCAAGCCAACCTTGAATATATGAAGAAAAAAGCTGCCGAAACTAAAAAACAGGCGGAGAAAAAAGCGCCAGAAGCTGAAAAAGGATCAGCTCCAGCAGAAAACTTACCAGCGGAAAAATCAGCGGAGAAAAAAGTTTTTCCTGCTGATGCGCCACCGGTCCCGATTGACGAACCAGCTGATACGACCGACGATTTAGAAGAGAAGTTACCTTTTTTCGATCGACTGCCGAAAGATCGGAAGTTATATCAACGGATGGGGCTGTTGATCGGAATGTTTTTACTTCCGCTCGTTGTGTTGGGGTATTACATCTCGCCTTTTAGCCGGCTTGCAGGTGTTCGCGTTGAAAATAATGAACACGTTTCAAAAGCGGCGATCGAAAAAACGGTCGATCTTCAAGTGGGGGAGAATTTGTGGCCGCAATATTTTGAGCGGCAAGCTAAAGTCGCACAATTGAAGAAAAAAGAAGCACGGATCAAAAACGCAGCGATCACATTCAATGGTGCTAATCGATTCGTGATCAACGTAACGGAGTATAAAGAAGTGGCCTTTTTAGAACACAATGGGAAGTACTCCCCGATCATTGAAAACGGTCAGATCATGCCTGTCGATCAAAAAAAAGCCGCGGGAGATTTGCCGATCTTAGAAAATTTCAAAGGCTCGAAACGGATCTTAGCCGTTTTGTCACGCTATAAAAAATTATCTGAAGAGATCCAACAAGGTATCTCGCAGATCAAATTCGCGCCAACGACAGAAAACGATGAGCTATTGCAGATCTTTATGAATGATGGCAATCAAGTCTTAGTCAGCATCACTGAATTGGATCAAAAGATGAAGTATTACCCACAAGTCGTCAAACAAATGAACAAGGCGAAAATGCAAGGCGTCGTCGATATGGAAGCAGGGATCTACAGCTATCCGTATCCGCACGAAAAAAAAAACTAAAAGCTCGCAGCAAAATACCACTAGCTACTCACAAGAATTAAAGGAAAATGAATAAATTTGTCACAAGAAAGTAACGAATCTGCTTTATCAATGGTAGTAAATTGTGGTAGAATTAATCCCAGTGAATATATTTACATGGAATATATTTCTGGCTTTAAAAAAGCAAACTCTCAGTCTTAGATAACATAACAGAAGTAAAGTAGGAGGGAAATCCCATTCATGGCAAAAGCAGGAATGTATGTAGGCCTTGATATCGGTACGACGTCGGTCAAAGTCGTCGTTGCTGAATACATCGATAGCCAAATGAATATCATTGGTGTAGGAAATGCAAAATCAGAAGGAATCAATCGTGGGATCATCGTGGATATCGACAAGACGGTCCAAGCGATCCAACGAGCAGTAAGACAAGCCGAGGAAAAGGCCGGGATTCAAATCAAAAGTGTCAGTGTGGGATTGCCAGCTAACCTTCTAGAAGTTGAACCTTGTCAAGGCATGATCGCAGTGAACAATGATTCAAAAGAGATCGGGGATGAAGATGTTCGCAATGTCGCCGCAGCTGCAATGGTCCGCTCGGTGCCGCCAGAACGTCAAATCGTCGCTTTATTACCACAAGAATTTACCGTTGATGGCTTTGAAGGTATCAAAGATCCACGGGGCATGATCGGTGTCCGATTGGAGATGCTAGGTCTGATCTTTACCGGACCTAAAACAGTCGTCCACAATATTCACAAGTGTGTCGAAAAAGCCGGTCTTGCAGTTTCACAAACGATCATCACACCACTGGCTTTAACCGAAACGATCTTGTCAGAAGGCGAAAAAGACTTTGGGACGATCGTGATCGACATGGGTGGTGGTCAAACGACGACTGCAGTCATTCATGATGATCAGTTGAAGTTTACGCATGTAGATCAAGAAGGCGGCGAATATGTCACCAAAGACATTTCGATTGTCTTGAACACTTCTTTCCAAAACGCCGAGACATTGAAGATCAATTATGGCGATGCGTATCCGGAACGAACGTCCGCTAACGAAGAATTCCCGGTGGATGTGATCGGTAAGACTGATCCAGTCAAAGTCGATGAACGCTATTTATCCGAGATCATCGAAGCGCGTTTAGAACAGATCTTCAGAAAAGCGAAAAAAGCATTAGATTCCATCGATGCGTTGGATCTTCCAGGCGGGATCATTTTGACTGGTGGTGCAGCTAGTTTACCAGGTGTTGTTGATTTAGCTGAAGAAATCTTTGAAACTAACGTCAAATTATACGTGCCTAATCAAATGGGCTTACGTAATCCAGTCTTCACGAATGTCATCAGCTTAGTCAATTATGCAGCTGAGTTAAGTGAAGTTTACCAATTGGCCAAAACAGCGGTCACAGGGGATAAGACATCACAAGCGGTATCATCACAAACAAGTGCGCCAGTCGTTACTCAAACACCGGTCTACGATGATTACGAAGCGGCTGAAGAGTACGAAGAAGAACAGCAACAACCAAGTAAGCCGAAACCAAAAAACGATGAAAAAGTGACCGGGAAGATCAAAGATTTCTTCTCAAACATTTTTGATTAATTCTTTAGGAGGAAAAAAGCATGGAATTCTCATTAGATAACAATATTAATGAAGGCGCGATTATAAAAGTTATCGGCGTCGGCGGTGGCGGCGGTAACGCGATCAACCGCATGATCGAAGAAAACGTAAAAGGCGTCGAATTTATCGCTGCCAACACTGATGTGCAAGCATTAAAAAATTCAAAAGCTGAAACAGTCATCCAATTAGGACCTAAATATACGCGGGGACTAGGAGCTGGTTCACAACCTGAAGTTGGTCAAAAATCAGCGGAAGAAAGCGAACAGCAAATTCGGGAAACGTTAGAAGGCGCAGACATGGTCTTCATCACAGCCGGAATGGGTGGCGGAACCGGAACTGGTGCTGCACCAGTTGTGGCTAACATCGCCAAAGATTTAGGCGCGTTGACAGTGGGTGTCGTGACGCGACCATTTAGTTTTGAAGGACCAAAACGCGGTCGCTTTGCAGCAGAAGGTATTGCTTTGATGAAAGAAAACGTGGATACGCTTTTGATCATCTCAAACAACCGCCTATTAGAAGTCGTTGATAAAAAGACGCCGATGTTAGAAGCATTCCGCGAAGCTGATAATGTGTTACGTCAAGGGGTCCAAGGAATTTCTGATTTGATCACAGCACCAGGGTATGTCAACTTGGACTTTGCTGATGTGAAGACGGTCATGGCTAACCAAGGAACTGCTTTGATGGGGATCGGTGTTGCTTCTGGTGAAGACCGGGTCGTTGAAGCAACGAAAAAAGCTATTTCATCACCATTGCTTGAAACATCAATTGATGGTGCAGAACAAGTCCTACTAAACATCACAGGTGGTTTGGATATGACATTATTTGAAGCGCAAGATGCTTCTGATATTGTAGCCAATGCTGCAACTGGGGATGTGAATATCATCTTAGGGACCTCAATCAGTGAAGAATTGGGCGATGAAATCCGCGTGACGGTGATCGCAACAGGGATTGATCCAACAAAAAAAGAGCGTAAGGCTAGTCGTCCAGCGCAACAACGTACTAGTCAAGTCGTAAAAACCCCAGCTCCTGCTCCAAGACAAGAAGTTGAGCCAACACCAACAACCGATTCAGATTCACGTTCAGCTTTTGGTGACTGGGATATTAGAAAAGAAGAAAATGTGCGCCCACGAGTGGATGATTCAAAATTTGATAGTGTTGAGAAAAAAGATTTTGACACGTTCCATCGTGATGAAGTAAAACTTGACGACGAAGATGAGTTAGATACACCACCATTTTTCCGTCGCCGTAAATAAAAGTTAAGGGGGAAGAGCAGATGATTGCTGATAACTTGCACGACATTCAGCAAGAGATCCAGGAGTCGTGTGCTCTTGTTTCTCGTGATGCAAGTGCCGTTACACTAGTTGCTGTCACTAAAAGCGTTGAAGCCGATCAAGCACGTGAACTAGTCGAGCTAGGCGTAACGAATGTGGCCGAAAATCGGGTTGATAAATTGTTAGCCAAAAAAGCGGCCTTAGCTGATCATGATCTGACGTGGCATTTGATCGGTAATCTACAACGCCGCAAAGTCAAACAGATCATCAACGAGATCGATTATTTTCACGCGTTAGATAGTCTGCGTTTAGCTGAAGAGATCGAAAAAAGAGCGGCACGGCCCATCAAATGTTTTATCGAAGTCAATGTCTCAGGGGAAGAATCCAAACACGGGATCACCCCACAAGCATTACCAGAATTGATCGCCGCACTTCAAACACTTGAAAAAATTAAAATCGTCGGATTGATGACGATGGCACCGCTTCATGCCGCGGAAGCTGAGATCCGAGATGTCTTCCACCGCTTAAAAACGTTGCAGCAAACGACGCAAAAACAAGTTGCGACCTGTACTGAATTGAGCATGGGAATGAGTCATGATTTTAAGCTAGCGATTGAAGAAGGCGCGACCTTTGTCCGGATCGGTACTGCATTATTTAAAGAAAGGTAGGATCAAATTATGGCATTTAGTTTATCAAAGATCTCTGAATTTTTCGGCTTGTCAGAAGAAGAAACGTATGAAGCACCGGTACAGCAGCCGGTAAAAGCAAAAAAAGAAACACGTCGTCCGGTCCAATCGCAATCTACATATCGTCCCGCCGCTCGTCCAGCAACACCGCAGCCAGCAAAACAACCAGCGCCAGCTAAAGTCGTAGCGATGCAAAAACCACAAGCAACGACTCGTCCAGAAAACGCGCGGCCGGTACAACCGATTCAAAAACAAGCGGTACAGCAGACAAGACCGCTAAAAGCAAAAGCTGCGAACACGATGCAAACTCAAACGGCAGCGATCAATCAACAAGCGACGCGGCCTAATCGCAAAGAAGCACACCGCAAGATCGCAATCGTTGAGCCCAAAGTTTATTCAGAAGCGATGGCGATTGCTCGAAAGATCGAAGCTGGTGAAGCTGTCTTAGTGAATTTCCAATCGATTGATGAAATGAAGGCACGTCGGATCGTGGACTTTTTGACGGGTGTCGTCTTTATGGCAGATGGGGATATCAAACGTATTGGCAGCGAGATGTTTATCTGTACGCCGCCAAATGTTGAGATCGATCGTTCAACGTTACGCAATTTGCAAGAAGAAGATATCTTCGGCTTAGGCATGTAAAGGAGCAACTTATTTGATCATTATCCAATTATTAGCACTTATTAATCGTATCGTTTATCTTTATTCTATTTTATTGATCGTCTATGCGCTGATGTCATGGTTTCCTGGAGCGTATCAATCAAAATTAGGTCAGCTTTTAGGCAAGATCTGTGAACCATTTTTACGGTTGTTCCAACGGTTACCTTTGCAATTTGCCGGGATCGATTTTTCCATCATGGTCGCGATTTTCGCGTTGAATATTTTGATGCGGGTCATCGATCGGCTGGCGTATATGTTCATTTATTAAAAAGGGAGAGGAGGAGAAAACTTGAATACGAATGTTTATCAGCACTTTCGGCCAGAAGAGCATCCTTTTATCGATGCGGTCGGCGATTGGCTGGAACAAGTGGAAAGTCAATATGCTCCTTACTTGACCAATTTTTTAGATCCGCGCCAAGCGTATATTTTAGAAACGTTGATTCGTGAAAATAGTGAACTGCAATTTAAATTTTATGGCGGGTACGAACAAGCAGAACGTTGTCGTTGTCTGATCTATCCTGAATATTATGAACCGACTGACGCTGATTTTGAACTGGTGATGATCGAAATCAAATATCCCCACAAATTCGCGCAGTTATCCCATGGAAAAATTTTAGGCACGATGATGAGTACCGGTGTGAAACGTGAATTTTTCGGTGATATCATTTCTGACGGTGAACGCTGGCAAGTTTTTTTAGCAAATGAAATCGCAAATTACATTGAAACACAAGTTACGAAGATCGGGAAAGTCACGGTCCACTTTGAAGAGCGGCCGTATACGGAGTTGATCGTACCAAAAGACAGCTGGACGGAAGAAAGTGCGACGGCTAGTTCATTGCGGTTAGACGTAGTGATCTCAACGGTCTACAATATTTCCCGCCAGCGTTCAAAACAATTAGTCGAGTCTGGCAAGATCAAAGTCAATTGGATGCCCAATGAGCGGCCCGATTACAGCTTGGATCTTTTAGATATCGTTTCGATCCGCGGCTTTGGCCGAATCCAGATCCAAGGTATCGAAGGCACGACCAAAAAAGGCAAGATCCGCTTACAGTTAGGCGTGTTACGTAAATAAATTTTAGAGGTGAAAAAACACATGGCATTAACCCCCTTAGATATTCAAAATAAAGCTTTTTCAACCAAAATGCGCGGCTACAATCAAGATGAAGTCGATGATTTTTTGGATATGATCGTCCGCGATTACGAAGACACATTGACCAAAAATCGTGAGCTGGAGAAATCTTTGAAGCACTCACAAGAAAAATTAGAATACTTCAATGAATTAAAAGAAGCGTTGAACCAATCGATCGTAGTAGCACAAGATACTGCTGACAAAGTAAAATCTTCTGCCAGCAAAGAATCAGAAGTCATGATCTCATCTGCTCAAAATCGTTCTGATGAAATGATCGCGAATGCTGAGAAAAAAGCGCATTTGTTAACTTCAACAGCCGAAGAAAAAGCAAATCAGATCTTAGCTGATGCAACCCATCAAGCTCGCCAATTAGCAACTGAGACGAACGACTTGAAGAAAAAAACGCGCGTGTTCCACCAACAATTATTATTATTGTTGGAAACTCAATTAGAGCAAGCCAAAAGTGGGGACTGGGATGATATCTTGACCCCGATGTCGAACTTTGTCGATGGTCACGCTGAGATCAAACAAATCTTAGGCGAAGAACTTGACAAGGGTGAAACGACTGCTGTACACTCAGAACAACCAGCAGAAGTGACTGAAGCAGTGACTTTACAAACAGCTGAATCAACTGACCAAGCTCAAGCGGTTGAAGAAAAATCAGCGGAAGCAACTGAGATCGATCGTGACGCGGTAAAAAAGTCTGAGGTTTCCGCAGTTGCTAAAGCGGAAACGATCGATGCACCTAAGCCAACACGACAAGCGCGCCGCAAAGCTGGACTGACGATCGATATCCCAGAATTAAAAAAAGAAAGTAACGCATAGAACAGAAAAGCTGATCTCATTCTTTTAGCGAGTTGCAGAAAGTGCGAGTGCAACAGACCCTGTGATTAAGCCAGATCCTCTATGAAGCTTATTTGTGAACTACAAGTAGCAAGTAACGATTCATCTCGTTAACGATGATTTGAGGAGATCTATGGATTTCAAATTTGGGTGGTACCACGACAAGCTCGTCCCGACGAGGAGCTTGTCGTTTTTTTTTATTAAGCTAGCCTTTAAGCGACGGATCGTTCTAGTGGTAGAAAATTATTTTTAAGCTAGAAGTGGTTAGCTAAGTTAAGTTTAACTTTGGAAAGGAAGTCGATCGAATCGTGAAAATGAAAGAAACGTTGAACATTGGCAAAACAAAATTCCCGATGAAAGGTAATTTACCAAATCGAGAAGCTGATTGGGAAAAAGAGTGGGAAGCAAATAAAATCTACGAAAAGCGGCAACAATTAAATGAAGGTAAGCCAAGTTTTGTCTTACATGATGGACCGCCTTACGCCAATGGGAATATTCATATCGGTCATGCACTGAATAAAATCAGTAAAGATATCATCATCCGCTCAAAATCAATGTCAGGTTTCCGTGCGCCGTATGTTCCAGGTTGGGATACTCACGGCTTACCGATCGAACAAGTGTTAGCCAATAAAGGTGTTAAACGCAAAGAGATGACCCGGACTGAATATTTAGCGAAATGTCGCGAGTACGCATTGTCGCAAGTGGATAAACAACGAGAAGATTTCAAACGTTTAGGTGTTGCTGGTGAGTGGGATCATCCGTATTTGACGCTTTCACCAGATTATGAAGCTGCTGAGATCCGCGTCTTTGGGAAGATGGCAGAAAAAGGTTACATCTATAAAGGTTTGAAGCCGATCTATTGGTCTCCCTCTTCCGAATCCTCTTTAGCGGAAGCTGAGATCGAATACAAAGATGTCAAATCACCTTCGATCTTCGTGGCGTTCAAAGTCAAAGACGGTAAAGGATTATTAGACACGGATACATCGTTCATCATTTGGACGACAACACCATGGACACTACCTGCTAATGAAGCGATCGCAGTCAATCCGAAATACGTTTACGTGTTAGTCAACGCGGACGGGAAAAAATTTGTGATCGCAAAAGACTTGTTGGATACGGTCAAAGCTGAACTGAATTGGGAAAACGTAGAAGTGCTCAAAGAATTCAAAGGTACTGAGCTGGAATACATGACCGCGCAACATCCGTTTTATGATCGGGAGTCATTAGTCATCTTAGGCGACCACGTGACGTTAGATGCCGGGACTGGTTTAGTTCACACCGCACCAGGACATGGGGAAGACGACTATATCGCTGGGAAAAGATATGATTTAGAAGTCTTATCGCCCGTTGATAGCCGAGGAATGCTGACGGCTGAAGCACCAGGCTTTGAAGGTGTCTTTTATGACAAAGCCAATCCGATGATCACCGATTTATTAAAAGAAAAAGGTGCGCTGTTAAAATTAGAATTCTTCACCCACAGCTACCCGCATGATTGGCGGACGAAAAAACCGGTCATCTTCCGAGCAACGCCACAATGGTTTGCTTCGATCGATAAATTCCGCCAAAATATTTTAGACGAAGTAGAAAAAGTCGATTGGATCATTCCGTGGGGCAAAACACGGCTGTACAACATGATCCGCGACCGTGGTGATTGGGTCATTTCTCGGCAACGGGCATGGGGCGTACCACTTCCAATTTTTTATGCGGAAAATGGTGAGGCCATCATCACACCAGAAACGACGGAACACATCGCGCAATTATTTGAAGAACACGGTTCAAGTATTTGGTTTGATTGGGATGCGAAAGATTTATTACCAGCTGGCTTCACACATCCCGGTTCACCAAATGGGACTTTCACCAAAGAAACAGATATCATGGACGTGTGGTTTGATTCTGGTTCTTCCCATGAAGCAGTCTTGAAACAACGGGACAATTTGACGTTCCCAGCAGATATGTATTTGGAAGGCTCTGACCAATATCGTGGCTGGTTCAACTCGAGTATCACGACTAGTGTTGCCATCAATGGCGTAGCACCTTACAAAGCTGTTTTATCACAAGGCTTCACGTTAGATGGTGAAGGTCGCAAAATGAGTAAATCACTGGGCAATACGATCGCACCAGACAAAGTGATTAAACAAATGGGAGCCGATATTTTACGACTGTGGGTCTCAAGTGTCGATTATGAAGCTGATGTGCGGGTATCGATGGATATCTTGCAACAAGTCGCTGAAACGTACCGCAAGATCCGGAACACGCTTCGCTTCTTATTAGCGAATACGACAGACTTTGAACCAGCTAAAGACGCTGTGGCGTATGCTGATTTGCGCTCGGTCGACAAATACATGACAGTCCGTTTGAATGAAGTCATCAAAGCAGTTCGCGCTGACGGCTATGAAAAATATAATTTCATGCACATTTACCGCACGATCATGAACTTTTTAACGAGTGACTTGTCAGCCTTTTATTTGGATTTTGCCAAAGATGTCGTCTACATCCAAGCCGCTGATAGTTATGAACGACGTTGCATGCAGACTGTCTTTTACAATGCAGCAGTCGCCTTGACGAAATTATTGACACCAGTGATCCCTCACACGGCTGAAGAAATCTGGTCGTATTTAAAAGAAGAGGAAGACTATGTGCAATTAGCTGAATTCCCAAGCTATGAAGAATTTCCGAACCAAGGGGAACTCCTGGACACGTGGGCAGCTTTCATGGATTTCCGCGACAAAGTCTTAAAAGCTTTAGAGGCAGCTCGGAATGAAAAAGTGATCGGCAAATCGCTGGAAGCGAAGTTAACCGTTTATCCGAATGAACAAGTTCGTGACTTGTTAGAAGCGTTAGATGAAAACGTGGCGCAACTCTTGATCGTCTCACCGGACTACTATGAAGTCGCAAGTGGTGCGGCGCCTGAGAACGCGGTAGTCTTTGAAGATGTTGCTTTCGTCGTTGAAAAAGCACCAGGGCATGTCTGCGAACGTTGCCGCCAAGTCAAAAAAGATGTTGGCAGTGATGAAAAATTACCAGAACTATGTGGCAGTTGTGCCGAATTAGTTGAAAAAAATTATCCGGAAGCTGTTGCGGAAGGGTTTGAAACAAAATAATTTTTGGAGCAGGACAAGAGTTAACTCTTGTTCTGCTTTTTTGCCTATTTCCAATTATAAAAAGTTGGTTGCTAGGAAGGATTTTGTTTTCAGTACCTACAACCTTAAAAATCTGAAAACAAATCGAGCAAAACGAACAGATATACGTTTTTTATGTATAATGAAGTTGTAGGAGTAGGCGTAAAAAGGGGGCGAACTTTTTAGCCAGCGGTTTGACCGCAAAGGGGGAAATTCCCATGGAGAAAAAAATACTCCGATTGCTCCTGTCGCTGTTTTTATGGTGTCTTGTTATTCTGCCAGTGACTGTTCAGGCCAAAATGATTTTGCCAAGTTCAACTGTTTCAAGCATCTTTTCACCGCCAAATGAAAAAACAGTTTCTACAGTACCCTCACCGTTTATAAAAGCAACTCCTTTCCAACCAACATCTTCTTCTAGCAACAATTTAGCACCAAATGAAATAACCTCTTTCGCTCCAACTTCTGCAGATTCATCCCTCAGTGAATCTGTCAATTCAAAGCCTCTTTTCCTGAACAACTCAACAAACCCCAACAATTTAACGAGTCTGACGAAAAATACTTTACCCATTTCGAATGAACCAACGCCAACTGATACGCTACCGCCTAAAAGTGATGCGGAGAGCGCACAAACATTTGAATTGTCACCGGTTACTTACGACGGCCAGAGCGGCTATCAAATCGATGGCTTTGCTGATACGGCGACAGCTGCGGATCGGAAAAATTTAGTCATTCCAGCCAACTATCAGGGATTGCCGATTTTGACTATTAAAGGTGCGCCAGAAGAAAAGTACAGAGAGAGTGCCTTCTATGGTGAAAGTTCCATCAAGACGGTCCAATCCGCACCGAACTCTAGACTGCAACAAATAGGAGTCAATGGATTTAATTCATGTTCGAATTTGCAAAGTGTTGACTTGCCCTCTGTTGTTACATTGGAGAGCTATGCTTTTTCAAGTTGTGAGAAATTAGAACAGCTCAATTTTCCCCAAGTAAGAGCACTTCAGGGATATGTTTTTATAGATGATAAAGCATTGCGCCAAGCCAATTTTCCTCAAGCAGAAGTGCTTGCCGTGCGTGATTTTTCTATGTGCGTAGGCCTCGAAAGTTTGAGTCTGCCAAACGTTAAAAAAATGGGTCAACTTGCATTTGCTCATGACACCGCGTTACAAGAAATTGATCTAAGTGGGTTAACTGTCGAGCTAACACCGTGGGCTTTTTACGATTGCCCGAATTTAAAAGTGATCAAAGCCACCAATTTAGCTAACTTTGACAATTTCAAGCAAGCGGTAAAAACAGCCTATGTTAATGCTAGAGTGCCAGCAACAGCCGTGATCGTCACCCGTGATTACATTGATCCTGCTGTGACGTTTACGTGGCGCGACCCAAAGACGGGCATCCGGCAAACCGGTCTCGGCCAAGTCTATTCTGCGATCCCCATAAGCGAACTAGCCATTAGTTCTGTCAACGATGGGATCCAACTTAAAGCGCCTGTAGATCCTTTGACCGCTGACCTGCAAAAGACGTTCGGCTTTAATTGGCATGCAGACAGTGAGAGCGGACCGGTGGGAAGTTCGCCTAAAGTAGAAGCAGATGGCACGCTACCTGCTCAAACTTATTACGGTGTTTTTCGCCGGCTGAAAAGTGGCGTGGCTGCAGGCGACCTCACCTTAGCAACACCGACCTTGGAATATGACGGACAAGCTCAGTCGGTAACATTACAAACTATTTTATGGAAACCAGCTGACTGGATCACGTTAGGAGAAGGCACTGTGGAATATAAAGCCGCTACTGATCCTGATTTCAATTTGACCCCGCCAAAAAATGCGGGAACCTACCAAGTTGGGGTGTTGTTTGATTCAGATGATCAGCAGAAAAATTTTGTCCAACTGGATCAACTGTTAACTATTACACCTCACAACATTTTACCCGCAGAGATCCAATTTACCGGCACCGACAAAATTTATGACGGAATGCCGGCTGCACACTTGACGGCTAAATTGATCGGCCGCGCGTCATATGTGACCGATGACGTTGGTCTAGTGATCCAATCGGCTAGCTATCGTGATTCGCTGGTCGGGACGGAAAAACCGATCGACTATGCTTGGCAGTTGACGGGGGCTGATAAATCGAATTATATGTTGGCAGATACGGCGCATGTAACAGTCAACGGGACGATCAAGCCAGCTGATGTCAACGTGACGTTTGAAACTGCTGGCCACGGTTTGTTGCAAGGTGCAACGAGTGCTACTGTTCACCGGGGAGAAAAGTTGAGCACACTGCCCACTCCGCTACCCGATCCTGGCTACGCATTTGACCATTGGGAAAAAGCCGGGCAAGTCGTTGATCCGCTTAAAGAAAAATTGACGGCGGACACGATGTATCGCGCCGTGTTTAAAAAATTGCCACCATTTATGTATCAGGTAACGTTTGCCACCGATGGCCACGGTAAATTAAGGAACAACACGCCACTCCAAGTAGCACGCGGTGAAAAATTACCTCAATTGCCGACTCCGATCGCTAATTCTGGTTATGGCTTTAGTCATTGGGAGAAAAATGGTCAATCAGTGGCAAACTTAAAAAATGAGATCGTCACTGGTAACACGACCTACCAAGCGATTTTTAAAAAAGTTTTATCAGCTATTGTGTATCATGCCACATTTAAAGCTGGTGAGCATGGAAGCTTGAGTGGGGATACGCTGGTGGCGGTCAAGCGCGGTGAAAAAATAGCGAGCCTACCGAAACCCGTTGCAGATCCAGGCTATGTTTTTGACCACTGGGAACAAAACGGTCAAACGATCGCACAGCCTAAAGCGCAACGCGTTACTGGTGATCTGACGTATCAAGCGATTTTTCGGAAAGCACCGACTGTTGAAAAAAAGCGGCCATTGTATCGCGTCTACAATCCAAACTCTGGGGAACATTTTTATACGTTGCATGCTGGCGAAAAAAAACAACTAGTTAAATTAGGTTGGCATGACGAAGGAACTATCGGCATGATGGCTTCTAAAGGGACCCCAATTTATCGGTTGTATAACCCAAATGTCGGGGACCATCATTATACTAAACGTGTGGCTGAACGAGATCAGTTAGTCCGTCTCGGCTGGATCGCAGAAGGTATTGCGTTTTATTCAGGTGGGAATAAAAAGATTTATCGGTTGTACAATCCTAATGCTATTACTGGTGCGCACCACTATACTCCGAGCCTCGCAGAAAAAAATTATTTAGTTCGGCTTGGTTGGCGGGATGAGCAAGTAGGATGGTACAGTTATTGATGTTCAAGTTGATCGGTGGAAAGTTTGTTTAGCAGGTTAAAAATAGTCAGAAAAAAAGCGCGAACGATTCCGGTGTCAAACACCAGCGAATCGTTCGCGCTTTTGATTTGAATGTTAGTCTAATTTTCCTCGTTCACGGTACCATTCATCAGGATGCCAGATCCAAGCGTGCCCATTTTTTGCCAGCAAGTCAAAGGCAGCTTGTGGTCCCATCGTGCCTGCATTGTAGTTCGGAAAATGCGGGGTCGTCTTGTCCCACGTTTGGCGAATGCGGTCGACGATCTCCCAGCTTTGAGCCACTTCATCCCAATGCGAGAAATTCGTACCATCACCATTCAACGCATCAAGGATCAATTTTTCATACGCTTCGGGACTGTTTTCGGTCACTTCAGCACTTTGACGGAAATCGAGTTTGACCGGTTCAGGATTGAAGCCTTGGCCGATCTGTTTGCCATTTAAAGTCAGTGAAAAACCTTCTGTCGGCTGGATGTAAATGGTCAAAATATTTTGCGGTAAGTTTTCTTCTGGGATCGTGTCTTCTGCTAAATCGTCATTGGTGAAGCTGAAAACATTCACCGGTACTTGTTTGAAGACGACATTGATCCGAGTCCCTTTTTCAGTCATACGCTTACCGGTACGGATGTAAAAAGGAACACCTGACCAGCGGAAATTATCGATCAAAAATTTTCCGGCGACAAACGTCTCAGTCTCAGAATCTTGCGCGATATTTGGTTCATCGTGGTAAGCGACGAATTCATTTCCGTCGATTTTGCCGGCAGCGTATTGGCCGCGAACAAAATTTTCGCTGACTTCTTCTGGTGTATAGCGGCGAATCGCTTGCAGTGCTTTGATTTTTTCTTGCCGGATGCCTTGATCAGAAAATGAAGTCGGCACTTCCATCGCCAAGAGTGACAAGACTTGCAAAATATGGTTTTGCACCATGTCTTTTAAAGCGCCACTTTCTTCGTAATAGCCGCCGCGTTCTTCTACGCCGATACTTTCGGAAAAGGTGATCTGCACATTATCGATGTAACGATTGTTCCACAGTGATTCAAAAATATTATTCGCGAATCGGACGACGGCGATGTTTTGGATCATTTCTTTTCCTAAGTAGTGATCAATCCGAAAAATATCAGATTCGGGGAAGACTGCGCGGATTTGTTTATTCAAAGTCGTCGCAGATTTTAGATCAAAGCCAAATGGTTTTTCGATCACTAAACGATTGAAGCCATTGTCAGTCAAAATGTGTTGTGATTTCAAATGGTCGACGATCGTACCGAAAAATTGGGGGGCCATCGCTAAATAATACATACGGTTTCCTTGCAATTTGTAGCGGGTATCCAACGTGTCTGCCAAATCTTTCAGCGCGTCATAGTGGCTAGTATCATTGACGTTGTGAGACAAATAATAAAAGTGGCTGGCAAAACTTTCCGCCGCTTCTTCTGATGGATTCAAATCTTGGATCGTTTCTTTGACGACTTGGCGGTAGTGGTCATCACTCCACGGTCTGCGGGCTGTGCCGATGACGGCAAAATGTTCCGCTAAATTACCTTTTTCATATAAACGGAATAAAGAAGGATACAATTTCCGTTTGGCTAAATCTCCGGTTGCCCCGAAGAAAATAAATAAAGCCGGTTGTTCCATAATAGTCGCTCCTTTGCGATTCTCTGTGTGTGCTTTTTATTATTATAGTAGCGTTTTAGTGAAATTCAGTTGTCAGTATTCATTTGAGCGCTAGTCAATCAAGCCTGCCGCACTTATAATTGATCGACAAAAATCGTGCTGGCGGCTTTATAGCTGACGGCGATTTCTTTTTCATCGTTTTTCAAAGTGATGGGACCTTCATAAGCGGCGATCGTTTCAATCACATATTCCTCATGGATCTTGATACCAAGGTCGACTAAATAGTCCAATAATTCTTTTTCATCTAAGACACGAGCGATCCGGATCTTAGTTCCAGCAGGATACTCACTCAATGCTTGACGTTTTTTTTCATGGATCACTTGATCACTTTGGGGAATCATCCCGCCGTGGGGACAGTAGGCCGGATGCCCCAAGTAGTCATCCATTTTTTCTTCCAGCTGATCGGAGGTAACGTGTTCTAATACTTCCGCATCATCGTGGACTTCATTCCAAGAGTAACCGAGGTGGTCGACGAGAAAAACTTCCCATAAGCGATGCTTCCGAACTAAAGTGCTGGCTTTTTTCAATCCGAGCTTGGTCAACTGCACGCCTTGATAAGGGGAGTGTTCCACCAAATCTTCTTTCACGAGTTTGCTGATCATCTCACTGACCGACGCACCGGAAACGGTCAAGCCAGCGACGATCTGTTTGTTAGAGATTTTATTTTCATCGCCGCCTAATTCTAAAATCAATTTTAAATAATCTTCACGATTTGGTGTCATTGCAGTCATCCTTTCACGACTTGGCATATCAGGTTCATCTTAGCAGAAAAATAAAATTATTTCCATTTGTCCGTTTCGTCAGTAAAAGCCGAACGATAACGAAAGTCTTTAAAAGAAATTTCTAAAAAAGATTGATTTGGTTCACTAAAACGATTATTATATTAAAACTAAATAAGAATTGTCAGAAAATTCAAGAGGACTGATAACATGAGGAATAACGATAAATTAAATTCGACGATGTATGAGCCGGCGTTTGAAAAAGACGCATGTGGGATGGGGTTCATCGCCCAAATGAGCGGACAAGTCTCCCATCAGATCGTGAGCTGTGCTTTGACGATGTTAGAGCGGATGAATCACCGAGGAGGAACCGGAGCTGAACCAGATACTGGTGATGGTGCTGGGGTCTTGCTGACATTGCCAGATCGTTTTTTTAGAGCTGAAGCTACTGCCGCGGGAGTGGTTTTGCCACCAAGCGGCGATTATGCGTGTGGTATGTTTTTCTTGCCGCAAGAGACAGAGAAAAAAGCTGGTTTATTAGCGGCATTGAAAACGGAGATCGCCTCGGCTGGCTTTCCTGTTTTATGGATTCGAGAGGTGCCGTTTGCGTTTGAAAATTGTGGTCCTGGTGCGCAAAAAGTGATGCCGAGTTTCGTCCAACTTTTCTTAGGGCGACCAAGTGAAGTAAAACGGGGCCGAGCCTTTGAAGATCAATTGTATCGGTTGCGCCGTCAGATTGAAAAAACGTATCACGCCACTGAACTTTCGATTTGTAGTTTATCTGCTAAGACCGTGGTGTATAAAGGAATGCTGCATGCTTACCAAGTGGGGCTTTTTTATCCAGATCTGCAAGATCCCCGCGTAGAAGCGAGTATCGCCGTCGTCCATTCGCGTTTTTCAACCAATACTTTTCCCAGCTGGGATCGCGCTCAACCGTATCGTTTCTTAGCACATAACGGTGAGATCAACACATTACGCGGAGCAGAAAATTGGATGAAAAGTCACGGGATCGAGATTTATAATGAAGAAAATTCCGATTCAGCAAAATTAGAAAATTGTTTAGAATATTTGTACCGTAATGGCCGCGAGATTCCGCAAGCTTTAATGATGATGGTTCCAGAAGCTTGGTCAAAAGAAGCGAAACTTGCCGATGAGTTGACTGCGTTTAGTGAGTACAATGCTAGTTTTATGGCGCCTTGGGATGGTCCGGCGGCTTTGTGTTTCACTGATGGCGAAATGGTGGGGGCTGCGCTTGACCGCAATGGCTTGCGTCCTTCCCGTTATTCGATCACAAAAGATGGGCTGGTACTGGTTGCTTCTGAATCAGGCGTCATTGATCTCAAGCCAGAAAACGTAATCGAAAAAGGTGTCTTGGGACCAGCGAATATGATCTTAGTGGACACGAAACGCGGAAAATTTTATCGCAACGAAGAAGTCAAAGCAAAATATGCTAAACAATACCCTTATCAAAAATGGTTGCAAGAACATCGGTTGACGTTAGCCGAATTAGTAGCGCCCGTAGCACCTGACAATGATACGATGATGACAAAAACTGATTTACATCAGTTGTGGCAATTGAATGGTTATACTGATGATATGATTCGGGGCGCGATCTTACCGATGGCAGAGCGAGGTGAAGAACCGGTCATCTCGATGGGATTTGATTCTCCGTTAGCTGTCTTAAGTAATAAGCCGCAGTCGTTGTTCACGTATTTCAAACAACAATTCGCCCAAGTGACGAATCCGCCCATCGATGCGATCAGAGAACAACTGGTGATCGGGACGGAACTATTTTTAGGTCGTGATGGCGATATTCGTTACGACAGCGCTGAAAATTGTCAAAAATTAAAAATCGACAGCCCAGTGTTAAGTTCGGCTGACTTTGAAAAAATTCGGACACTCGATCAAGCGCAGCAAAAAGCGGTGACGATCTCAACGCTTTATCACGTGACTGAAAATCACAACCAATTAGAAGAAGCGTTGGAAGTCATTTTCCAGCAAGCTGAAAAAGCGATCGATCAAGGCGCAACGATTGTCATCTTGAGTGATCGTAAGCGCGCAGCCGATCAAATGGCCGCACCGATTTTGTTAGTGGTAGCAGGCTTACACAATCATTTAGTTCGTAAAGGCAAACGTGCGCAAGCCAGTTTTGTGGTGGATGTGGCAGAAGTCTGTGAAGTGCATCATTTTGCTACTTTATTGGGGTATGGTGCTAGCGCGATCCATCCGTATGGTGCCTATGCAACGTTAAGTGACTTTACTGTTGAGCACGGGTTAGAAAATTATCGGAAAGCCGCTGAAAAGGGAATCATCAAAGTCATGTCGCGAATGGGAATCTCGACGATCGCAGGTTACCATAGTGCGCAATTATTTGAAGCAGTGGGGATCAGTCCGGCAGTCACCGAAAAATATTTTACCGGAACTGCTAGTCGGATCGGTGGTTTGACGCTAGCTGAGATCGAACAAGAATACTTAGCTCGTTTCCAACAAGCGACCGGTCAAAAACAGCATGACCCACTTCCGTCAGGCGGGAGTTTCCAATATCGTGCAGAAGGGGAACACCATTTGTACAACCCAACGACCATTTATCAATTCCAACAAGCCGTACGCAGTGGAGATTATGGGTTGTATAAAGAGTACAGCCAAAAAATGGATCACGAAGCATTAAGTGAACCGACGACATTACGTTCATTGTGGGAATTTTCTAGCCAGCGTCCGTCCGTGGCCTTAGCAGAAGTCGAGCCGGTCTCAGCGATCGTTAAACGGTTCAAAGTCGGGGCCATGTCTTATGGTTCGCTGAGTGAAGAAGCCCATAAATGTATTGCCGAAGCGATGAACTCGATCGGCGCTAAATCCAACAGTGGTGAAGGTGGCGAAAATCGCGCGCGTTTCAGACCACAAGCAGACGGCAAAAATTTCAACAGCAAGATCAAACAAGTCGCGTCTGGTCGTTTTGGCGTGAATGCAGAATATTTGATGAGTGCCGAAGAATTACAGATCAAAATGGCTCAAGGTGCAAAACCGGGTGAAGGCGGGCAGTTGCCAGGCAATAAAGTCTTTCCTTGGGTAGCAGAGATCCGAGGTTCAACGCCTGGTGTCCGTTTGATCTCGCCACCGCCGCATCATGATATTTATTCCATCGAAGACTTGGCGCAATTGATCTATGATTTAAAAGCGATCAATCCTTACGCGAAGATCAATGTCAAATTAGTTTCTAGTACAGGTGTTGGCACGATCGCAACCGGCGTAGTTAAAGCCGGCGCGGATATCGTCGTGATCTCAGGTTACGATGGCGGGACGGGTGCTTCCCCGCGAAATTCTGTTCGTGATGCGGGCTTGCCTTGGGAAATGGGCTTGACTGAAGCGCATCAAACACTTTCGATGAATGATTTGCGGCAGCGAATGATTTTAGAAACCGATGGGAAATTGATGACGGGACGTGATGTTGCGATCGCAACGTTATTAGGAGCAGAAGAATATAGTTTTGCTTCACTAGTTTTAGTGGCGATCGGCTGTGTCATGATGCGAGTCTGTAGTTTGAATACGTGTCCAGTCGGAGTCGCGACCCAAAACCCAGCGCTGCGGAAATTTTTCGTCGGCAAGCCGGAACATGTAGTGAATGCGATGACGTTCATCGCTGAAGAACTGCGAGAAATCATGGCGGAACTCGGTTTCCGAAGCATTGATGAGATGGTGGGTCAGACCGAAGCATTGAAGCCGCGCTACATTGCAAAAGGTAAAGCGAAAACGTTGGACTTCACCCGTATCTTGTCTAAAAATATCGGAATAAACCGCAAATGTGTCGATCCATTTTTACCGAAGCGACAATGGCCAGAACTCGATGCGTTTGCTAAAAGTGCTATTGAAAGCGGGCAAATGATCAAGGTAGACAATCGGATCAACAACGTCGATCGTTCCGTGGGTGCAAGGATGGGCGGTTGGATCGCAGAACGGTTTGGAAATGATGTGCTGACTCCGGGACAGATCAACTATCGTTACAGCGGGATCGCCGGCCAAAGTTTTGGCGCTTTTATCCCGCAAGGCTTGGAGCTGCATTTAGAAGGAGAAGCCAATGACTATGTGGCTAAAGGATTGAGTGGTGGCCGGATCGTGATTACGCCACCAGCTGATGCGGGCTATGACGTTGAAGCATCACCGATCGTCGGTAATGTAGCCTGCTTTGGTGCTAGTGGCGGTGAAGGTTATTTCCGCGGGCGCGCCGGTGAACGATTCTGCGTGCGAAACAGTGGTGCTGAGGTCGTTGTGGAAGGCGTTGGCGATCATGGCTGTGAATATATGACTGGCGGTGTGGCCGTGATCTTAGGCTCTACCGGTCGTAATTTTGCCGCGGGGATGTCTGGCGGTGTGGCGTATGTCTATGATCCAGCAGGTGAATTTCCAGCGAAATGTAATTTAGAGATGGTGGAATTGTTTGGGTTAGACGAAGCAGGCGATGACAGTATTTTGAAAGAATTATTGGAGAGACATCTCGTCTTTACAGATTCAAAAAAAGCTGAAGCGATCTTATTGGATTGGGAAACAGCTAAAGAACACTTCGTTAAAGTTTATCCGAAAGAATATCATCACATGCTAGCGGTCACGGCGGAATTAGCGAAAACCGGTTTGACGGGTGAAGCGTTAGTTGAAAAAGCGTTTGCTGAAGTGATCGGCGAACAAGCTGGAAAGGGGCGTAATTAAATGGCAGATCCATTTGGCTTTTTAAAATATGAGCGAAAAGACAATCCTTTTCGACCAGTAGCAGAACGCATCAAAGACTGGGAGGAGTTGCAGATCCCATTAAGCACAGAAGAACGGCAAACCCAAGCTGCTCGATGTATGAACTGCGGCATTCCATTTTGTCAGACCGGTATTTTTTACGGTGGGAAGCGTGCAGTGTCTGGTTGTCCTAATGATAACTTGATTCCAGAGTGGAATGATTTCGTGTACCGCGGTGAGTTTAAAAAAGCGTTTGAACGACTAGCTAAGACGAATCCATTACCGGAAATGACTGGGCGTGTTTGTCCAGCACCGTGTGAAAAAGGCTGCACGGAAGGCTTGAACGGTTCTGGCGTCACGATCCATGACAATGAACGTTTCATCATCGATCACGCGTTTGAAAATGATTGGGTCAAAGCTACCGGCTTGCCAGCTGAACGAACGGATTTTAAAATCGCGATCGTCGGCTCCGGGCCAGCGGGCTTATCAGCTGCTTGGCGTTTGAATCAATTAGGGCATCACGTAACGGTCTTTGAAAAAAGTGATCAAGCAGGTGGCTTGTTGATGTATGGGATTCCTAATATGAAATTAGACAAGCAAGTTGTTATGCGGCGCATTGCGGTGATGGAAGCCGTCGGGATCAAATTTGTTTTGAACACAGAAATCGGCGTGGACATTACAGCGGATGCATTACAAAAAGAATTTGATCGGGTGATCATCGCAGCAGGAGCTAGTGTTCCCCGCGACCTCAATGTTCCAGGGCGTGACGCACGTGGTGTTGTGTTTGCCGTTGATTATTTGACTGACTGTACAAAAGAGGTCCTAGCCGGTGAACGTCACAGCAATCAAAAATTAGCTGGTCAACACGTCATTGTGATCGGCGGTGGTGACACGGGAAATGACTGTCTTGGTTCAGCGGTGCGGCAAGGTGCGGCAAGTGTGACCCAACTTGAGATCACGCCACAACTGCCTAGTGAGCGGACAACTGAAAATCCGTGGCCAGAATACCCAATGGTCGCAAAAATCGGCTATGGTCAAGCAGAAGGAATGTTCACGGGAAATGGGCCATTGACTTACTACACGACTTCGACTACGGAATTTATCACTGAAGACGATCGGATCGTAGGGATTAAAACTGTTCAAGTCGATGGGAAATTTCAAGCGATTCCCGGGACGGAAAAAACATTGAAAGCTGATCTGGTTTTATTAGCGATGGGCTTTACCGGGGTTCAACAATCGTTATTGGAAACTTTTGACGTCCATGAGATTTTTGCCGACTACACGACGGACAATGAAAAAGTTTTGGTTGCCGGTGATGCGAAACGGGGTCCAAGTCTCGTCATTTGGGCGATTCGAGAAGGGCGTAAAGCTGCTGAACAAATCGATCAGCAACTACGAGCATTAGTCTATCAATAAATGATTCAGTCACAAAAAGACCTCCCAGCATTAGACGAATAATCTAATGGTGGGAGGTCGCTTTAGTATAAAAATAAGAGCATAGCTTTAACGAATTCAGTCGCTTCGTTAGCTTTCGATTTCAGTTACGAGCGTGATCGGCATCGTCACATCGTCCGCTTCATCATAGATCGTCGCCGGGAGACCGTTTTCAGTTTGGATCAATAAATGGTAGCCCAGTTGATCTTGGATCGCAAATTTCATTTCGCTAAGTTCGATCAATTGATAAACAACCGCTTTATTATCAATCGTGATTGAAAGATCGGGATAGATCGTCAGTGTGTGTGTCGATTTTTCTTTTGGATATGCAAAGGTCCATGTGCCAACGTAGCGGGCGATCAGATCTTTCGTTTGTTGTTTTTCAGTCGTATGAAGAGCAGTAGTACTGACTGCGCCTAATAAAACGGAGGCACCTAGAAAAAACGGCCATTTTATTTTCATTTTCGGAGCTCCTTTCCCTTGAAATACTTGACTTTACTATATAATAAAGTCAAATGATTTACTATCAGCCTTAAGGACTATTTAACAATTGGAAGTGAAAAAAATGCAGTATGAAGCCAGCCAAATCGCAACTTTTTTAAGCCGACCCAATCGCTTTATTGCTCACTGTGTCTTACGGGACGGACAAGAAGTGATCGCCCATGTCAAAAATACCGGCCGAGGCAAAGAAGTTTTTTTACCCGGAGCTACGGTCGCATTGAACTACCAGGCATCTCCAAAACGTAAAACGGATTACGATCTAGTGGCGATCAAAAAAGGCGCATTGTGGATCAACATTGATTCTCAAATTCCCAATGCATTAGCAGCCGAGAATATTTTGAGCGGAAAAATAAAATTGCCTGGCTTAGCCGGTGCGATCACTGGATTAAAACGCGAGTATACTTACGATCGCTCAAAGTTTGATCTTTATTTTGAAACGGAGCGACAGGAACGCGGTTTTGTCGAAGTCAAAGGCATGACTTTGGAAAATCAATTGATCGGAGCATTCCCTGATGCGCCTACATTGCGGGGCTTGAAACACGTGAATGAGTTGCGACAAGCACAAGCAGAAGGCTACAAAAATTATTTGTTGTTCATCGTACAATTTGAACCGATCACGCTTGCGACGATCAATCAAACGATGCAGCCGACATTGCAAACAGCGATCACAAAAGCTGAACAAGACGGCGTGACCGTTTTAGCGTATAATTGTCATGTAACGGCAGATAGTATCACAGTCAAAGGCGCAGTGCCTTTTGTCTTGGACTATCCCTTTAACGATCCCAATCAATGAAAGGTGGAACAGTTATGATCAACTTAGGAATTATCGGGACCAACTGGATCACAGATCAATTCGTGCAAGCCGCACTGGAAACGGGGCGCTATGAATTAGCTGCGGTATATTCAAGAAAATTAGCAACAGCGCAAAAGTTCGGTGAAAAATACGGTGACGTCGAATACGCGACAGACTTGGAAACTTTTTTCAAGCTCGCACATGTCGATACGGTTTACATCGCGTCCCCCAATAGTTTACACTTTGAACAAGCAAAACAAGCGATCGAAGCTGGAAAAAATGTTATCGTAGAAAAGCCCGCCTTTTCAACGCCAAAAGAAATGGATACGATCATCGAGCTCGTGAATCAAAAACGTGTCTTTTTCTTTGAAGCGGCCCGCAACATCCATGAACAAGCGTTTAAAAAAATTGACGACTTTTTACCATTAAAAGATCGGATCATCGGGGCGGATTTTAGTTTTATGAAATATTCTTCGCGCTATGATCTTGTGTTAGCAGGTGAAGAGCCCAACATTTTCTCGCCGCATTTTTCTGGTGGCGCGTTAGTTGATCTTGGCGTCTATCCGATCTATGCCGCTGTCGCTTGGTTTGGCATGCCTAAAGAGTCGTTGTACTTTGGTCGGTTATTGCCAACTGGTGTCGACGGGATGGGAACCGGCGTCTTGCGGTATGAAGATTTTGACGTGACGATCCGGACGGGCAAAATCGGCGACAGCTACCAACCGTCTGAGATCTATTTTGATTTTGGAACGTTGACGCTAGATGCGATCAATTCCATCAGTGAAGCGACGTTCCATAATCGGGAAGCCGGTCGTAGTGAAAAAATGGCCATCCATGCGTTAGAAAATCCGATGGTGGAAGAAGCAAGAGATTTTGCCAATGTGATTGAACACCCGGATGACAAAAATTTAGGCTTGTTATACGAAGAATGGGTGGAACTGGCCCGCAACGTCAATCAAGTCGTGTACGATATGCGAAAAAATGCCGGTGTCGTTTTTGACGCCGACGAGAAATAGAGGAAAATTATGCCGAAATTAGCACCATTTTTACAAACGAACTGGGAACAAGCTGGTTTTACCAAGCCAGCATTGATCCAAGAAAAAGTTTTCGAACCGATCACCACGGGAAAAAGTTTGGTCGGTGTGGCGCCGACGGGTAGTGGAAAAACATTGGCGTATTTGTTACCGTTGTTGAATCGGTTAACAGTAGGTGAGCCAAGTCAAGTGTTGATTTTGACTTCCTCACAAGAACTAGCCATGCAAGTCGTTGAAGTCGCCCGCACGTGGCTTATGGGGTCAGGGATGAAAGTCCAAGCGTTGATCGGCGGCGCTAATGTCAAACGTCAACAAGAAGGATTGAAGAAAAAACCCGAACTGCTAGTTGGAACACCTGGTCGAGTGTTGGAATTATTGAAAAGTAAAAAAATCAAAGCCCCGAATATCCAAACGATCGTCTTTGATGAAGTCGACCAATTGTTAGGCAGTCAAGAATTGATCGGCGGGATCTTGCAAAGCACGTTGAAGGATACGCAACATTTGTATTTTTCAGCCACCGCTGATCATGTCTTAGCACAGTTGCAGGCGTTAGAGCCAGAACTTGTGGTCGTCGATGTCAGTCAAGAAGACGATAGTCAAGGTGAGGTCGCCCATTATTATGTCGAAGTTTCACAACGTAAAAAAGTCGATACTTTGCGCCGTTTATTAAACATGGACAGTTTTTGGGGAATGATTTTTTTCAATCAAGTTGCCGATCTTGGCGCGGCGGAACAAAAATTAGCTTTTCACGGCTTACCGATCGCTAGTTTAGCTTCTGATGAATCAAAAGCGTTACGGAAATTAGCGATCGATCAATTTAAAAAGCGGCATGCACAAGGATTGTTGACAACGGATCTAGCGAGTCGCGGGTTAGACATCGCAGATCTGCCCTTTGTCGTCAATGCGGATTTTCCCCAGACAGCTGATAGTTACACGCATCGTGCTGGCCGCGTTGGACGAATGGGCAAAGCTGGCACTGTGATCTCATTGTTAGCGCCTCATGAAGTGAAAGCCGCCCAGAAAGAAACGCGTAAACTGGGGATCGAGTTGCAGGAGATCTTTTTACACGGTGGTGAAATCGTCAGCGAACTACCAGCAAAAGAAAGCCAGCCAAAACCCAAGAAAAAGATTTCGAAAAGCAAACCGGCTAAAAAGCAAACTCGTCGGAAAAAATGATGTTTGTTTTTTCTGCTTGCGTAAATTTTATGAAATAGCTAGAATAAAGAAGAGTTGTTCCTGTAGCTCAGTAGGATAGAGCGATCGCCTCCTAAGCGATAGGCCGCTGGTTCGATTCCAGTCAGGAACGTTACCGATCTTCTGCTAGTTTAAAAGCCTCTCGCCTTGCTGGAAAGTTGCGCAAGGTGAGAGGCTTTTTTAGTTGAGTTGCTTTTAGTTAGCCGAGCAATCTTGCTGTTGACACGTGTCTAGTTTATTTTTGCCACCGTTTCAATTGCGGGAAAAATTCTTTCATCATTTGTTCGGCTTGGGCTTCGGTTTGACCCATCTGTTCTAAAACGCCGCCTTCTTTCATGTGTTTCAAACTGATGGCGAGCATCTCATCCATCGAGACATCTTCGGTAAATTCACCAGCTTGATAACAGTACGTACAATATTCTGGAGTTTTACTACCGTCTTTTTCGGTTCCATACAGGCTTTCATCCGGCAACAGCATGCCACAACTTTGACAAAAATTCATTTCTTCCATCGAATCACTCCCTTTATTTTCAGTATAACAAAAGTAACCGCTAACAAAAAGTGTGGACTAATGTTGAGTGAGCAAAAATAGAGAGCAGGCGCTGATTTATAGCCTGCTCTCTAATTGGTCGCCCGCTAAAAAGCTGTCGGCAAACGATTTAGTTTTAAAATAAAGTTTCCCAAACTCATCGATCAAACCGTGAAACTCTTGGGCTTGGGCTAAGGTCAACTCAACTGAAACTTGCTGCTGCAAGTGATGATAATTTTTACTGACCACACCTAAAGCCGCAAATAATTTTTGAGCATAGCGATCGGCGACAAAGACCGGAACATCAAAAACATACAGGAGCAAAACGTCCGCGGTCTCTTCACCGATACCATGTAGAGCCAGCAATTTTTTTCGTAAATCAGGACCAAATGTCTGGCGGAGCTTAGTAAAATCAAAGTCATATGTGGCAAGCAGCTGGAATAATTCTTTGATCGCCCGACTTTTAGTTTGATAAAAGCCGCTGGGACGGATCAGCTCGATCAGTTCAAGTTGAGACAACGCCGCAACTTTTTCACCTTCAAAGTTGGTCACGGGTTTTAAATTTTCTAGCGACTTGTCAACATTTGCCCAGGCGGTGTTTTGGACTAAAATCGCGCCGAGGCAGATCTCGATTTTATTTTCGGCCGGCCACCAACCTTGCGGCCCCATGTGGGCGAACATTTTTTCATACAACTGAGAGACGGTCAGTTTCACTTAAGCCCAGTCACCGTTTCGAAAAATCGGCACGCGGCTCCCGTCTTCTCGAATGCCGTCGATGTTCATCTCAGCTGAGCCGACCATGAAGTCGACATGGGTTTGACTGCTGTTTAAGCCGGCTTGTTTTAATTCTTCTGGTGTCATCTCGGTGCCGCCTTCGATACTAAATGGATAAGCTGCGCCTAATGCTAAGTGATTCGAAGCATTTTCATCAAACAAAGTGTTGAAAAAAGTGATCCCCGATTGTGAGATGGGGGAAGGATCGGGAACGAGAGCGACCTCACCTAAGTGGCGCGCCCCTTCATCGATGTCTAACAGCGAGGCTAGGACTTCTTGGCCTTCTTTAGCAGAAAAATCAACGACTTTCCCTGCTTTAAAGGTAAATTTCATATCGATCAAAGTCGTGCCGGCATAGCTCAATGGTTTTGTGCTGACGATCGTGCCATCGACCCGATTGCGATCAGGTGCAGTGAAGACTTCTTCAGTCGGCATGTTCGCCATAAATTCATTACCATCGGCCGCAAAACTCCCAGCGCCTTCCCACAAATGATTTTTCGGCAACCCGATTGTGATGTCCGTTCCAGGCGCAGTGTAGTGCAGGGCAGAAAATTGTTCTTGGTTCAATTTAGCTGCTTGCTCGCGCATCTTTTGATCGTGGACTTGCCAAGCTTTGACAGGATCTGCTTGATCGATCCGAGTCGTTTTGAAAATTTCTTCCCAAAGTGCATCCACTTGTGCTTCAGTGGAATCTAATTCAGGGAAAACTTTTTTCGCCCAAGCAGGACTAGCCGCTGCTACGACTGTCCAGCGTAATTTGTTGGATTGGGTTGCTTCCATGACGGGTTGCAAGGCTTTGCCGCGTGCTTGTTGATAAGTTGCCACCCGCTTAGCATCGACTGCTTTTAACGCATCTGGATCTTGGGAGACGATACTGATCCGCGTCACACGTTCTTTAGCAAAGGTTTCAGCTTCTAATTTTTTATATTCAGGGATCTCCGTCAAATATTTTTCAGCAGCCTGACTTAAAAATTCTTTTTGGATCAGATCATCATTCCACTGCACGATGACTTGGCCGGCACCTAATTGATAAGCTTCTTGGGTAACCAAACGAGCTAGTGGTGCTTGGTCGACGCTGGCGTAGACGACGACAGTATCAGCTGGTTGGACATTGACCCCGACTTTTACGATCAGATGCGCATATTTTTTTAATTTTTCTTGGAAATCTTTCACCATTAAAAATCCCTCCAATTCATTTTCTCCATAGTACCATGCCGATTTGGTGAAAACAAAAGAAGCGGACTACTCACGCGTACTTGCACTTCACAAAAAAATCGCCTTACGTTTGTTACGCAAGGCGATTGACGATCATAAATCAAATTGGCAAGGACAAAAAATAAATTGCTCGTTCCTAGTTCAAAGTTCCCTGCAAAAAGGGTCGCTTGTTTTATGAAGCAGCGGTTACGAGCTTTTTGGCAAACGCTTCTAAGTTTTCGATGTCTTCTTCTTCGGCGGCCATTTCGACTTTCACACTTTCGGCACCTTTAGTGGCTCCGGTTTTCAAAAAGGCTGCTTCAAAGTCATCGACTGATTTGCAGTAGTAATCGTAAAACGTATCACCTGATCCGCAGACTCCAAAGATTTTACCAGAAAGATCCAGCTCTTGTAGATCTTCATAAAAGTCAACGATCTCATCAGGCAGGTCGCCGTCACCGTAAGTATAAGTCGCTACGACACAAATGTCAGCTGCTTCAAAGTCGGCTGCATCGACTTGCGTACATTCATCGATCTCAACTTCTAACTCTAAATCTTCCAACGCTTCAGCCACGATGTCGGCGATCTCTTCGGTATTACCGGTCATGCTGGCATAAACGATTTTTGCTAATGTCAAAAGAAATTCCTCCTCCTTAAATCTTTGTTTCACTAGCTGATTATAGCAAAAGACTTTTTAAAATAAAATCCTCAAGGGACTGATTTGTTCAGTAAAAAGGACTATGGTAAAATAAATTATGAGAAATAAAGGAGACGAATGAGAATATGATCACATTAAAATCACCTCGCGAGATCGAAATGATGAAAGAATCTGGTGCGTTATTAGCCGATGTTCATCGTCACTTGCGTGAATTTATCAAACCCGGCATTTCAAGTTGGGACATTGAAGTCTTTGTCCGCGACTTTATCGAAAGCCATGGCGGTAAAGCCGCTCAAATCGGTTATGAAGGGTACAAGTATGCAACGTGTTGCAGCATCAATTCAGAGATCTGTCACGGCTTCCCCCGCAAAAAACCATTGAAAGATGGTGATTTGATCAAAGTCGATCTGTGTGTCGAATACAAAGGCGCGATGTCTGACTCTTGTTGGGCCTATGCAGTCGGGCAAGTCACACCTGAGATCGAAAAATTGATGGCGGTAACCAAAAAGGCGTTGTACCTTGGGATCGAACAAGCGCAAGTCGGCAAACGGATCGGCGACATCGGTCATGCGATCCAAACGTATGCAGAAGGAGAAGGTTTTTCCGTTGTTCGTGATTTTATCGGTCACGGGATCGGGCCGACGATCCATGAAGAACCTGCTGTGCCTCATTACGGTGAAGCCGGCAAAGGGTTGCGTTTGCGAGAAGGCATGGTCATCACGATCGAACCGATGATCAATACGGGTGATTGGAAAATGAAAATGGACCCGAACGGCTGGACGGCCTACACGCACGATGGTGGCATCAGCTGTCAATATGAACATACATTAGCGATCACGAAAAATGGTCCAGAGCTATTGACTTCACAAGGGAAAGAAGGAACTTATTAACTCATAGATGGAGAGGATGCGGATGGATTCGCTCAAAAAAATTTTAAAAAATGAAAAGCTGAATCGTTTTTTGACCCCGTTTAAAAAACACTTGGCAAAAACTGAGATCGGGGATCAAAGTGTTGTGGTCGCCTACTACTTATTATTGTCGATTTTTCCTTTACTGATCGCAGTGGGCAACATTTTACCTTTTATCAACGTCACGCCCCAGACCGTCTTGCCGTATGTCAAAGAAGTGTTGCCGGGGCAGATCTATAGCTTTTTAGGTCCAGCGATCAAAAATTTGTTGACTAGTAATTCAGGCGGCATGTTATCCATTTCGTTGCTTGCCGCGATTTGGTCCGCCAGTAAAGGGGTCAACGCGATCCAAAAAGCATTGGATCGTGCGTATGGCGTGGAAAGCAGTAACAGTATGTTAGGGCGCGTCGCTTCAGCCGGCATGGTGGGCGCTTTGATGTTAGGGATCATCGCCGTTGCGATCGTCTTTAGTGTCGGGCAAGTGGTGTTAGAATTTTTGCAGCCGATCTTTAATTTTTCACCGAAGATCGTGACCGTCTTTCTAACGTTACGCTGGCCGATCATCATTCTCGCGTTTTTAGCAATTTTATCGGCGATGTATAAAGCCTTGCCGAATGCTAAAATCAAATGGCGGTCAACGCTTCCAGGTACGCTGTTTGCGACGATCGGTTGGATGGCCTTAGCACAAGGTTTTGGTTTTTATGCGCGCACGTTTGCCAAAAGTGTCTCTGGTTATCAAATCATCGGAAGTTTTATCGTGTTGATGTTTTGGTTGAATTTTACGGCGATGATCTTGATCTTTGGCGGTGTTTTAAACGTTACGATCGAAGAATATCGAACCGGCAAACAATTTGAAGCTAAAGAAAGTCGCTTTGATGCCTTCGTGAAAAAAAAGTTGGCCCAACGCAAAGCTAAAAAACAGTCGAATGAACTGGACTGACTTTTTGCAAGCTAAGTCACGGATCAAAAAGGGCGTGTGCCTAAGCTAGCTTACCGAGTTTATTTCAGTTTTCTTTACCACCAGCGACTTGTAAACATTCCAAGTTTCGTTATAATGATTTTGAGTCATTGCATGAAATGCAATAGTTTGGGTGAGCTGTCTGTCAGCTCAAAACGAGGAGGAAATAAGTGTGCTGGTTTCATTTGGGATCGTGATCAAATACTTTTTGACGTTTGTCTTAGCCTTGATCTTAACGCCCATCTTTAAGATTGTTTCGGTCCAGTTAGGGTTAGTGGATAATCCAAACGCGCGGCGGATCAACAAAGTTCCGATGCCAAGCGCCGGCGGGTTACCGATTTTTATTGCGTTTGCGACTTCGACATTGTTGTTTTTCCATAATTTGATCCCCCGCAGTTACGTGGTACCGATCTTATTAGGCGGTAGCGTGATCGTGATTACGGGCTTGTTAGATGATAAATTTGAATTGACACCAAAACAAAAAAGTTTGGGAATTTTACTTGCTGCATTAGTGATTTATTTTGGTTCAGGCATCCGCTTTAATTTTTTGACGGTGCCGATCTTTGGCCACATTACGTTAGGCTGGTTGAGTTTTCCGGCGACACTTTTTTGGATCTACGGCATCACCAATGCAGTCAATCTGATCGATGGCTTAGATGGTTTAGCCGCGGGCGTCTCGATGATCGGACTGGCGACGATCGGCGTCATCGGGTATTTTTTCTTACACGCATCCACGACGTATATTTCATTAACGATTTTTTGTTTAGTCGCTAGTATTATGGGCTTTTTTCCCTATAATTTTTATCCGGCCAAGATTTATCTCGGGGATACCGGCGCGCTGTTTTTAGGTTTTATGATCGCAGTGCTTTCGTTAGAAGGTTTGAAAAATGTAACGTTCATCACACTCGTTACGCCGCTGATCATTTTAGGAGTTCCCGTGACCGACACCTTTTTTGCGATGGTCCGGCGTAAATCGAATCACATGCCGATCTCCAGTGCGGACAAGCAACATTTGCACCATCGGTTATTGAATCTTGGGTTCACCCATCGTGGGGCGGTCTTAACGATTTATGCGATCGCCGTTTTATTTTCGTTTACTGCACTTTTATTGAATTATACGAGTACGATTGGGACCATCGTGTTGATCGTTTCGATGGGATTAGCCATTACATTTTTACTGGAACTGATCGGTTTGATCGGCGAAAAACACAGTTATATCACAAAGACGTTCCATTTTTTTGGGAATAAAGAATATCGCGATCAAGTGATCAAGAAATTTTTGAAGAAATGAGTGCCAATATGGAAAAATCAGAACCGGTCATCATCAGCATCGTCACCCACAACAGTGACAAACTTTTTATGAGTCTTGCGACCTTGATCGAGTCTTTAGGTGAAGAAGCGAACGTCTTGATCAAGATCTTTGATAATCATTCTGATGAAGAGTATCGCAAGCGCCTAAAAGAATACGCGACTATACCCTTTGTGGAGGTAGTGTTCCATCCTGCCAACAAAGGGTTTGGTTTTGGTCACAATCAAAATCTGTTAACCGCTTCAGAACGTTACGGGATCATTTTCAATCCAGATATCTTATTAAAAGAAGAAGTCATCACTAAGTTAGTGTTGTTATTGAAGCTGCATCCCGAATGTAGCATGGTCGCCCCCAAGATTTTGAATCAAGATGGCTCGACGCAGTATTTGATCCGTCAACGCTTGAGTGTGTTTGATTATGCGTTGCGTTTCATTCCGTTTAAATTCGTCAAAAAAATGTTTGCCAAACGTTTAGCTCGTTTTGAATGTCGTGATTTGCCAGATGATCGTGACAGTTACGTGCGAATGATCTCGGGTAGCTTCATGGTAGTGGATCTAGCAGCGTTTCGGGAACTAGACGGGTTTGACGAACGCTATTTCATGTATTTTGAAGACAACGATCTGTGTTTTAAAATGGAAGCGGCCGGGCATAAGATCTTATACACACCGCGCTATCAAGTCACGCATTTATATGAGCGTGGGGCAGTGAAAAACCGCAAACTTTTTTTGACTTTCCTGCAGTCGATGGGAAAATTTTTTCATAAATGGGGCTGGCATTGGTTTTGATTTCGTTGGCTCGACGTACTAAGCTTTAGGAGGCAAGAGCAGCGATGGAGGACACGAAACGAAAATTGACGGTCTCCGTATGTATGGCGACGTATAACGGAAAAAAATTTATCGATCAGCAATTAGACAGCATCTTAAATCAATTACAAGCAACCGATGAACTGATCATTTCAGACGATCATTCCAGTGATGGCACGTGGGAATTGTTGCAAAACTATCAGACAAATGATCCGCGGATCAAATTATTTCAAAATCCTCAGCAAGGCATTCGGACCAATGTCGAAAATGCCATCTTACATAGTCAAAACGAGATTATTTTTTTAAGTGATCAAGATGATGTGTGGCAGCCGGAAAAAGTCGCGACGATCGTCACCTTGTTTACGCAGCAGCCCCGAACACAAGTCATCATCTCTGATTTGGTGATCGTGGACGATCAATTGAAACCGCTGGAAGCTTCCTATCAAAAATTTCGACGGACTCGCAGCGGGTTTTGGCCCAATTTATTACGCAGCAGTTATATTGGCGCTGGGATGGCTTTTCGAGCGGAACTAAAGAAAATGATCTTGCCGATCCCAGAAAAAGTTCCGATGCATGATATGTGGATCGGGCTGTTGGCTGACCGGCAAAAAAAAGTTCAGTTCATCGCGGCACCGCTTGTTTTATACCGGCGCCATGCGTTGAATGCGTCAGAGATCGCGACGACTTCAAGTCGCTGGCAACAGTTTAAATGGCGGTTTCACGCTTATCAAGAAGTACGCAAACGCGAGCGGGAATTTCGAAAGAATTCCTAAAGGGTCTTATCCTGTTTACCAACATACGGTATAATAATTTCGTATGGATTCAAATAAAAGTTAGGAGCGAGGAAATGAAAGGAATCATTTTAGCTGGCGGCAGCGGAACACGTTTGTATCCGTTGACCAAAGCCACTTCAAAACAATTAATGCCGATCTACGATAAACCGATGATCTATTATCCAATGTCTACTTTGATGTTAGCGGGGATCAAAGAAATTTTGATCATTTCGACTCCGCAAGATACACCACGCTTTGAAGAATTATTTGGAGACGGCTCTGATTTAGGTATCTCGATTGAATATGCCGTTCAAGCAAGTCCTGATGGGTTGGCGCAAGCTTTCATTATTGGGGAAGAGTTTATCGGTTCTGATAGTGTTTGTCTCGTGTTAGGCGATAATATTTATTACGGCGACGGACTGTCGAAAATGTTGCAACGCGCAGCTAGTAAAGAAACTGGTGCGACTGTTTTTGGTTATCACGTCAATGATCCAGAACGTTTCGGCGTAGTAGAATTCGATGATGACATGCGGGCGGTTTCGATTGAAGAAAAACCTGAAGCACCAAAATCTCATTATGCAGTTACCGGCTTATATTTTTACGACAACGATGTGATCGAAATCGCTAAAAATATCAAACCTTCTGCACGCGGCGAGTTAGAGATCACCGATGTCAACAAAGAATATTTGAAACGCAACAAATTATCTGTCGAAGTGATGAGCCGCGGCTTTGCTTGGTTAGATACCGGGACTCACGAATCATTACTTGAAGCTTCAACATTTATTTCAACGATCGAAAAACGCCAAAACTTAAAAGTCGCGTGTCTAGAAGAGATCGCCTACCGAATGGGCTACATCACCCGTGAACACATGGTAGAACTAGCACAACCATTGAAGAAAAATCAATACGGACAATACTTATTACATTTAGCAAAAGAGGGCGAATAAGATGGGGAAATTGGTCGTAACGAATACGAATTTGACTGACGTAAAAATCGTGGAGCCAGCTGTTTTTGGCGATCACCGTGGTTTTTTCACGGAAAGCTATTCCGAAAAAGATTTTAAAGCAGCTGGGATCGATTTTGATTTTATCCAAGACAATCATTCTCTTTCGACCCAACCAGGTGTCTTACGGGGATTGCATTTTCAAAAAGGCAAATCAGCCCAAACTAAATTGATTCGGGTCGTGACGGGCGCTGTTTTAGATGTGATCGTTGACATTCGTAAAGGCAGCCCAACTTATGGTAAATGGGAGGGCTACATTTTGTCAGAATACAATCACCGTCAATTGTTAGTACCAAAAGGTTATGCGCATGGTTTCGTAACGTTGACGCCTGATGTGAATTTCTTGTACAAATGTGATAATTATTATGATGCGCAAGCAGATGGCGGGATCGCATTTGATGATCCAGAACTTGCGATCGATTGGCCGATCGCGATCGACAAAGCGATCACGTCTGATAAAGATAAAAAACATCCTACCTTGAAAGAATTTGAAGCAGACAATCCTTTCGTTTATGGTGAGATCTAAAAAGGAGAACAACTAAGTATGAAAAATATCATCGTGACCGGCGGCGCGGGATTCATTGGCTCAAACTTTGTCCATTATGTGGTGAACAACCATCCTGAGGTCCATGTGACAGTCTTAGATAAATTGACTTATGCCGGTAATAAAGCAAACTTGGCTGGACTACCAGCAGACCGCGTTGAATTAGTCGTAGGCGATATCGCGGACGCAAAAATCGTGGATGAATTAGTTGCCAAAGCGGATGCAGTCGTGCATTACGCAGCGGAATCCCATAATGATAATTCATTGAAAGATCCGTATCCCTTTGTGGAAACGAATTTGATCGGGACGTATACATTGATCGAAGCTTGCCGTAAATATGACGTGCGCTTCCATCACGTCTCGACTGATGAAGTGTATGGTGATCTGCCATTACGAAAAGATCTGCCAGGACATGGCGATGGCCCCGGTGAAAAATTTACGGATAAAACGCCTTACAATCCATCAAGTCCTTATTCATCTACTAAAGCAGGCTCTGATTTATTAGTGAAAGCGTGGGTCCGTTCATTTGGCTTGCGGGCAACAATCTCAAATTGCTCTAACAACTATGGACCTTACCAACATATTGAAAAATTCATTCCGCGTCAGATCACGAATATTTTAAGCGGCATTCGACCAAAACTTTATGGCGATGGTAAAAATGTTCGAGACTGGATTCACACGAATGATCATTCTTCAGCGGTTTGGACGATTTTGACTAAAGGCGAGATCGGCGAAACGTATTTGATCGGTGCAGATGGTGAACAAGATAATATTACCGTTTTAGAGTTGATCTTAGAATTGATGGGTCAACCAAAAGATGCGTATGATCATGTGAAAGATCGTCCGGGTCACGACTTACGGTATGCGATCGATTCAACTAAGTTACGCGAAGAACTAGGTTGGAAGCCGCAGTTCACGAATTTCCGTGATGGTTTGGCTGCTACGATCCAATGGTACACTGACAACCGCGAATGGTGGGAAGCTGAAAAACAAGCTGTCGAACAAAAATACGCGAAAAACGGACAATAAAGATCGAGGGACTGGGACTGTCTGGTGCTAGTCCCTTTCCGTATAAACAAAAGCCATGTCTTTTGCGCATCGGAACTGGAAAAATTTTGTTCAATGTTTGAAATGCACGTTTCAAGGAGGAAAAGTAAAAATGATTTTACTGACAGGTGGAAATGGCCAACTAGGGACTGAATTGCGCCATTTATTAGATGAAAAGAAAATGGATTACGTCTCAACGGATGCGCATGATTTAGATATTACGGATGAAGCTGCGACGATGAAGTATATCACGGAATTAAAACCGGAATTGATTTATCATTGTGCAGCGTATACCGCTGTTGATAAAGCTGAAGATGAAGGCAAAGAATTAGATGAAAAAATCAATGTTGACGGGACACGTAATGTTGCCAATGCCGCCAAAGCAGCTGGTTCGACTTTAGTTTACATCAGTACGGATTATGTCTTTGATGGGAAGAAAAAAGATGGCATGTACGCCGTGGATGATCAAACGAATCCGCAAAATGAATATGGTCGGACGAAATTATTAGGCGAACAAGCAGTTCAAGAGATCATGGAAGATTACTACATTATCCGGACTTCTTGGGTCTTTGGGATCTATGGACATAATTTTATTTATACGATGCAAAAATTAGCGGAGACACATGATCAGCTGACTGTGGTCAACGATCAATTTGGTCGCCCGACTTGGACTCGGACGTTAGCTGAGTTCATGGTATATGTGATCGAGAAAAGCGCACCATTTGGCGTGTATCATTTATCAAATGAAAATAGTTGCTCATGGTATGAATTTGCAAAAGAGATCTTAAAAGAGACGAACGTCAAAGTTTTACCGGTCACTAGTGCTGAATATCCGCAAAAAGCAACACGTCCGCAATATTCAGTGATGGATCTAAGTAAAGCAGAAAATCTTGGCTTTAAGATCCCGACTTGGCAAGAAGCGTTAGCTAAGTTTATCGCGTTAGAAAAAGCGTAAAGATGGAAGATGGAGGAAAGTAAGTTGTTTGATATGGTGATCGTGTTGTATAAAATGACCGCAAGTGAGTCAAAGACCGTTCAAAGTCTCAAACAACTGCTTTCGTCTACTGATTATCCGGAGCTGCGGCAGATTTATTTAATCGATAATAGTCCTACCAAAAATCAGCCTGAACAGTTAGCGCCACGTTTTTCTTATCAGTGGCAAGCTGAAAATAGCGGACTAGCCAAAGCATATAATGACGTGTGGCCGCAAAGTGTTAAAGCTGGTTGCAAGTGGCTGGTGACCTTAGATCAAGATACGGAGTTGAATGCTGCGTATTTACAAAAAATGATCAGCGCGCAAAAAAACGCGACTGAACGAACGGCGTTGATCGCGCCGATTATTTATGATCATAACCAGCAGATCTCACCCGTTTTTACTACGAGCTTGCGGCCGTTACATAATATTTTACCGACTAGCGGCAACTACACGAAAGACGTCATGGCGATCAATTCCGGGCTAGCCGTCGCGTTAGATTTTTTAGCGGCTTGCGGTGGGTACAATGAAGAATTTCCACTGGATTATTTAGATCATTGGCTCAGCTGGCAAGTCTTTCAAACAAATCAGACGCTGCAAGTCTTGGCGGTCACGATCGAACATGAGTTGAGTGTGTTGACTCCAAAAACGTTGAGTCATGAACGGTATCAAAAAATTTTAGCAGCAGAAACGCACTTTTATCAAACGTATCACGTGGCACAGTTGCCAGCGTTCAAAAAACAATTACTGTTGCGCGGGATCAAACAGCTGTTTCAACGGCGCGTAAAAGATGCGCTTTGGACGTTGAGACAGTGGAAAAATGTTGGAGGAACCAATGGAAAGCAGAAAACAAATACGTAAACGACAACAATCCAACAAACCAAAAATCGGATCGCGCCTCCTTAACCAGCTGATCAAGTTTCGTTACCTGATCGGCCTTTTTGCGCTGATTTTAATCGTGGCATTGAACTTGAATGGCAGCTCACTAAATGTATGGGATAATTATGTCGCGCAACGAAATGACGGTAAGACGACCGATGTGTTGTTTGGCAAAGCGCGCACGATCCGTTCTGATGAATGGCGGGTCCAAGCACCTTTTTATTTTTCTCAGACGGAAGCGGATTATCCCGTGAATAACCCTGATTATGGGCTGGAAGGTCAAAATATGATCGTAGCGTATAACGCGCCAGTCAAAGACTTGACTGCGATCGGAAAACCGTTTAACTGGGGCTTTTTCTTTTTAGGTCGTGATCACGGGCTCGCTTTTTATTGGGGCTTCAAACTGATTGGGATGTTGCTGTTAGCGTTTGAAGTGTCGCTGATCTTAACAAAAAAAAGGCGAGGATTATCTTTGATTGGAGCCGCCTTGATTACTTTTTCACCGGCCGTGCAGTGGTGGTTCATGCAACACGCAGGTGATTTAGTTTTTTTCACCTTAGGCTTGATGCTGGCGTTTTACCATTACTTTGCCCAGCATGAAAAACGCTGGCTACGTTTATTAATGGTTTTACTCGCGATGGTGTGCGGGCTCGGTTTTGTTTTGGTGATCTATCCGGCGCATCAAGTGTTGTTTGGTTACTTTTTGTTGTTTTGGGTCATAGCCGTCGTCGTGCATTTTAGGAAAAAAGTTAACTGGGACCTTTTGGATCTTTTATTGATCGTACCAGCTGTAGCTGTGGTCAGTTACACATTGTGGCATTTCTATCAGCTTTCAAGCTCGGCGATCACGGCTTCTTTAGACACGGTTTATCCTGGTCGACGGATCGCAACTGGTGGCAAGTGGCCCATTTGGCGTTTGTTTTTATTTTTAACGAATTGGAAATTGCCGTTTGCAACTGGGGCGCCGTATGAAAATCAAGTCGAAAGTGCCAACTTCTTTAATTTGTATTTGATCAGTGTGCCGGCTGGGCTTGTCGTCTTTAAAACGAAACAATTGCGGCAGAAAAACTTTTTCGTTTGGCCGATCTTTTTATTTTCATTTTTTGTGTTGTTTTGGTTATTGGTCGGACTTCCAGCTGAAGCGGCGAAGTGGACATTGCTTTCGTTTGTCGTGACGAAACGTGCGATGTTGCCATTTGGTTTTGCGGCAGCCTTAGTCACCATCTGGCTGCTGGGTGTTTTAGCTGAAAAGGCGATCTTTAGTCGCACGATCAATTGGTTGTTGATTGGCTTGAGCGGCGTGTGCGTCAGTGTGCCGCTATTGACCTCTAAAATCAACGGCTATTTAACTGAACCGGAGCTTGCAGCTACGATCATCATTTATCTTTTTCTAATGGGACTTGTTTTGTTCCGTCAAAAAATCGCGGGCTTACTTTTACTTGCTATCACCATCGTTATGGGTTGCTTTGTCAATCCGATCACAGAAGGTACAGGGGCGATCTTTGAAAAAAGTTTAGCGCAAGCGATCCAGTTGCAAAATAAAAAAGATCCTGACAAATTATGGCTGACAGAAGGAGCGCTTTACAATTTCACTCCGGCACTGGGTGTTCGCTCATTGAATACGGTGCGCTTTTATCCGGATGCGAAATTGTGGCAGCAAGCAGATCCCGCAGGACATCATGAAAAAGTCTACAATCGTTATGCTCACATGACGGCTTTTGTTACTCCCAAGCCGACGAGTTACGATTTAACGTATGCTGATTCGTTTACGATGGATTTAAATTTCCGCTTAGTTGAAAAATTAGGTGTCAATTACGTAGTTAGTCAACGGATGTTAGAAAATTACAATTCGTTGAACGCCTTACAATTTATTCGGGTCTATGGACCAGAAAGTGACGGTTGGTCGATCTATCAAGTGAAGTCGTCCAGTGAGTCAGCTGAGTCGCTGAATGCGGTCGGTCCGCAATAGCAAGTACTAAAAATTAGTTTAAAAAGGAGCGCCTATGGAAAAGCATCGTCAATGGTTGGATCTGATCAGTGTCGTCGCATTGAGCGCGATGCTCCTCGCTTGTTTTTATTTATGGTTACAAGGAGTAGATACCAATGCTAAATTACAATTTTATTTGCAATTACCCCGCTGGCTCACATTAGGGGCAGTCGCTGTTTTAGGACTGAATGTGGGCCGGTTAGAAATCGGAGATGTGATCTGGCTTGTGATCGCGGTCTTGTCGGTGATCGTTTTTAGTTTTTTTGCTGATCTTCGTCAAGCTGACTTTTTCTTAAATGCGATCCCAGCGACTTTCATTATTTTAGTGTTGGATTTTAAATTAGTTCCGTTTAGCAAGCGTGTTCGGTTAGCTTTAGCGATCCTCAGCGCCTTCTTGTTACTGGTCACCTTTTATCGAATCTTGACGGAGATCCCCCAACCGCCAAATGGTCGTTCGATCTGGGCGCTGGGAAATGAATTGAAAGCGATCTGGGTCAACACTAATACTATTGGTGAATTAGTGATGTGTGAGACACTTTTGGCGATTTGCTTATTCCAGTCTAGCTTGAAGCGCAGTTTCTTTTTGACACTTCCTTTAGCTGTTGTCGGGTTAGCAGGAACATGGGTCGTGCAATCAAAAGCTGCTTTATATGCGCTAGTAGTTTTTTGTGGCTTGCAGCTGATCAATCAATTTTTAAAAGGCAAAGGGCGTTTCATCTATGGCGGTGGGATCAGTTTGTTTTTACTATTGATCTTACCGATTTCCTATGTAGCTGCCAAAGCTGAATCGATCAATTTATTTACGGGCCGAGAAGAGATCTGGCGTGATTTTTTTAATCAATTAGTTAAAAGCCGTGGGCAGATCTGGCTGGGGATGAAGCCGTTTGTTTTTTATCGCAACGGGGAGGCGTTGAGTTACCACAGTAGTTACGTAGCCTTGTGGGGACACTTTGGTTTGATCGGTGTGATCTTAGTCTTAAGTTTTATTTTGTACATGGTTTGGCAAATCGTCTTGCAAAAAGAGCGCGTGCAGTTGCGTTTGAGTTTTTTGATCGGTTTTATCGCGATCTTATTGCAGTCCATGATGGAAGAAACGTTAGTGGCAGTCTTTTGGTTTCCGCTGACGATCAGTTTGTTGGGGTTAGCACTTCAAAATTTCGAAAAAACTTTACCTATCGTGAAAAATACGCGCACGACGCGCAGTTACCGACATCAAAAATAGTTTAAAAATAAGTTTAGATCGTCAGATAGCTAGACTTATTTTTTTGCCTACCTTGCTTTTAAACTATGGATTAAGTAAAATAGCAATGTTAGACTTAGCGAAAATTTTCATAAAAAAAAGAGTAAACGAAAGGAATAAAAATGTTTAAAGAGGTATTTGGTTTTTTCAAGGATATTATTCAAAACAGAGTCTTATTAAAACAATTTTCAATCAATGATTTTAAAGCACGTTATGCGGGTTCCGCTTTGGGGATCTTTTGGGCGTTTGCCAATCCACTGGTAATGGTCGTGACGTACTGGTTTGTCTTCAGTGTTGGTTTCAAAGCAGCGATGACCGATGGACATCCTTTCATCGTCTTCTTACTGACTGGGCTCGTACCGTGGATGTATTTTTCTGAAGTATTAGGCGCAGCGACCAATGTGTTCCGTGAGTACAGCTATTTAGTCAAAAAAGTCGTCTTCAACATTCGGATCTTGCCAACGTTGAAATTAGTTTCCTCGCTGTTCATGCACGTGTTCTTTATTGCGATAACTTTTGTCGTGGCAGCTTTTAACCATATTTATCCTTCATTTCAAACATTGCAGATCGTTTATTATTTATTTGCGATGATGATGTTTTTGACTGGCATAACGTGGATCACGTCATCGATCCAACCATTTTTCCCAGACATCAACCAGTTTATCGTCGTGATCATGCAAGCTTTGATGTGGGGCACGCCAGTCTTGTGGAGTATCACCGTCTTCGGAAACCATCCGACTATCCAATTTATTTTGAAATTCAATCCGATGTTTTATGTGGTCCAAGGCTATCGTGATGCCTTCTTTGGAGAGCAATGGTTTTGGCAAAAACCGCTACTGTCGGTATATTTTTGGCTCGTGACGATCATTTTACTTTTAATTGGTGCTTGGATGTTCAAACGTTTGAAACCACATTTTTCTGATGTGTTATAAAAGGAGAACAGTATGACTGAAACAGTAATCGAAATCAAACATTTAACGAAAAAATATGATATGTACAAAAAACCTTCTGATCGTTTGAAAGAAGCGATGAGTATTCGGCGGAAAAATTATCACGATGTTTTTTATGCGCTGAATGATGTGAATGTCTCCGTCAAAGAAGGCGAGATGATCGGCTTTATCGGTGAAAATGGTTCTGGTAAGTCAACAATTTTAAAAATCATCACCGGTGTGTTAACGCCATCAAGTGGTGAGATCCACATTAAAGGAAATATCGCGGCTTTGCTGGAATTAGGTTCAGGGTTCAATCCAGAATACAGCGGCTATGAAAATATTTTTCTAAACGGGATGGTCTTAGGTTACTCTCGTGAAGAAATGGAAGAAAAAGTCGATGACATCATCAACTTTGCCGATATTGGCGATCATTTGTATCAACCAGTTAAAACGTATTCCAGCGGGATGTTCGTTCGGTTAGCGTTTGCGGTTGCCATCAATGTCGATCCCGATATTTTGATCGTCGATGAAGCGTTAGCGGTTGGGGATTTGGAATTCCAATTGAAATGTATGGAAAAATTTACCGAGCTGCGGAATGCCGGCAAAACGATCTTGTTCGTTTCCCATGATGTCAATGCCGTACGTCGTTTTTGTGACCGGGTCTACTGGTTGAAAAATGGTGTGGTAGAAGCAGAAGGCAAAACGATGGAGATCACAGAAGACTACGAAAACTTCTTGAAGAAAAAATCATTGAAGACAGTCGATCGGGAAACATCGGCTAAAGATGAATTTTCGGCTCACGATATCGTGGAAGTCAACTCAGCGGAATTGTTGAATGGCGATTTGAATCCAGTCGAAGAAGCGGTGGAACAAGATAGTAAAGTCATCGTTCGAGTGACATACACAGTCAAAGATGATTCTATCAAAAAACCAGTTTTAGGGGTGGCGATCCGGACCGTTGATAACAATTATGTTTGCGGGTTGAACACGTTACTAGATGAGACAACGATCCCGTGGCAAAAAGGGAAAAATGTTTTTTACATCGAGTATGAAAAGATGGCGCTTTTAGGTGGCGAGTATTATTTCGATATCGCAGTCTTTGAAGAAAATGCTACCGTACCACTCGTCTATAAAACGCGTTACGTGACGATGTTCATTACCGGGAAATATGTCGGTGAAGGGATCGTCGTGCTAGATCACACTTGGAAGGATAAAATTTAATCATGAAATATGACTTTGATTTATCACTGGATGAACATACGAGTGTCGGAAAAATCATCAGCCAAATCAAAAAAGGCAGCCGGGTCCTAGAGTTTGGGCCCGGCAATGGTCGTATGACGAACTATTTGATCTCAGAATTAGATTGTGAAGTGGCGATCGTCGAATTTGATCCCGTGTTGTACGAACACGTGATGGGCTTTGCGCAAGATGGTTTTTTAGGCAATATTGAAGACTATACATGGTGCGATCATTTCAAAGGAAAAACATTTGACTATATCGTTTTTGCCGATGTCTTGGAGCATTTGACTGATTCAGAAGAAGCATTACGCCAAGCGCGAAAATTTTTAACCGAGCAAGGCGAGATCTTGATCACATTTCCCAATGTCGCCCACAACTCTGTCTTGATCGATCTGTTCAATAATAAATTAAATTGGAACGAATATGGGTTGCTGGATCGGACGCATAATAGTTTTTATACCGAGTCTGGTTTTGAAGCGTTGTTTGCGCGCCTTGACTTGCATATCGTAAAAGAAGATTATACGTATTCGCAAGTGGGGCAAAACGAGATCGAGACAAGCTATGAAGATCTGCCAGAAGTTACGCGGTTTGAATTTAAAAATCGTCCGTATGGTGAGGTCTATCAATATTTCTTTGCTTTGACGAAACAGGCGGTGGAACAACCAGAACGTGCGACGCCAATCAATTCCAATTACAATAAACAAATGCAACTGGCTTATGTCAAAGCTGGTAAATATGAAGTCGTTCCTTACATTTTTAACAATCACACTGGCGAAAATAAAGTGACGACCCATAAAGTTCCGCAAGAAATCGATGAGCTTCGTGTCGTGATCGGAAAATTGCCTTCGACAGCGCGCTTTTCAGTCGTAGCCGATAATAAGCTCGTGCCGGTCAAAAAGACGAATGCCGACTGGTTCAGCGAAGATCTGTATGTTTTCAATCATATCGTGGAAGAACCGTTTGTGATCTTTGACGGCGCTCATGTGGCTGGGAAATACATCACCGTTACGGTTGAGATTTTGAACGAAGAAGAATTTTTCCCAACTGAATCGTTGATCATCCAAGATTTGGAAGACGAACGATCCAAAAATCGGCTGCAACGATTAAAGCTCGATTTTTATGATGCTTACCACTATAACTTGGCAGAAGTGCCGTATAAAAAAGCGGAAGAGTATGAAGACAAGATCAAATTAGTAATTGAATCGATCGAAAACAATGAAGAAGAAAACCAAGTCATCGTTCGAGGCTGGGGTTTTACTCGCGACAAACACGAGCCGCTCGATTATTTGCTAGCTGATTCAGCTAATGATTTTAAAGTAGCCCACTTGTTCCGACTCGATGTCAATGAGACTCATGACTTACCGGATGGTGAAAAATATGGTTTCTTACTTACTGTCGATAATATGCAGATCATTCATGATTTAAAACTATTAGCCGTACCGAAAAAAGAAGATGTCGTCTATCCATTTATCGCGGAATTACCGAAACCGCCAAAATTATCGTTGTATCGCAAGACTCGTTTTGCATTAGGTGCTGTTCGTCGACAAGGGATTCGGGGCGCGTATCAAAACTACCAACGACAAAAACAATTCGAATCAGCTTATGATGAATGGATCAAAGTCACCGAGGTCGATTGGAAAAATCAATTGATCGAAGAGACCCAAACGTTAGCAGAGCGGCCGAAAATCTCACTAGTCGTTCCTGTTTATAACGTGGAAGAAAAATGGCTGCGAGCCTGTGTTGCTTCCTTGACTCATCAGCTGTACGACAATTGGGAATTATGTTTAGCAGACGATGCGTCACCAAAACCTCACATCAAACCATTGTTGAATGAATTAGCCGATAGTGATCCGCGGATCAAAGTCGTTTTCCGGCCGAAAAACGGACATATCTCAGAAGCAACGAATTCGGCGATCGAACTAGCTACGGGAGACTACATCGGCTTTATGGATAATGATGATGTGTTAGCCGAGACGGCGCTTTTAGAAATGGTCAAAGCCATCAATGAAGATTCCGAACGTGAATTTTTCTATACGGACGAAGACAAACTTTCCATGAGTGCGAAACGATTCGATCCATTCTTCAAACCGAATTGGAATGAGACCCTTTTATTAGGACATAACTATATTACGCATTTCGTGGTCGTTAAACGGAACTTGCTGGATCAAATTGGCGGCTTGCGCAGTGAATTCAACGGTAGCCAAGATTATGATTTCGTGTTGCGAGCGACTGAAGCGGCTAAAAAAATCTATCATATCCCACGCATGTTGTATCATTGGCGAACGATTGAAACGTCAGTTGCGATGGACCCACAAAGCAAAGAATATGCGTATGTAGCTGGGAAAAATGCGTTACAATCAGCACTTGAACGCCGTGGTTTGGCGGGCTCTGTCAGCATGACGGAAAATTATGGTGCTTATAAAATCGAACTTGATTACGATCAAACACAAAATGTTTCGATTTTATTTACGAGTGAACCAACTGACCAAAACGTGATCGAAAAATTAGTGACGTTGATCGATTGGGAAAATTATGAAGTCATCTTACCACCGACTTTTGAAGGCAAGATCACGGATGCTCACGTGCGTTTTGTTTCAGGGGATGTCAACGAACAAGCAAAAGCTGCAAAGGGCGAATATCTTATTTTCTTAGCCCCTGATTTAGTACCAGTGAAAAAAGCGTGGCTCAAAGCGGCGTTAAACTTTGGTCATTTGCCAACTGTCGGCTTAGTCAGCGGGAAAATTTTGACAGAACATGCAGCGATTTTAAATTGCGGTGTCATCATTCGACCTGACCAGCAGACGTTATATTACGAACAGCAAGGGGTTTCAGATAAAACGATCGGGACGTATTTCCGTCCGACTCTACCGCGGGAGATTTTTAGTGCGACTGAGGATTGTTTAGGGATCACAAAGGCTGATTTTGAAAAGCTAAACGGATTTGACTTGAACTTGCCACCGCAATTAAAAGGGGTCGATCTCAGTTTGCGGGTCGTACAAGAATTAAATAAAAAAGTCGTGTTCGATCCGTACTTCAGCTTTACGAGCCAGCAAACGGAACGCTTTAGTTTACCGGATGGACAATTTGCCTTATTAAATGCTAAATATTCACCGGAACAACTGCATGATCCGTACACGAATTTCAATCAATTTAAACTATGGAGGTAACAAAAGATGCCAACCGATGAGCTGATCGTCTGTATCGATTCCAGTGGTTTTGAAGCTGGTAAAAAAATCACCACCATCAAAGGCTGGGCGTTGGATTCAAAAACGAAAACCGCACCGGAATTGATCGTTGATCCGAAAAATATCAGTGATTATACGTTAGATCGCTATCCGCGCTCAGACGTAGCCGAATTGCACAAGACGAGTGCAGCTTTAGCGAGCGGCTTTACTTTAACCTTGGAAGTCAAAGATCCTGAGCAACCGATCACATTGACTTTTCGCAGTGACAATCAAGAACATGTGGAACTGATCGAGCCCAAAAAAGCGATTGGTGTCGTGCCAGAAACACCGGCGGCACCTTCTGCTTTTCAACGAGCGCTGACAAAGACCCGCAAAGGATTCCGTTACTTGAAGCACAACGGGTTGAAAAATACATTGCGGCGAGTGAAGATCGAGCAAACGAAACAAAGCGCTGAACGCTATCAGCAGTGGATCGCTCAAAATGAAAATTGGGATGAAGCTGCGATCCAAAAAGAAATCGCGAGCTTTACTTACCAGCCGCTGATTTCGATTTTGATGCCTAGCTATAATGTGGATGAAAAATGGTTGAGCAAATGTATCGAGTCAGTCCAACACCAATTTTATGAAAACTGGGAGCTTTGTATCGCAGATGATCATTCCACAGATCCTAAGGTCAAACCGCTGCTGGAAAAATTCCAGCAAGCGGACCCGCGGATTAAAGTCGTTTTTCGCCCGGAAAATGGTCATATCTCAAAAGCGACCAATTCAGCACTTGCGATTGCAACCGGTGAATTTGTAGCACTTTTAGATAATGATGATGAGTTAGCACCGATCGCGTTATACGAAGTGGTGAAGTGCTTGAATCAAAATCCTGAATTGGATTTGATCTACAGTGATGAAGATAAGATCGACATGGAAGGGCACCGGTTTGATCCAGCATTTAAACCAGACTTTTCACCGGATCTTTTATTAGGCACGAATTATATTTCACACTTGGGCGTTTATCGTCGGAGCATTATGAATGAAATCGGTGGCTTCCGCGTTGGGTATGAAGGTTCGCAAGATTATGATCTTGTCTTGCGTTTTACGGAAAAGACGAATGCGAAGCGAATCGCTCATATCCCGCAAATTTTATATTATTGGCGGATCTTACCAAGCTCGACTGCGGCTGATCAATCGACGAAAGGCTATGCGTTTGATGCCGGGTTAAAAGCGGTCCAAGATGCACTTGCTCGCCGAAACATCAAAGGAACTGCTACTCACGCGGCCGGCAATGGTTTGTATGATGTGCAATATGAAATCTTAGCCGAAGATTTAGTCAGTGTCATCATTCCGACGAAAAATGGCTACGATGATGTGAAACGTTGTGTCGATTCGATCATTGAAAAAACAACGTACCCTAATTACGAGATCATTATGGCTGACAATGGTTCCGATCAAAAAGAGCTGCAAACTTTATACCACACGTATCAAGAAAAATTAGGCGAACGCTTTGTGGTTGAAGAGATCAACATCCCATTCAATTATTCGCGGATCAATAATTTAGCGGCCCAAAAAGCCAAAGGAAAATATTTATTGTTCTTAAACAATGATACCGAGGTCATCACACCGGAATGGATGAGCAAAATGGTTTCTTTTGCTCAGTTTGATCGAATCGGCTGTGTTGGGGCGAAGCTTTATTACCCAAACCATACAATCCAACATGCTGGAGTGATCTTAGGGTTAGGCGGCGCAGCAGGTCACGGGCATCATACTTTCCCACAAGGTGATTTTGGCTACTTTGGGAAATTAGAGATCAATGTGGATTATTTAGCTGTTACCGCAGCTTGTATGATGATGCGCGCAAAAGATTTCAACGAACTGGGCGGCTTCAATGAGGAATTGACGGTAGCCTTTAACGATGTAGACTTATGTTTGCGGGAATATGAGACCGGTCGGAACAACGTCTGGTTGCATGGGGTTGAACTTTATCACTTTGAATCACAATCACGCGGTTATGAAAATACGCCGGAAAAATTGGAACGTTTCAAAAAAGAAACAGCCTACATGGAAAACAAATGGCAAGCCTATATCGAAAACGATCCTTATTACAATCCTAACTTAACTCGGACTGGCGGCGATTTCGCCGTTCGAATCAAAGAAGAAAACAGCTGATGCAAAAGCTGTTTTTTTCTTTTTGTATGATTTGAAAACCACCTGCTATGCGGGTGGTTCCAAAAAGCTTTTAGCGTGGTATCAAAAAAGCCTCCCAAAATGATAAGATAATGCTGGTTGACCGACCGCATCACTATCAGATTAGG
>NZ_CACSLH010000007.1 GCF_902706605.1 Enterococcus sp. CSURQ0835 | reverse complement strand
TAATCTGATAGTGATGCGGTCGGTCAACCAGCATTATCTTATCATTTTGGGAGGCTTTTTTGATACCACGCTAAAAGCTTTTTGGAACCACCCGCATAGCAGGTGGTTTTCAAATCATACAAAAAAAAAATACGAACGACTATCAGCCGTCCGTATATTTATCGATATTATGCTCTGAAACGATCATGTTGACGATCGCCATCACGATTGCCACCATGATGGAAACCGAAAAACTAGAAAAGCCAAAATTCTGACTGCCGACGATCCATGAGGTCAGCTGCAACATTCCAGCGCTGATGACAAAGCTGAATAATCCAAACGTCAATAAGTTTAGCGGCAGTGACAAAAGTGTCAACACCGGTTTGACTAACATATTCAAAATGGATAAGACAAAACTTGCCACCACAGCCATCCAAAGACTTGCCACGATCACATGCGTAGGCAAGAGCACCGACATTGAAATAAAGATCAGTGTGTTAGCTATTAAGCGCTGTAAGTAAGTCATTAGAAATCGCTCCAGTCATCATCATCGATTTTATCTGCTTTTTTGCGTTCTCTTTTTGGTTCGTTCCAATTATTGTTACGGCCGTAATACGGATTGTTGTGTCCGTAACGGTCGGCGTTCCGTGGTCCCCGCGGAATTACGATCGCAAGTAAAATATATAACAAAACTGGCGCCCCGATAAAGAAGAAACTCAAGAAGACATAGATCACGCGAACGATCGTTGGGTCGATCCCGAAATATTCAGCGATCCCCGCCAAAGTCCCGGTCAAAACCACGTTCGTACTTGACTTCGTTAATTTTTTTCCCATTCTAGATCTTCCCTTTCTATTATTCATTATTTGTCAAAATCTTTCAAGAAAATACTGCCGCTAGTCGTGGAGACATCGACTTGGATCATCTCATCAGCTGTCCGTCTGAATTGTAATAAACGATTTGTCTTGTCCGTTTTTTCGCGAACAACTTCATAATCATTCATGCGTTGGTTGATGCTACCAAAGTTTGTTTTGGCGATCGCTTCTAACCCGATCTCAGTCGGTAGTGCGACTTTGACGTTTCCGTTGACTGAGCTTGCTTTGATCTTTTTCACATCCGCGTGGCCAGCAGTGATCTTGATATCTCCGTTGATCAGCGAGATCCCATAATTTTCAATGTCGGCTTTCAACGTAATTGTACCATTCACCGTTTCAATAATCGAATCTAAAATCTTGCCATTATCGATAGCGATATTGCCGTTGACGCCTTCGATCTCCACCATCGTCGCGTTGATTTGTTTCAACCAAATATTGCCGTTAGTCGTTTTCGCGTAGACATCTTTCGCTTCTAAATTATTGACATCCAAGTGGCCATTCAATAATTTGACCGCCACGTGATCATACGTCCGCCGTGGTAAGTTGAAAGTTAAATCAGCGTTGACCCGTTTGTTTGGCAATTGGAATGAGATATGATCATCATTGACTTCAATCTGGCTGCGTGCCATTAAAGAATCAAATGGTGTTTCTTCATTCATCTTGCCATACAATTTGACCTTGGCATCGACTTGGATCTTGTCTTCATCCCAAAGATTAAACGTGACTTTTCCGTTAGCTAGCTTCACATCGATCAAGGTTGGTGCAACATCGGTGTAGACGAATTGATGTTCAAATTTCGTCGTCGCAACACCGGGGACTTTCAAATTGATATCTTTCCAGTCCACATTGTTTTCAACGGTTTCAGACACACTCTTGAAAGTTTTTTTCGCTAGTCGGCCTAGTTGCAGACCTGCTTCGCCCAACTTTTCTCCGACTTGAGTAAATGTTTCAGTCGCTTGATCTTTCAAATCATCTGGCAAATCGAAATAATTTCGTTGCCCGGGTTTTTGTTTTTGATCTTGTTTGATCTGCGCTAATTTTGCTTCTTGTTCTGCCACTTCTTCAGCTTGTTCTAAGATCTGTTGTTCTAAACTTTTGATCTCAGCTTCAACACTGGAACGGATCGCTTCGTCTTCTTCGGATAAAGTTCCCAATTCTTCCTTCGTATCCAATTCCATCAAGTTTTCCTTTTTTTCCGCTAGACTAGCTTCCAATTCTTTTTTCGCTAAATTCGTCGCGTCAATGTGAACGGAGATTTTATTCGCTTCAGAAGCTAAATCCGCAAAATAATTTTCCAAATCGGCTAGCTCATCTTCTTTAGTTGGCTGATCAGACTTTGTTTCATCATCAGCTGCTTTATTTTCCCATTCATCAACTAAATGAGCAGCTTTGTCTTGTTCTTTATGATATGAATCCACTTTGTCCGCGGCTTTTTTCAATTGGGCTTCATCTTTTGCTTGAGCCATACTTTCTAACAGATCCAAACCTTCTTCGGTCGATAGGATACCTTTTTTCACTAATTCTAAAATTCGTTGTCGTTCATTCATAGAAATTGCCTCCTTAGCAATGAGTATCGTTCCTGTTTACATTTACTATTATGCAATGTTTTTATGATTTTGTCATAGGACTAAAGGAGTATCTTTTTTAGGACGAATGACGGACTGTGATTACAAGCAAATTCGCGCTGTCCGCGCTGTCTTAGAGGAAAGAAATTTCTCGCCGGCTTACCTCCTCCAGGCAAAAAAACCGATTGGAAAGCTGCGTTTAGCATTCCAATCGGCTTTTTGAATTTAGTATTAGCGGCTCGTTTCACATCCAGCTACGCTTAAAATTTTTCATTACGATTGCTGTTTAATTCGGTGATCTTACCGGTAGCTAGATAGACGATCCATTCACAGATATTCGTCACATAATCGCCAATGCGTTCCAAATAACTAGCAACGTGCAAGTAATCAGTCCCGCTGATGATCGTATCAGGCTCGTGTTCCATCGTATTTGTCGTCATATCGTAAATCTGTTGGAAATAATCGTTGACTTCTTCATCCATCAACGCGATCATGCGCGCATCTTTTTCATCGGTTTTAACGTAGGCCACCAGCACGTTATCCACCATTTTTTTCACGTAATCTGACATATCAGAGATCACTTTTTCAACTTCTGAGATCCGGGGCAGACCTTTTAGGCGAATCGTGGATTTTGCGACAGAAACCGCGTGATCCCCCATCCGTTCCAAATCCGAGCTGGCTTTCATGATCGTGATGATCGTCCGCAGATCGGTCGTGACCGGTTGTTGCAGCGCGATCATCTCAAAGCTTTTCTTTTCAAGCTTGACTTCCATATCATTGATCTCGACATCGTGATCGATCACTTCTTGAGCTAATACTTTATCGTGGTCAATGTATGAGCGGACGGATTTGTGGACCGCGCTGGAGACCATCATGCCCATTTCATAAAATTGATTGTGTAGATTTAACAACTCTTCTTCAAATTGTGTCCGTAACATGCGGAACCTCCTAACCAAATTTTCCTGAGATATAATCTTCAGTTTCTTGTCTTGCTGGGTCTAAAAAGATTTTTTTCGTGTTATCAAATTCAATCAATTCCCCTTGTAAAAAGAAAGCTGTCTTATCAGAGATCCGCGAAGCTTGTGACATGTTATGGGTCACGATGATGATCGTATAATCCTCTTTTAACTCCAACAACATGTTTTCGATCTTCCCTGTCGACACCGGATCTAATGCACTGGTCGGTTCATCCATTAAAATGATCTCAGGATTGACCGCTAACACCCGCGCGATGCAGACTCGTTGTTGCTGACCACCAGATAATGACAACGCACTTTGATGCAATTTATCTTTGACATCATTCCAGACGGAAGCAGCTTTCAAACTTTCTTCGACGACTTGATCTAATTTCGCTTTATCTTTCTCACCTTTCAATTTTAACCCATAAATGATATTTTCGTAAATCGAAAACGGAAATGGATTCGGTTGCTGAAAGACCATCCCGATTTCTTTGCGCAATTCCACCGTATCCGTGCGCGGACTATAAATATCACGATCTTTATACATGACGCTACCGGTGATCGTGACATCCGGAATCAGATCATTCATGCGATTCAAACAGCGTAAAAAAGTCGATTTCCCACAACCGGAAGGACCGATCATCGCGGTAATCTCCCCTTTTTCAAATTCTAAGTTGATCCCTTTCAACGCTTCTTTTTTTCCATAATATAAATGTAAATCTTTTGAGGTGATGATTTTATCGGCCATGTTTTTCCTCCATCTCTTAACCAAAGTGGCCCGAAACGTAATCTTCGGTGGATTGGATCTTCGGACGCGTAAAGATCTTCCGCGTTTCATCGTACTCGATAGCATAACCTAAATAGAAAAAGGCGGTGTAATCCGAGATCCGAGCCGCTTGTTGCATGTTGTGGGTCACGATGACGATCGTGTAATCTTCTTTTAATTGCACAAGCGTTTCTTCCACAGTCCCCGTTGAGATCGGGTCAAGCGCGCTGGCTGGCTCATCTAATAATAAAATATCAGGCTTCATGGCGATTGCCCGCGCGATACATAAACGCTGTTGCTGACCACCAGATAAAGCTAAGGCACTTTTATCTAGATTATCTTTAACTTGATCCCACAGTGCAGCTTGTTTCAAACTCGTTTCAACGATTTCGTCTAAAACTTTTTTATCGTGTTCACCGTGTTGCTTTAACGCAAAAGTGATATTTTCCCGAATTGATTTACTGAACGGATTCGGCCGTTGAAAGACCATGCCGATTCGTTTGCGCATCTCATAAACGTCAATATTTTTAGCATTGATGTCCACGCCTTTGTACATGATCTTACCGGTCACACGCGCGCTTGAGATGCCATCATTCATCCGGTTCAATGAGCGTAAGTACGTTGACTTCCCGCAACCGGAAGGCCCGATCAAGGCGGTGATTTTATTTTTTTCAAATTCCAGATCGACACCTTTGATCGCTTCATTATCACCGTAAAAGACGTGCAAGTCTTCGGTGTGGAGAGCGATCTCACCTGGCATCGTGATGATATGTTGGTCTGCTACATCGTATTCTTTCATGCTACTCTCCTTAGGCTGAAGTCAATTTTTTGTGGAGCCGTTTGCCGATCGCCCGCGCGCCGAAGTTAAACAACAACACCGCTAAGATCAAGACCGCAGAGGCACCAGCTGAGACACTGACACCATCTGGCATCGTGCCTTCTGTATTGATCTTCCAAATGTGGACCGCTAACGTTTCAGCTTGGCGAAAAATACTGATCGGACTTGAGACACTCAACGGATTCCAATTAGAAAAATCTAACGCTGGCGCACTTTGCCCCGCCGTATAGATCAAAGCTGCGGCTTCCCCAAAGATCCGACCCGAACTTAAAATGATCCCGGTCAAAATTCCCGGTGACGCATCGGGCACGACGATTTTTGTCACCGTTTCCCAACGTGATAAACCTAAAGCAAGACCTGCTTCTCGTTGCGTGTAATGGATCGCCCGCAATGACTCTTCGATATTTCGTGTCAAAAGCGGCAAGTTGAATAATGTCAACGCCAGCGCCCCAGATAAGATCGAAAAACCATAACCAAATTGAATCACAAAAACTAAGAAACCAAACAACCCGACGACTACTGATGGCAATGAACTCAAGATCTCGATCGAAGTCCGAATGATCCCCGTCACCCAATTGTCTGTCGCGTATTCTGATAAATAAATTCCTGCACCAAGTGAGATGGGAAAACTGATCAGCATCGTAATCAATAAAAGATACAGTGAGTTGAATAATTGGATACCGATCCCGCCGCCTTTTTGATACGCTTTAGACGGTTGCGTCAAAAATTCCCATGAGACATGCGGCAGGCCGCGAATCAAAATGTATAAGAGCAAGAAAGCCAAGATACACACGATCAAACCTGAAACGCCGTATAAGACGCCTGTTGCGATCTTGTCGGCTTTTTTTGCATTTTTCATTATTTCATCTCTCCTTTTTTCCCGATATAACGGATCACGATGTTAAAGACTAGAGACATCAAAAGTAAGATCAAGGCCAGTGACCATAAGACATTATTTTCGACCGTCCCCATGATCGTGTTCCCGATCCCCATCGTTAAGATCGAAGTCAAAGTCGAGGATGGCGTCGTTAAACTCGTCGGCATTAGCGCCGCATTCCCGATCACCATTTGGATCGCCAACGCTTCCCCGAACGCGCGTGCCATCCCAAAGACGACCGCAGTCAAAATTCCCGGAACAGCTGCTCGTAAAACGACTTTATAAATCGTTTGCCAACGCGTCCCACCTAGTGCCAATGAAGCTTCGCGATAATGCCGCGGCACGGATTTCAACGCATCGACAGTCATCGTCGTCACAGTCGGTAAAATCATGACGAACAAGACGAACGTTCCCGCTAAGATCCCAAAACCAGTTCCGCCAAAAATCGAGCGGATCATCGGCACGATCACTGATAGTCCGATAAACCCGTAAACGACTGATGGAATCCCAACTAATAATTCGATCACCGGCTGTAAGAAACGTTGTCCGCGATTAGGAGAGATCTCCGTCATAAAGACAGCTGCCCCGATGGCAAACGGTGTTGCAACGATCGCTGACAAAAAAGTGACGATAAATGAACCTAAGATCATCGGCAGCGCGCCGACTAATGGTTTGCCATCTGGACCGGTGGCACTTGGATTCCAAACCGTTCCGAATAAAAAGTCCATCACATTGATTTTATCCACAAAAAAAGTCGCTAATCCTTTGCTGGCGACAAAATAAAAAATAGCCGCGACCACAAACACGATCAATGCAATACAAATGAAACTGATAAATTTGCCTCGTTGTTCGATCCGGGCACGTTTTGATTTCGTAGTTAAAGCTTTCTTTACATCTTCCGTTTTCATCAAGGTCTTGCTCCCCCTCGTTTTCCTAATCTACCAGACTCATTTTACCGCCTGAACATCAATTTAATTTTAACCTCCCGTAACGATTCAATGACTTTTGTAAAGATTGTGTAAATAGAACGTTTACGGTTCGTTCCACCAGTTAGCGTGTGCGGCGTTTCCCTAAAAATTCAATAAAAAAAGAACGGTCGCCCGCTCTTCATGAAAATTTTTCCTTGCTCCATCAGTTCATGTGTCGGCCGAATCTGTGACTGATCACAGGAAAAATTCTATTTAATTAAATTCCCTTCCCAGTCACGCTCGACTTTCATCGCAGAAACGGGGATGTACCCAAGTTTAGTCACGATTTTTTCTTGGACTTCCGTCGTTAACATATAATCCAAAAATTCTTTCGTTAATTCATTTGGTCGGCCTTTAGTATACATATGTTCATACGCCCAAATTTTCCACGTGTTAGTGGCAACATTTTCATCAGTCGGTGCTACGCCATCGATTTTTAATGTCTGCACGTCTTTGGTCACGTATGAAAAGGCTGTGTAAGAGATCGCACCCGGTGTATCGGTGACGATTTGACGCACCATGCCAGAAGAATCTTGTTCTTGTGCTCGGATTGCGTCTTTGCCATCCATCACCCATTTTTCAAAAGTCGCGCGCGTTCCGCTTGCTGCAGCGCGGTTCAATACAACGATTGCTTGGTCGCGTCCGCCTAACTCTTTCCAGTTTTTGATCTCGCCTAAAAAGATCTTACGCAAATTTTCTAGTGAGATATCTTTGACGCCGACTTTTTTATTGACGATTGGTGTAATCCCAACGACCGCGACTTTGTGGTCGACTAATTTCTCTGCCTTGATCCCACTTTTTTCTTCCGCGAACAAATCAGAGTTCCCGATATCAACAGCCCCTGATTGGACTTGGCTTAAACCGGTCCCGCTCCCACCGCCTTGGACATTGATAAATTTGCCAGGGTGTTTGCCTTGGTATTCTTCTGCGACCGTTTCAACTAACGGCTGTAAAGCAGACGATCCCACGGCCGTCACCGACTCGCCGCGATCGATCCACTTTGAACAGCCAGATAATAACAAAATTAGACCTAAAAGTGGCAGCAACCATTTTTTCATGCACGTTTTCCTCGTTTCATTTTAATCTGATTCAGTTAGTGGCAACCTAGTACCACAGTATCTTTTATTCAGTGCTTGTCAGAAAGCTAACTTATTTTAACATTAAGTCCTCAGTGAAAAAAGTAAAAATTTTTATAACAGCGGTGAAATCAAACGGGCAATTCCTTCTTTGAACTTGATCACCCAGCCTCGCTGGCGATAAAGTTCCGGCGTCAACAACTGTGATTGTTTCGAATCTTCCAAAAAAGCCGCCCGGATTTGTTCCGCAAACTCACGGTCATAAATGATCGTATTGACTTCAAAATCCAATTGAAAAGAGCGCATGTCGATATTAGCCGAACCGACAGACGCGATCCCGCCATCGATCACCATCGTCTTCGCATGGATAAAACCCGCTTCATACGTTTCAATGATGCCGCCATATTCCAATAGTTCAGCTGAAAAAGAATACGTCGCCCAGTAGACTAACAGGTGATCTGGTTTATTGGGAATTTGCAAGCGAACTTTGACGCCCGAAAGTAAAGCAGACTTCAAGGCTTCGTGGATCGACACATCGGGAATATAGTACGGTGTTTGGATCAAGATCTCTTTTTTCGCTAAATTGATCATTTTCAAATACGTCAATTTGATCTGCTCATGACTATCATCTGGTCCGCTACACACGATCTGCACAGCGCGCTTACCAGGATTTTCATTAGCTGGAAAATAACGTTGCTGGTAAGTCACTTCATTTTTATGTTGCGAGTTCCAATCCATCAAAAAACGATTTTGCAACGAATAGACTGCATCGCCTTCGATCCGCAAATGATTATCGCGCCAATAACCAAATTTATCAACACCGCCTAAATATTCGTCACCGACATTAAAACCGCCCGTGTAACCGATCACACCATCGATCACGACGATCTTGCGGTGATTCCGATAATTCATCCGCGGATTCAAATATGGAACGAACAGCGGAAAGAAAAATTCCACCGAACCGCCTTGTGCGATCAGCGGTTCAAAAAAGCGGCGGTTGACTTGTGTTGAGCCCCACGCATCTAACAAAACGCGGACTTTGACGCCACGTTTAGCCGCAGCCACCAATGCCGCCCGTACTTTTTTGCCGAGTGCATCACTGCGATAAATATAATATTCTAAATGGATATGATCTTGAGCGTTTGCGATATCCGCTAACAAAGCAGCAAATTTTTTACCCCCATCCGTAAATAAGGTCAGCGCGTTATTACTCGTGTACAACGAACTTTCAAAAACCGTCAGCATATAGATCAATTGTTTCGGCTCGACTTGTCCGGTCTGCGGCCGCGGATAAAGTCCGCGCTGCAGTGCTCGTTGTTGTTCTTCGATCTCAATGTTCAACCCTAATTTGCTTTGCATCTTTAAATCAAAAATCCGTTCTTTCGTGATCCCTTTGCCCAAAAAAATGTACATCACAAAGCCTACGATCGGCAAAAAAGTCAACACTAATAGCCAAGCCCACGTGTGGACCGTGTCTTTTCGTTCGCGAAAGACGATCACCAGTGACAAGATCGTATTGATAATCACGATCAAAGTCCCTAAATGCTCTTGAATAAACGCCATACTTCCAACCCCTTCATTCAAAGAATAACGGAGACCAAAAAGAAAGTAAATAGAAAAAAACGTGCGCCACAAACAACTAAAAAAACGCAAACGATTCGTTATTGGATCGACAACGAAATCGTTCACGCTTATTTCCATTTGCTTATCTTGCTATTTTTAAATTTTCAAGAAGCGCCGCATCGAAATGATCGATCCTAATGCTCCGATCAAATAACCACCTACAGCCATCATCAAGTCCAATTTCCAAATCAGATCATTCGGTTTTAACATCGCTAAGTTTGATTGAACTAAATACGGTGTGGCTAGTTGGAAAATCTTGCCATAACCATACGTCAAGATCAAAATCGGAATGATCGAACCGATCAAGCCGATCCAACCACCTTCTAAGAAAAACGGCCAGCGGATATAACCATTTTTAGCTCCGACTAACCGCATGATCTGGATTTCTTGTTGGCGCGAAAAAATCGTGATCCGAATCGTATTGGAGATCAAAAAGATCGCCACAAAAACTAACAGTGCGGCAGCGCCTAAGCCCCAAGTTTTGACGACATTGGCCACTTTAAAGATTCGATCACTAGACTTGCCACCATAATCCGCGCGAAAAACATTGTTCAGCTGACTCGCGCTTTTAGAGACACTTTTGATCTCACTAGGATCTTTGGCACTGACGATATACACATCATAGAGGGGATTGTTGTCGCCTTCAAATAACTCCCATGCATCCCCCATCGCTGCTTGCAATTTTTTCAATTGTGCTTGCTTACTAGAGTAGCGAACTTTTTTGACGTGCGGTAACTGTTGCAGCTCCGTCTCTAATTTTGCTCGGTCCGCTTGATTGGTCCCGATATCGACAAAAACGCTGACATCGACATTGTTCTCCACGTCTTGAGCAAATTTTGTAGCATTCATGATTACAGCTAAAAAGATCCCCACCAAAGTCAACGTGATCGTAACTGCACTGATGGACGCCAGCGTCATCCAACCGTTACGTTTCATACTTTTGAAACTATCTAATAGATGTCGGAAGAAAATTCTAATCATCGAGCTCATACTCTCCTTCCGCTTCATCTCGAACGATCAGCCCGTTATCGATTTCAAGCACCCGATGACGAATTGAATCCACGATCGTTTTGTTGTGGGTCGCCATCACCACGGTCGTTCCTTGACCGTTGATTCGGTCTAATAATTTCATGATCTCCATTGAAGTATCCGGATCGAGATTTCCTGTCGGTTCATCAGCGATCAATACTTTAGGCGTGTTGACGATCGCGCGAGCAATCGAGACCCGCTGTTCTTCACCACCGGATAATTGATCAGGAAAGACGCGGACTTTGTGCTTCAATCCCACAAGATCTAACACTTCCATTACCCGCTTTTGGATCTCCCGCGGCTTTTTCCCAATGACTTCCATCGCATACGCGACATTTTCATAAACAGTCTTTTTCGGCAATAATTTAAAATCTTGGAAGACCACGCCGACATCCCGACGTAAATACGGAACATCACGATTTTTTATTTTTAACAAATCATGCTTGGCCACTTCAAGTTTTTTTCCTGCCGTGGCTTTTTCTTCCCGGTACATCAATTTGACAAACGTCGACTTGCCACTTCCCGATGGTCCGACGACATACACAAATTCCCCTGCAGCGATGGTGACAGAAAGATCGCGGACAGCCGTGGTACCGTTCGAATATTTTTTCACCACATTCTGCATCTCTATCATGTTTTTTTATTCAACTCCTTTTTTGACTTTGTTATTATAGCATGGCAATATTTCAGCTGTCTTGCTAGATTTTACAATTTGATTTCAAATGTCAATGTTCTGTCTGCTGACTTAAGTGCCACTTCAAATACGCATCGATAAATGGGTCAAGGTCACCATCCATCACTGCTTGGACATTTCCGGTCTCATAATTCGTTCGGTGATCTTTTACCATTGAATACGGATGGAACACATAAGAACGAATTTGGGACCCCCAGCTGATATCCATTTGTTCGCCTCGCAAGCTAGCCGCTTCTTGTTCTTTTTTCTCTAATTCTCGCTGATAGAGTTTCGCTTTTAACATACTCATCGCAGTCTCGCGGTTTTGAAATTGCGAACGTTGCGCTTGACTGGCTACGACGATCCCAGTCGGCAAGTGCGTGATCCGGACCGCTGAAGACGTTTTATTGATGTGCTGGCCGCCTGCCCCGCTAGCCCGATAGACATCGACTTTTAAATCGTCCGGGTTGATGTCTACTTCAATCGTCTCATCGAGTTCTGGCATCACATCGACTGAACAAAATGAAGTGTGGCGACGATTGGCAGAATCAAATGGCGAGATCCGGACTAACCGATGGACACCTTTTTCTGAACGTAAATAACCAAATGCGTTGTGGCCTTTGATCAAAAGCGTCACACTTTTGATCCCCGCTTCGTCACCGGCTTGGTAATCAAGTGTCTCAACGGAAAAACCATGTTGCTCACCCCAGCGCGTATACATTCGCAACAACATCGAACCCCAATCTTGAGACTCGGTCCCGCCCGCTCCCGGATGGATCTCTAAGATCGCATTGTTTTGGTCATACGGTCCATCTAACAAAAGTGCTAATTCATAACTTGCGACTCGATCTTTCAACGCCAACAGCCGCTTTTCTAATTCCGTTTGTAATTCCGGATCAAATTCTTCTTGTTGCATCTCCATCATCACATTCAATTCATCGACTTCATTTGCGATGGCGTTGAATGAATCATAAGTTGCTTTGGCTTGATTCGTTTGATTGATCAAGGCTTGCGCTTTTTCTGAATCATCCCAAAAATTTGGTTCTGACATTTGATGTTCCGCTTCAGCGATCTCTTCTTCCAACTGATCTAAGTCAAAGAGACCTCCTAAAACTAGCGACTTGCGCTTGCATCTCATCTAATAAATTGCGAATCTCAGCATTTTCCAAGCTCATTCCCTCATTTCTTGAATTTCTGAAAAATGACGCTGCTAAAACTAGCGGGCACTTTTCAAGATTATCTTTCATTAGCTAAAAAAGCTGTGACCAAATTGCGTCACAGCTTTTTTAGTCTATAAATTTTTGCCGTGGCAGTTTTTAAACTTCTTACCGCTGCCGCATGGGCAAGGATCATTTCGGCCAACACCTTTGACCATCTCAGCCGTTAAGATCTTATCTTCCGGGCGTTTGACATGCTTGTTGTATTCGATCGCTTGTTCCGTCGTCATCGTTTGTGGTGACGCCGGTTGATCTTCTTCGACCGGATGTTCTTCTTGTTGCGTGCCAACTTGTTCTCGTTGAACATTTTGGCGGATCTCAGCTTTCATGAAGAGACGAGTCACTTCATATTCGATCGAACCGACCATATCCTCAAACATCTTATAACCTTCAGTTTGGTATTCCACTAACGGATTGTTTTGTCCATAAGCTCGCAACCCAACTGATTGACGTAACTGATCCATCGCATCGATGTGATCGGTCCATTTCGTATCAACAACGCGTAAGATCACGACTTTTTCAAATTCCAATAATTGATCTGGACTGTGAAGCTGCTCCGCTTTTTGATCAAAGACTTCTTTTGCGCGATTGTAAAGATAATCTTTCATTTCTTCAGGCGTTTTATCTTCCAGATCTTTTTTGCTGATGGAATTTTCATTGACTAAAGTCGTCCCCGCAAAATCGACGATCCCGTCTAAATTCCAATCCGCTTTTTCTAATTGGGTATGGCCATCGACGACCCGTGAGATCGTGCGTTTCACCATATTCATCAACTGTGGTGACAGATCTTTTTCTTCCATGATCACGTCTTGACGCTGTTTGTAAATAACTTCTCGCTGCTCGCGCATCACGTCATCATACTGCAAGACGTTTTTCCGAGTGTCGTAGTTATTTCCTTCGACCCGTTTTTGCGCGGATTCAACTTGTTTGGTCAACATCCGACTTTGGATCACGGCATCTTCATCTTCGACTTTCATTCGATCTAAGAACGCTTTGATCTTTTCAGAACCGAAACGTTTCATTAAGTCATCTTCTAATGAAAGATAAAATTGAGAAACCCCAGGATCACCTTGTCGACCTGAACGGCCCCGCAACTGATTGTCGATTCGGCGTGATTCGTGACGCTCAGTCCCGATCACGGCTAGTCCGCCTAATTCACGAACGTCTAAACCAAGCTTGATATCCGTCCCCCGACCGGCCATATTGGTCGCGATCGTAACGGCGCCTTTTTGCCCAGCATTCATGATGATCTCTGCTTCTTTAAAGTGATTTTTCGCATTCAACACTTCATGCGGAATCTTTTCTTTATCTAATAGATTCGACAATAATTCAGACGTTTCAACGGCAACTGTCCCGACTAAGATCGGTTGACCTTTTTCATGGCGCGCTTTAATATCTGCAACAACTGCATGGAATTTGCTTTCCAAAGTTGGGTATAACAAATCGGGATGGTCTTCCCGAATGATTGGTTTATTCGTTGGGATCTGGATAACTTCGATGTTATAAATCTCGCGGAATTCTTCTTCTTCCGTCTTCGCTGTCCCGGTCATCCCAGAAAGTTTTTTGTACATCCGGAAATAGTTCTGGAACGTGATAGTCGCCATCGTTTTCGTTTCGTCTTCGATCTCAACGCCTTCTTTGGCTTCGATCGCTTGATGCAACCCATCTGAATAACGACGACCATCCATGATCCGACCCGTAAATTGGTCAACGATCAAGACTTTTCCTTCTTGAACAACGTAATCGATATCACGCAACATGATGTAATTCGCCCGTAACGCTTGGTCCATATGATGGGTCAGGGCCGTGTTTTCAATATCATATAAATTATCTAAACCAAAGTTTTCTTCAGCTTTTTCGATCCCTTGTTCAGTTAAGCCGATCGTCTTAGATTGGATATCGATCTTATAGTCGTCCTCTTCTTTTAGACGTTTGACAAAATTATCCGTCCGATTATAAAGTGCAGTCGAACTTTCTGCTGCACCTGAAATGATCAGCGGTGTCCGCGCTTCATCGATCAAGATCGAATCGACCTCATCGACGATCGCATAATTCAACGGCCGTTGCACCATTTGATTGCGATAAACGACCATGTTGTCCCGCAAATAATCAAACCCTAATTCATTGTTCGTACTATAGGTGATGTCACAGTTGTACGCTTCTCGTTTTTCATCTGGTGATTTTGAATTGATGTTCAACCCAACCGTCATTCCTAAGAAATTGTACAATTCGCCCATCTCAGTGGAGTCACGAGTCGAAAGGTATTCATTGACCGTAACTACGTGGACCCCTTCACCGCTCAACGCGTTCAAATAAACTGGCATCGTCGCAGTCAACGTCTTCCCTTCACCAGTCTTCATCTCTGGAATGTTCCCATCATGTAAGACGATCCCACCCATTAACTGAACGTGGTAAGGGTAAAGTCCTAACACTCGTTTAGCCGCTTCCCGAACAACTGCGAAAGCTTCTGGTAACAAAGCGTCTAAGGTCTCACCTTTTTGATAACGTCCACGAAACTCATCTGTTTTGGCACGTAATGCCTCATCACTTAATGCGGCCATCTCGTCAGCGTGTGACTCAACTTTATCCGCGATCTTACTTAATCGTTTTAATTCTTTTTTATCATTTTCAATTATCTTCCGTAGAAAGTTAGCCATGCGATAATATTTCTCCTTCAACAAGTACTCTTGGTATACAAACCCACCAGTTTATTCTATCATTTGTCAGCTTGAAAAGAAACGCCTGCTACAGATAAAAGAATTATTTTTACTTAAAGTAAAGACAATTATTCGATTTCTAACACAAAAAAAATCTACTACTCGAAAAAAAATCCTTTTAACTGACATAAGTTTCTCGCTCAATAAAAAACGAACCGCACCTTACCTTTAACCTTCAACTGAATTTATAAGATAAACTAAATGAACTCAGTCAGCTCTCAAGAAAATAAGTTAAAAAAAGCCGAACATCTGAAATGTCCGACTTCCTAGTAGATAAACACGGTGACTAAACTAAACACTTCAGTCCGCCCTTACCTTTATTAATCTGTTTCGATCAAACCGTATTTGCCATCTTTACGACGGTAAACAATACTTGTACCATTGGTTTCAGCATCTTCAAAGATGAAGAAATTATGGCCCAACATGTTCATTTGTAAGACCGCTTCTTCACTATCCATTGGTTTCAATGAAAGGCGTTTTGTCCGAACAATATCCATTTCTGGTGCTTCTTCTTCGGCACCTTCATCTTCAATGTACGTGTTAGGGCTGATCTTATCTAACCCGGTTTCACGAGATTTACGGTGGATTTTAGTTTTGAATTTACGGATTTGACGCTCTAATTTGTCAACGACCAAATCAATACTTGCATACAAATCTGGTGAAGTCTCTTCTGCCCGTAACACTAAGTAAGGAAGTGGAATCGTCACTTCGACTTTCGCTGTTTTTTCAGTATACACTTTTAAATTAACGTGTGCAGTCGCTTCAGGTACGTCGGTAAAATAACGTTCCAATTTCCCCACTTTTTTCTCGACATAATCGCGGATCGCATCAGTGACTTCGATATTTTCTCCTCGAACATTATATCTAAACATACAAATTGCCCCTTTCGTCTACCAACTGAAGATAAGAGGAAGGACCACTCTTCTCTCTTCTTCTTAATTCTATTATAGCTAACTCTAATCATTTTGCAAAGTAAATCGCTATCACCAAAATACGAAAAAATCTTCCATCAACGCGCTAAGGTCAAGCTTTGTACCACTTCTGCATCATTTTCCCAAAATATTTCTGCTGCGTGAAATAACGTTCGTCCGGTCGTATAGACATCATCGACTAATAAAACTTTTTTATTTTTAATTTTTTCCGATGGTACAGCTAACGAAAATGGCTGCGGCAACAACAGCCGCTCGTGACGGTTCTTTTTTGATTGCGGTTGAGCAATTGTTTTTCGTTCCAATAATTCGCTATAAGAAACACGGGCTGCCCTTAACATTTCCGTGACTTGATTAAAGCCTCGCGTAGCAAAACGTTCGTCTGCTAGCGAAATCGGGCAGATGAGATACCCCTGATAATCTGCGAGCGCTTGTTTCAATTCCGCAGCAAAGGTAAAGCGTAACTGATAGTCGCCGTAAAATTTATATTGCTGCATCCAATCTTTTAACGCAGCATCGTATAAATAAAGCGCTCGGTTCGCTAGTAATTGTGGATACAGTGTTTTCCAGTTTTGACAATCGGAACACAATTTCGTTTGGGCTTGGGCACGACCGCAACCGAGACACGCTTGCGTCCGTTTGATCCGCGTAAATTTCTGCCGACAAGTGCGGCAACATTTGATCGGCGGAAAAAACAATTCGATCACTGAAAGGTTGATACTGAGCTCTTGGTGACACAAACTACATCTCATCTAACAAGCCTCGCTTTCTAGCTAGTTGATTATTATCCTTGATCTCACGGATCGCGTTTTTGATTTCGCGAGTCATTTCAGCCGTCACAAAATAAACTTTCGCATGCTGAAAACTTTTTCGATCCGCTCGACCTGCGATCTGAACGAGACTAGCTTTCGAATAGTTGGGGTGAGAACAATCTAAGACGATTACGCTCACCCGTTCAAAAGTCACACCTCGCTCTAAGATTGTAGTCGTCAGCAACAAATTAAATTTCTGCGCTCGTAAGCCTTCGATTTTTTCGATCCGCTCTTCATCACGAGCGTGGACGGTCGTAGCTTTCGTTTCTGGAAAATAAAGTGTCAGCTGTTTTCCTAGCGCTTGGAGCAATTCAATACTGGGACAGAACAATAAAACATCATTTTCAGTCAAACATTCCTGAACAAGCTGGATAACTTTTTTGGGCAAGCGTCCCCGTTGCAACTGGCGTTTTAAAAAGAGTGGCTGTACGATTTGTGGCACGGGTAATTTCCGCCGATGAAAACGAGCTGGCAAACGTAAGACGACGAGCTCTTGCAACATTTTTTTGTCTGGCGTTGCACTGAGATACACAAGCCGCCCCGTTTTAGTTTTCGCTTGTTTGACGGCGCGTTGTAAGAGCGGATCATTGACATAAGGAAATGCATCGACTTCATCAACAATCACCAACGCGAAATGTTCTTTGAAGCGCAATGTCTGAGGGACAGTCGCGATTACGAGTTGACCGGTCCCTTCGATGCGTTTTTTACCATGATATAAACTGATCACCTTTTCAGGAAAAACATTTATCAGCCGCAGATACAATTCATTGCAAACATCGATCCGCGGTGCGGTAAGTAAAATTTTCTCTCCGTGAGCTAAGCGTGCGACGAGTAAAGGATAAAGCATCTCAGTTTTCCCCGCTCCAGTCACCGCCCAGACTAAAGTCGCTTGCGACTCATTTACTAAAGCCTCTGCGACCGCTTGTTGAGGAAAGGTCAAACGTCCCGACCACTGAAACGGCGGTGGCGGAAGTTTTTCAACTGAGTCAAAACGATAAAAAAAGCCTGACTTGTCACCCGTGCTAAAAACAAACAGGCTGGACAATAAAAAAAGCCGGCCGGCACTTGGACTTCCGTTTGGTTGAACCGACTCAAACACCGATTACACACGACGGTCGTTTTTTCAACAGTCATCGCTGGAATCTTAGTAGCTCCTGTTAAATCCACTTGGGGATAAAAATGTTCCCATTCACTTTGTAATAACTGCTGCCCTTCATAGCTCATTTTTTTCACCTCTAGTAAAGGTACGAAAAAAAGCCTGACTTGCATCAGACTTTGAACAAACTGGATTTGACCAATTGATTGAAGACGACATATTCTTTTTCCAAATTGACTTGGACGACTTCATATCCGGCATTCAACCAACCATACGCACCTTTTTCAGGATGTCGATAATCATTTGCCCACCAGTCAGGATCTTTGCGAGCCGTCTGAGGTAAGCCACTGTGAGGAAACAATAATTCATCGTATTGCGTGAACGTCAGCGTGACTTGCGAGCCGCCGTTGGTTTTTAAATAATGCGTGATCCCATCATATTTTTTCTGTCGTCTCACCATGTCTTCCCCTTTCTTAATACCTCATCACTGGATCGTGATTGCTTTATTTGAGTTAGCTAGCAGCTAGCAGTTGAAACTTGGGGCTGATTTCTTCTATACTGAACAGGAGGTGAGAATATGTTACCAACCTACCGAACGATCAAAGCAGATAGCCTACATGAAACGGAGATCAAAAAGTCCCGCTTCATCTGCCATTTAAAACGCGTCGAAACAGAAGATGAGGCGAAAGCTTTTATCCAAGCGATCAAAAAAGAACACTGGAAAGCCACTCACAACTGCAGCGCTTTTACGCTGGGAGAACGCCAAGAAATCCAACGAACGAGTGACGATGGCGAGCCCAGTGGAACTGCTGGTGTCCCGATGTTAGAAGTCTTGAAGAAAAATGAACTGATCAACGTTTGTGCAGTCGTCACCCGCTACTTTGGCGGCATCAAATTAGGCGCTGGCGGTTTGATTCGGGCTTACGCAGGAGCGGTAGCGGACGGTGTCAAAAAGACTGGGATCGTCGAGGGCCGCTTACAACAAGCCATCGCCGTCACTCTAGCCTATCCGCTATGGGGCAAATTAGAGCAGTTCATTGAAACAAGTCAGATCGCGCTACAAGACACGCAGTACACCGATCAAGTCACAGCTATTTGTATGATCGATAAAAACCAAAGCGAGACCTTTAAAGCCCAGGTCACGGATCTGTTAAACGGCCAAGTCACGTTTAAAAAAGGCGACACGCGTTACGTTGAACATGTGATCGAAGCTCCTGAATAAGGGGCTTTTTTCGTTGCTATTTTTCTAAATAAAATTCAAACCGACTGCCGACATATTGCGTGCGAACATATTCAAAAGGCTGGCCATCTTCCAGGCAAGAGATTTGGCGCAACCGTAAAATCGGATCGCCCCGTTTGATATCTAAATACTCCGCGATCTGTTCAGAAGCTAAGATCGCCGACACTGTTTGGTTCGCTTGTCCAAGGGTCATTCCTTTTTGTTTCAATGTATGATAAAACGATTCGGTGATTTCTTCTTTGCTGAAGCCGGCAACGATTTTTTCTGGAATACTAGCCACTTCAAAACAGATCGGAATTCCATCGGCGTAACGAATCCGTTCCATCCGCAACACTTGTTCACCGGCCGCTAGTTTAAGGTTTTCACTTTCACTAGAACTAGCAGGCGAATGAAAAAATGAAATCGTCTTACTAGAAGGCACTCGATTTTGGGCTTCCATAATATCGGTGAAGCTTGTTGTGCCGCTCATTTTTTCTTGTACTTTCTCGCTAGCGACATATGTCCCGGAACCGACTTTTCGCTCTAAGATCCCTTCATCTGCCAACGTTTGGATCGCTTGGCGCAATGTCATCCGACTGACACCAAATTTAACCGACAACTCGCGCTCTGAAGGCAGTCGATCACCGACTTTCCAGATTCCTTTTTCGATTTCTTTTTTTAATTGGTCATGGATCTGAATATAGACCGGCACTTGATTGGCCATCTTTTTTCCTCTTCTCTTGATTTCTTGCATTTATTATAACTGGTATATACCTCGCGCACAACTAGAAAGGTTACGCGAACTCCTTTTTTAACCGCTGCTCGCACAAAAAATCAACAGACACACGTCAAAAGGACTAGGAGACTTTCTGATAGAAAGCTTCCTAGTCCTTATTTTAATAAAATAAATCGTTTCTTCGTCTATCTCGTTTGATCTGCTTGAACCGTTTCTTCTGTGACCATTTTGTTGGCCGTCGCCATCATCAAACGAATCCGGTTCAGCTGGTTTACGATCGAAACTCCGGGATCATAATCGATCGCCGCGATATTGGCTTTTGGAAATTGGTGCCGCAACTCTTTGATCACCCCTTTACCGACGACATGATTCGGCAGACAACCAAACGGCTGCATGCAGACGATATTGTTGACGCCACTTTTCAATAGATCGATCATTTCGCCAGTCAAAAACCAACCTTCCCCTGTGTGATTCCCAATCGATAAAACTTTGCTGGCATCTTCTGCCAACTGATAGATCGAGTGGACACCAGTAAAACGTTTTGAAGCTCGCAATGCTTTGTCCATCGGTTTTTCCACGACTTCAATCAACTTGATCGCTAGTTCAGCGAGCGTTTTATTTTTCTTTGGCATTCCCAAATTATCGTATTTCCAAATTTGGTTATACAGTGAATAATTCATAAAGCCGATCAGATCTGGTACTACTGCCTCGGCCCCTTCTGCTTCTAACAATCGAACGATATCGTTGTTAGCCGTTGGAGAATATTTCACTAAGATCTCACCGACGACCCCGACTTTAGGCTTGGTGATCGCTTGAAGCGGTACTGTATCAAATTCGTTGATGATTTTTTTCATATTACGGTTGAACTGAGTCAATGAGCCGCTCCGAACATTCCCTTCGACTTTTTGCAGCCACTTTTCATGTAACGCATCGATCGTACCTTTAGTGATTTCATACGGCCGCGTCCGATACACGACTCGTTCGAACAGATCCCCATACAAGACTGCGACGATGATTCGTTTCAACATCGGCAAAGTGAACTTGAAGCCCGGGTTAGATTCTACGCCTTTGTTGCCTAACGAGACGGAGACTACCGGTACTTGCGAAAAGCCGGCATCGTTTAACGCTTTACGCAAGAGCGGGATATAATTGGTCGCTCGACAACCACCGCCCGTTTGACTCATCATAACACTGACATTATCTAAATCATATTTGCCGCTTTCCAATGCTTCGACTAATTGACCGATCGAAATGATCGCTGGATAGCAGGCATCATTGTTCACATATTTCAAGCCGACATTCACTGCTTCGCGATCCATCGCGGGCAGACACACAACATTATAACCTGAAGCTTCTAACGCGACATCGAACAATCCACTTTGATGGATCGGGCTCAACATCGGCAAGAGCAGCGTGTGATTTTTTTTCATCTCTTTCGTGAAGACGATTTTTTCTGGTTCTTCAAATTTAAGTGTCGGTTCGTAATGAGATTTATCCCGCTCTTTGACGGCTGCTTTTAGCGAACGCAACCGAATCCGGATCGCGCCTAAGTTGGAACCTTCATCAATTTTTAAAACGGTGTAGATTTTTCCGTATTGATCCATGATCTCTTCTACTTGATCCGTTGTCACCGCATCTAATCCACAACCAAATGAATTCAATTGAACGAGTTCCAGCTGTTTGCTTTTGGCGACAACGCGCGCGGCCGCATACAACCGAGAATGGTAGACCCACTGATTGACGACGCGTAAGTGTCCGACATCTCCTAAATGCGAGACCGAATCTTCCGTTAACACGTGGAAACCTTCTTGTGTGATGACTTCAGCGATCCCATGATTGATCTCAGGATCTAAATGATACGGCCGTCCAGACAAAACGATTCCTCGCTCCCCTTTTTGCTGCAGCATCGCAAGGGTCTCTTCCCCTTTTTGTTGGATATCATGTTTGAAATTTTCCAACTCCGTGTATGCATGATGGAGCGCAGTCTCAACTTCCGTTTTTGAGATCCCCAGGTCAGCAAAAGTACGCGCCAAGACTTCGGCTACTGAGGCTTCATTAGCTAAATTCAAATAAGGATTACGATAATCGACCTTGCCATCACGAATGTCATCCACATTATTACGGATCACATCGGGATAACTTTGAACGATGGGACAGTTAAAATGATTATCCGCATTTTTGGTTTCTTCTCGTTCAAAGACCACACCGGGATAAAAGATCCGCGGCACACCTTTGTCGATCAGAGCTTGGATATGACCATGAGCGATTTTAGCGGGATAACAAGCTGTGTCACTCGGGATCGTCTCCATCCCTTGCTCGTATAATTCTTTATTGGAGCGCGGCGACAAGACTACTCGAAAACCTAGCTCAGTGAAAAACGTATGCCACAACGGATAATTTTCATACATGTTCAGCACCCGCGGGATACCAATTTCACCGCGTGTCACTTCTTTTTTCCGTAGCGGACGATATTTAAAGAGGCGCTTATATTTATAATCGACGAGATTGACTTTGCGATCTTCTTTTTTGACTTTGATCCGAGCACCGCGTTCACACCGATTTCCGGTAATAAATTGACGTCCGTCAGAAAAAACGGTGACCGTCAACATACAATTGTTTTCGCACAAACCACAATGGGTGAATTCTTTATCGGCGGTAAATTCATCTAACTCCGTCAATGATAAAAGCGTCGTCTCTTCGCCGATCTCATAATTTTCTAACGCGATCAACGCAGCTCCAAACGCGCCCATCAAACCAGCAATCGAAGGGCGAACGACTTCGCGGCCGGTAACTAGTTCAAAGGCTCGCAACACGGCTTCATTATAAAAAGTCCCGCCTTGACAAACGATCTTGTCCCCTAGTTCTTCTGGACGACGAACTTTGATTACTTTATAGATGGCATTTTTGATCACCGAATAAGACAGTCCCGCCGAAATATCCCCCACCGAGGCGCCTTCTTTTTGGACTTGTTTGACCTTTGAGTTCATGAAGACCGTACACCGCGAACCTAGATCGACTGGCGCTTTTGATTTGAGTGCCGCTTGAGCAAAGTCTTCTACTTTATAATTCAATGACTTCGCAAACGTTTCAATAAACGAGCCGCAACCAGAAGAACAAGCTTCGTTCAACTGGATCGAAGACAATGCGCCATCTTTAATCGTCATGGCTTTCATATCTTGCCCGCCGATATCTAAAATAAAATCGACTCCTGGTTGAAAGTGATCCGCCGCTTTGTAGTGCGCCATCGTTTCAACTTCTCCGATATCGACTTTCAACGCATTTTTGATCAATTGTTCCCCGTAACCAGTCACAGCTGCTTTTGCGATAAAAACATTTGCTGGCAACTGGTGGTACAAATCTTTTAAGACGGTCATCGTCGTCTCCAACGGTTGACCTTGGTTATTCCCATAAAATGAGAATAACAAATTACCGTCTGAATCGATCAGCGTGACTTTCGTTGTCGTCGATCCCGCGTCAATCCCTAGAAAAGCCGCGCCTTCATGTTGCGCCAATTCTTTAGTACTGACTTGTGCTTGACTGTGACGCATTCTAAAATCCGCTAGTTCGGCTTCACTATTAAATAAAGGTGTCAACGTATCGGTCGGTTGCAAATGACCTTCTTTAGCAGTTAACAAACGTTCTAACATGTCGCTTAATTTATTTTCTGTGGCGCCTTCTGAATAAAATGCCGCCCCCATCGCCACAAACAGTTGAGGATTTTCCGGGAAGATCACATTTTCTGGCGCAATGTCCAATGTTTCAATAAAACGTTGCCGCAATTCCGACATGAAAAACAATGGTCCACCTAAAAAGGCGATGTTCCCTTTGATTTTACGACCAGCCGCCAGACCTGCGATCGTTTGATTGACCACCGCTTGAAAAATACTCGCTGCGATATCTTCTTTAGCAGCACCTTCATTGATCAACGGTTGAACATCCGTTTTAGCAAAGACACCGCACCGAGAAGCGATGGGATAAATCGTCTGGTAGCCTTTTGCTAATTCGTTGACCCCATTCGCATCGGTTTTCAATAAGACCGCCATTTGGTCGATGAACGCACCGGTCCCACCAGCACAACTTCCGTTCATGCGTTGTTCTAACGCGCCTTCAAAAAAAGTGATCTTTGCATCTTCACCGCCCAATTCGATCACGACATCCGTTTGGGGAATCACCTCTTCAACGGTGCGTGTACACGCGATCACCTCTTGCACAAAAGGAATCCCTAACACATCGGCTAGCCCCATCCCGCCGGAGCCAGTAATATTTAATGTCATCGTTTGATCGCCGATTACCGCTTGGGCCTCTCGGAAAATTTTTTCTGTGGCTTGTTTCACATCTGAAAAGTGGCGCTCGTATTTTGCGAACAAACTTTTGTTTTGTTCGTCTAAAACGACTAATTTGACGGTCGTAGAGCCAACATCGATTCCCGCTCGTAAAGTCATTTTCTTCCCTACCTTCTATTTTTTCCAACACGTGTTGATTATCTGACAAAGTGTTTGTTATACTACTCACGTATATTTTAGGAACTTCACTCTTTTTTTGCAACAAGCAAAACATAACAAAACGTGAGATAAGCAACAGTCAAAAACTTTTTGTTGCGAATCGGAAGGAAAAGTTAATGGAAAAAAAAACGGATTTGCGAGTAAAACGAACGCATAAAATGATCGTAGAAGCTTTTGTGTCTTTAGTTGAGCAAAAAGGCTATGATAACGTAACCGTCCAAGAGATCGCCGACACTGCCATGATCAACCGAGCGACTTTTTACGCGCACTTCAAAGATAAACAAGACTTATATGATTTTATTTTTCACAAAGCGATTGATGCGTTCGCCTCGGTGTTAGACCCCGAACAGATCGTGCAAGGCAATCGTTTGAAAGTCAAACAGATCGAGTTGGTCCTCACAAATATTTATCACAACATCCAGCAAAATCGTAAATTTTTTCTGACTGTCATGGATTCTTCTGCTAATGAAATGTTGCGCAAACAGATCGCTGATATTTTAGATGAACGTTATGCGCATATTTTCAATCGCTTGAAGATCACTGAAAATGAGATCGAGGTCCCGATGGATTTTATTATTGAATACATGACCTCGATCTTTGTCGGCACACTTCATTGGTGGATCACTTCCGGCACCGAGATGACTGCCAATCATTTAGCCAAACTCGTCATCAAACTAGTAGGCAATGGTCACTTGACGATCTTAGGAATCGAGATCGACCACTGAGTTTTTCAACCCAAAATAAATTCTTTCCAAACAAAAAAAATCCTAGCTCGCTCAACTCGTGAGTGAAATAGGATTTTTTTGATTTTATTCTAGCGTCACAAACTCGTTCGTTCAGCTTTTCTGATTTTTAATAACCGTTCCAGCCGATCCCTTCGTACCGCCAACCAGCGCGGACTAGCGAATCTTTTTCGCTGCTGCTCAACGTGTAATGGTGAGCTCCAGCTGTTTTCGCATTCGGATTGTATAAACGATACAAGACGCGATTTCCGCCAGAGTACCAGCAGTCGCTTTCATATTTCCAACCGATGCTAGTCAAGCCGTTGCGTTCTTTACTACTTGTCGTATAGTGATGATCTCCGGTATAAGGATTATACAAACGGTAGACTTTCGTTGAACTAGAAGTTGGTGCTTGCCAAGCCGTGCCTTCAAATGTCCAACCCATATTGATCAAACCATTTTTTTCAGCTGTGCTACCGGTGTAAAAATGTTCGCCGGTATTTTTGTTGTACAAGCGGTGCATCGGAACCGTCTGCACGCCGCTATCATATTGAGTCAAATTATACGTTTCGATCATATTATTTAACGCAGTCGCATAATTCGGAGCGGTCGCATATCGCCCCGTCAAATAAGCCGTCGCATCCCGATAAGATTTCGTATTACTTTTCCACGCGCCGGCATAATAATAAACACCCGGTGAAAAAGAAGTATTGCGAATGATGTTGACATTGTCTTGCAACGATTCTTTATAAGAAGGATATTTCCGGAATTTTGCATTGACTGTGATCCACTGACCATTGATATACTCTTGAGTAGGCATCGTAACTGATTGACCATTGTAACTTCCTTTGATCCCGAATAAATTATAGTTTGGTGCAGCTGACAACGTACTCTTGCCCCAGCCACTTTCAACGATTGCTTGGGCGATCATCACTGAAGCATACATATCATTTGCTCCAGCTAAACTTTGGGCAGACGGGGCCACTTGATTGATAAAGTTTTGTTGCACACTACGATTGTCTGCGCGCGATTGGAATAAAAATTCTTCCAGCGGTACTTGATGAGTATGAACTAACCCGGTCCCTCCAGTCGCTTCGGTCACTTCTTGGGGACTCTCTTCAGCGGCTAAAACTTGAGGTGCTAAGCCGAGACTCATCACTGCGACTAAACCAACTAACGGCACTTTTAAATTCATAATACGCCTCCATTTTTTATTTTTTAGAACAAAAATTGCTACTTCTAAAATAACACAATCCGAAAACGTTTTCCACGTTTAACAAAATTTTTTTTATTTTTTAGGAGATCCTATCAAGGAAAAATGAGACTTTCATTTCTCGAGCCAAAATAAAAAAGAACTAGCACACCTCGGCTAGTTCCACTGTGATCAATGATTTTTGGCCCGCCATTTGATCGTGTGGCGCGTTGGCCGGTTGCGCTGGATTGTCATCCCTTTTTTACGATCTTTATTCATGACATTGACGGAGACATCATAATGATTGTCTTTGACTAGATCATAAATCCGCTCAGCCGCTTCCGTTACCGCAGACTTGACTTGTTCAACTTTTTTCATCTAGCTTCAGCTCCTTTACTCCAAGGTAGCCAAAAATCAAAAAAAGTGCAAGTCATAAGGCAAGCCGCAGTAAAAATTATGGTCGAGTCACTCCATTGCCTTTTACGATCCTAGCACGACCGCTCTAAAAACAAAACCGAGCTGCGACGTTACTTTTTAATTGCAAAATAAAAAGCCAGACCGCTGTCTGACTTAAAAACTGGGGTAGCTGGATTCGAACCAACGCATGTCAGAGTCAAAGTCTGATGCCTTACCGCTTGGCTATACCCCAATGGTGGAGGAGAGTGGATTCGAACCACTGAACCCGAAGGAACGGATTTACAGTCCGTCGCGTTTAGCCACTTCGCTACTCCTCCAAACGATGATGTCTGGCAGTTTTTATTATTTAAAAACCCGACATCAGTTATAATACAGAATTTCAAAATAAATTGCAAGTACTTTTGTAAAAAAATTTTAGTCGTGTAAATTCCACGCTCGGATCACGGCTTCAACGCCAGCATCCAAGGTTTTAACCGTCGAAATTTTTTCCCCATCTGACCACGCTTCGAATTGATTTGTGGTTGGGATGACTTCCCCGATCACTTTTTTACCGATCACAAGTTGATTGACTGTCACCGTCTGACCTGCTACTTGTTTTTTTACTTCATTAATCTGAACTTCAATATCTTTATTTTTTTTTGCCATGATTTCTCCTCCGCTCGTTTATTTTAGCATATTTTTGAAAGAGGACCTAGTAAAAGCAAAAAAATCAGTCAATTCAGACAACTTTAGCTTGAAAGCTTGTTAGTTTATGATAGAATCGACAAAAAGCTTTAAGGAGGTATTCATGAAGTTATCATCGATTTACCAAAAAAAAGATTGCGTGATTTCCTTTGAAGTCTTTCCCCCGAAAAAAACGGACAGCATTGAAAAAATTTATGCCACCTTAGAACAAACGACTGACTATCAACCGGATTTCATCAGTGTGACATATGGCGCGGGTGGAAGTATTGCCGACCAGCAAACTTTAGCTATCGCCGCGACATTAAAAGAAAAATACCAGATCGAATCCCTCCATCACCTGACCTGTGTCAAAAAAAGTCAAGCTGAGATCGATCAAATCGTAGCAGCTATCAAAGCTCACAACATCGAAAATATTTTAGCTTTGCGAGGGGACTTACCCTTAACTGACGCGGACTTACCGGATTTTCATTATGCCAAAGACTTGATTGGCTATTTGCACCAAACGCAACCGGATTTATGTTTGGGGGCTGCTTGTTATCCAGAAGGTCACATCTCGCAACTAGATTGTCATGAAAATAGCCAGCATTTATTAGCCAAGCAAACGAGTGGCGCAGAATTTTTGATCTCGCAATTATTTTTTGATAACCGCGTCTTTTATCAACTGATGGAACAAGCCCAACAAGCTGGCGTCACGATTCCGATTTCTGCTGGAATCATGCCGATTTTAAGTCAGCAACAAGTCGCAAAAATGATTTTCATGTGCGGTTCGTCCTTGCCCGCTGAACTGATCAAGCTCATCCACCGCTATGGACACGACGCGCCATCTTTACGTCAAGCTGGCTTAGAATATGCGTTGACACAAATGGAAGATTTGAAAAAACAAGGCGTGGACGGCATTCATGTCTACACGATGAATCGACCTGAAATCGCGCGCGCCGCAATGGAGTTGTTACGATGAAATTAAATCAAACGGAGATCTTACGCTATTTAGGCTATAAGCGCCAACAAACATTGCGCCCCGAGATGAGGCAGCTGATCGAAGAACTAAGCTGTGAGGTGCAACAAATCAGCCAACCGCGGTACACGTTTCAAATTTTTGAACTTGAAGTCACGAATGATACGATCGTCGTGCCACAAGCTGGTGTCGTGTTACCAGGGCGTTCCGTTTATAAACATTTACAGCACGCACAAAAAATCGCCCTCTTGGGTGTCACCTTAGGAATTGCCATCGAACGCCAAATTAGACGCTACGAAGCAACTGACTTGACCCGAGCGGTGATCTTAGATGCTTGTTGTACGGAATATATCGAAAAAATCGCGGATCTAGCGGAGTGTGACATCGAACAACAAGCAGGTGGCCTCACCTTGAACCGGCGTTTTTCTCCTGGTTATGGTGACTTGCCCTTGACGGTTCAACCGCAATTGCTACACGCACTCGCTGCGGAAAGACAATTAGGCATCACGTTAAACGAAAATTTATTGATGATCCCGCGCAAATCTATTACGGCCTTCACCGGTTTATTTGCGGATGAAAAAATGGCGCGCCCTCGTCGGCAACGCCCGAACTGTGTTGATTGCGATTTGACCACATGCCCTTATCGAGTAGGAGGAAAAAGATGACGATTCTTGAACATTTAAAGAACCACCCATTATTATTTGACGGAGCGATGGGAACGATGTTACAAAAATACGGTCTGCCACTTGGGGCGTTACCGGAATATTTCAACCTTTCCCATCCTGAGATCGTCCAACAGATCCACACAGAATACGTTGCAGCAGGTTGCGATGTTGTGACGACGAATACTTTTCAAGCAAATGGAAAAAAAATCAAACCAGAAGACGTCGAAGAAATCATCATAAAAGCCGTCCAACTTGCCCGCGCTGCTCAACCAAAATTTGTCGCTTGTGACATTGGTCCGATCGGTCAGCTATTAGCTCCGCTTGGCACATTGACCTTTGATGAAGCGTACGACTTGTTTAAAATCCAAATGATCGCTGCCGAACAAGCCGGTGCTGATTTGATTTTGATCGAAACGATGTCGGATTTATTGGAGACAAAAGCCGCAATCTTAGCCGCAAAAGAAAATACTCAACTACCGATTTTTGCCACGATGACGTTCCAAGCAGATGGTCGAACTTTTTTAGGGACTGATCCATTGACCGCCGTTTTGACATTACAAAGTTTAGGCGTCGCAGCAGTCGGCTTGAATTGTTCCCTCGGTCCAGCAGAGCTCTTACCGCATGTCGAAACTTTACTCGACTACGCTCAAATTCCCGTGATTGTTCAAGCAAATGCTGGCTTACCAGAAATCGTAGACGGTCAGACAGTTTATCGCATCACCGAAACGGAATACGCCGCCAATGTCGCAAAAATGTTGCAAAAAGGCGTTCGCATCATCGGCGGTTGTTGTGGGACGACTCCTGCATTTATCAAAGAACTGCGCCACTTACTTGATACTACGTCCATAAAAAAAACTAACCCTCAGACAGTCACCGCGGTCACTAGCGGTACTCAGACCCACATTTTAAACGACCAACTATCTGTAATCGGTGAACGGCTCAATCCCACCGGTAAAAAACGTTTGCAAGCAGCCTTACGTCAAAATGATTTTGCTTATGTGTTAAATGAAGCGATCACGCAACAATCTGCCGGTGCTGATCTATTAGATGTCAATGTCGGGTTGCCAGAATTAAATGAAGCCCAACTATTGACGCACCTCATTCCTGAATTGCAAAGCATCACCTCATTACCGCTTGTGATCGACAGCTCTAGCCCGGAAGCGATCGAAGCTGCCGCAAGGATCTACAATGGTCGGCCCTTGATCAATTCAGTCAACGGAAAACCTGAGACGATGGCAAAAATTTTCCCGCTCGTCAAAAAATACGGCGCTTTAGTGTTGGGCTTAGCTTTAGATGAGACGGGCATTCCTGAAACAGCTGAAACACGTTGTGAGGTCGCAGCGACAATTTTACAAACAGCACAAAGCTTTGGAATTCCACCAGCCGATGTTTTGATCGATCCACTCGTCTTAACGGCTTCGGCTCAGCAAGACCAAGTGGCAGTTACTTTAGACACGTTGAAACTGATCAAAAAACGATTAGGTTTACTAACCGTAGCCGGCGTCAGCAATGTCTCCTTTGGGTTACCGAATCGTGCGTTGTTAAACAGTACCTTTTTAGCCGCAGCAGTCGGCGCTGGTTTAGACGCACCGATCATCAACCCGGCTTCTCCGATCATGTCAAATGCGATCCATGCCTTACGCGTGATCAATGGACAAGATCACGATGCAACGAACTTTATCGCCAACAACCAAGCAATCACGATCACAAAAAAAGCGTCGGCACAAGTTCTGACGCCGTCTGACGAAACCGATTTAAAAACGTTGATCATCCAAGGGCGAAAAGATGAGACTGCGCCGGTGACTCGTGAGCTATTGGAAGTAAACACACCGCTAGAGATCGTTGATCAATTTTTCATCCCCGCCTTAAATCTCGTCGGCGAAGAATTTGATCAAGGCCGTTTGTTTTTACCGCAGCTAATGCAATCAGCCAATGCCGTCAAACAAGCCCAAGACGTGTTAAAAGATTATTTTGCGACTCAGCCAGCCGCAAAAACAACGAGTCACAAAATTTTACTAGCGACGGTGGAAGGTGACATTCATGACATCGGCAAAAATATCGTCAAGATGCTGCTGGAAAATTATGGTTTTGATGTAGTGGATCTAGGAAAAGACGTGCCAATCGAAACTGTCGTTGCCACGATCACACAACAGCAGATCAAATTAGTCGGCTTGAGCGCTTTGATGACGACCACTGTCCAGAGCATGAAAAAAACGATCGCCGCTTGTAAAGCCGCTGAATTAAACGTCACGTTTATGGTCGGCGGTGCCGTATTGAATGAAGATTACCGTGAATTTGTCGGTGCGGATTTTTATGCCCACGATGCACTTGAAAGTGTCACGATTGCGCAACGTTTTTTTGCAGATCAAAATTAGCTAGCCGATCCAATACAAACTAAAAAAGATCTTAGTCGCAAAACGCGGCTAAGATCTTTTTTAATTACTCAAATGGTTTCGTCAGTTCCGCACTGGCAACAGTAAAGCCCGCACCTGTGACTAATGCGCGGATTTTTTCCGGCTCTTGCGATTGGATCTGAATCTCAATGATCGTCTCACCATGAGCTCGGTCGACGATCACCGTCAAAATGCTGTATTCATTTTTGGCTAACAGTTCCGCAAGTTCGGCTAAGACACCCGTTTTATCTTTTGCGATCTTCACTTGAATGCGGGTACCGCCTTCGTGATAACCGGAGATTTGTAAAAAGGCATCGAAAATATCATTGTTCGTGATGATCCCGACTAGTTGGTCGCCGGCGACTATCGGCAAGACCCCGATTTTATTTTTACGCATCAAATAGATCGCGTCTTCTAATTGGGCAGTCGGTGGGATCGTTTTGACATCTTGAATCATCACGTCAGCCACCGTCGTTTTATTCAATAAATAATTGACTTCGTACACACTCAAACTAGTGGCTTTTGAAGGTAGCGCGGCTTGGATCGTACCTTCTGTGATCAGCCCAACTAACTTGCCACCCTTTAAAACTGGCAAACGATGGATATCATGTTTTTTCATCAAATCCACCGCGTCGAAAATCTTTGTTTCCGGTTCGATCGTGATCAGATTTTCGGACATAAATTCTTTTACACTCATAACTTAACCTCCCAAATACGCTTTCTTCACTTCATCACTAGCCAAAAGCTCTGCCCCGGTACCTTCTAAGACAACTTTGCCGGTCTCCAAAACATACCCGCGGTTAGCGATCGACAACGCCATTTTCGCATTTTGTTCGATCAATAAGACGGTCGTGCCTTGTTGCTGGATTTCTTGGATGATGTTGAAGATCTCTTTGATAAAGATCGGTGCTAGTCCCATTGACGGTTCATCTAGTAACAACAAGCGTGGTTTTGACATCAAGGCACGCCCCATCGCAAGCATTTGTTGTTCCCCACCAGATAAAGTCGACGCGTCTTGGCTCCGGCGTTCTTTTAAGATCGGGAATTTTTCAAAGATCGCCGCATAATCTTTTGAGAGATCTTTATCTTTACGTAAATAAGCGCCCATCTCAAGGTTTTCTTGCACTGAAAGCCCCGGAAATACATGTCGACCTTCAGGAACTTGTGACAAGCCGTTTTCAACGATTTTACGTGGCGCTTTTTTTTGGATCGGTTGACCTTCGAACGTGATCTTACCTTCTGATGGATGGATCAAACCGGAGATCGTTCGCAAGATCGTCGTCTTCCCCGCACCATTGGCTCCGATCAATGACACGATCTCGCCTTCGTTAACATTAAAACTTACATCGCGTACCGCTTGGATCATCCCGTAATGTACGGATAGATTTTCGATCGTTAACATTACAAGTCACCTCCTAGATACGCTTTGATTACTTCTGGATTAGATTTGATCTCAGCGGGAGTCCCTTCAGCTAAGATCCGACCGTACTCTAACACATAGATCCGTTCACAGACTTCCATGACTAAACTCATATCGTGTTCGATCAATAAGATCGTGATATGAAATTCTTTTTGGATCTTACGGATCAATTCCGTCAACTCTGCAGTTTCTTGTGGATTCATCCCAGCTGCCGGCTCATCTAAAAATAAAATTTTAGGTTTCGTCGCCAGCGCTCGAACAATCTCTAGTCGCCGCTGTTCCCCATAAGGTAAATTACGCGCTAAATTTTCGGCTTTAGCTTGCAGGTCAAAAATTTCTAGCAAACGTCGCGCCTCTGCCCGCATCTCTGATTCTTTTTGATAAAATTTCGGCAAGCGTAAGACACTCGCCACAAAGCCTTCTTTATTTTTACTGTTCATCGCGATCAGCACATTGTCTAACACGCTGAGATCTTTGAACAGTCGAATATTTTGGAAAGTTCGGCTCAACCCAAGATCGGCGATGTGATACGGCTTCTCACCATTCAAGCGTTGCACTTTGCCATCTGCTTCTAATAACACATCCCCTTCACTAGGTTCATAGACACCGGTGATCAAGTTAAACAGTGTCGTTTTCCCTGCGCCGTTTGGTCCGATCAATCCGACTAACTGATCTTGATCTAGCGTCATATCGACATTTGAGACAGCCGCCAAGCCGCCGAAGTTTTTCGTTAAGGCTTTAATTTCCAACAGAGGCATTTTGGTCATCTCCTTTGCTAAATTTGTGCCAGATTTTTTTCACTGAAAATTCTTTGGTTCCTAATAAGCCACTTGGTTTGAAGATCATGATGATGATCAAAGCTAACGCATAGATGATCATCCGCAACGCACCAAAGTCTTGTAAATACATATTTAAGATCCCTAATAAGATCGCCGCGATAAAACTTCCCGTCACACTACCGATCCCGCCTAGTACCACCATGATCAAAATGTCGACGGATTTCGTAAAGGCAAAATCTTTAGGTGCGATCGATTGCAAGTAACCCGCGTAAAGTGAACCGGCAATGCTAGCTGTGATCGCACCTAACGTGAAGGCCACGACTTTATATTTCGTCGTATTGACGCCCATTGATTCTGCGGCGATCTCATCTTCGCGAATCGCTAAGGTTGCTCGCCCAGCTCCTGAATGGATGTAGTTAACGACGATCAAAGTGGTGATCGCCAAAAAGCCGTAGACCATTTGCCAATCCACAAACGGCAAAATCCCGAACAAGCCTGATGGTCCATTGGTGATCCCTTTGAAGTTGATGATCAAGATTCGAATGATCTCCGCTACCCCTAATGTCGCAATCGCCAAGTAGTCACCTTTCAACCGCAATGTCGGCATCCCAACGACAAAGGCCACGCCCCCGGCTAAGACGACGCCTACCGCCATGCCGATAAAAAAGCCGCCGTATGTAGGTAACTTCATGGAAACTAGCGCAGCCGCATAAGCACCGATCGCCATAAAGCCCGCATGCCCCAATGAAAATTGGCCTGAGATCCCGATGATCAAGTTCAAACCAACTGCTAAGATCACATTGATCCCGATCTGTACTAAAATATTATCTAAAAACAAATTGACCAGACCAGCTGAGTACAAACCATAAAGAACTGCATAACCTAAAATGATCAGCGCAAGCCAAATCAAATTGTAACGTAAATTCTTTTTCATTTGATCCACCTACACTTTCTCTTTGATATTTTTGCCTAAGATCCCCGCTGGTTTGACCAATAAGATCAAGATCAAAACGGCGTACACGACGGCATCTTTGAAATCCGAAAAGCCAAGTGCAGTCGTGATCGTTTCGATCAAGCCGATCACAAAGCCACCGATCGCAGCACCTGGGATCACACCGATCCCACCTAAAACAGCTGCGATAAATGATTTCATCCCGGGAATGTATCCCATCATCGGATCGATAGAGTTATAATACAAGCCGATCATCATCCCACCAGCAGCGGCTAATGCCGAACCCATCGCAAATGTAAACGAAATCGTCCGATCGACATTGATCCCCATCAGTTGCGCGGCATCCGTATCGACACTCACGGCACGCATCGCTTTTCCGATCTTCGTTTTTTGCACGATCAGATTCAATAAGATCATCAATGCTAATGACACGACTAAAATCAAAATTTGGATATTTGAAATATTCAAAAAGCCTAAGTGATACGTTTTTAATTTGATGACTTGCGGAAACGGTCGTGTATTAGAACTAAAGAAATAAATCATCGTATTTTGCAGTAAATAAGAAACCCCGATCGCTGTGATCAACGCTGCGATCCGCGTGGAATTTCGTAAAGGCCGATACGCTAAAAATTCGATCAGCATTCCCAAGATTGCACTACCGACCATCGATAAGAGCATCGCCGGGAAAAAACCGATGTGAAACTGATTTAATAAAAAGTAGCCGATGAATGACCCGATCATATAAATGTCACCATGGGCGAAGTTGATCAATTTGATGATGCCGTACACCATCGTATAACCGAGCGCCATCAAAGCATAAATACTGCCGAGAAATAGCCCGTTGACTAGTTGTTGAATAAATATTTCCATCTCGATCACACTCTCTCATCTTTCTTCAAAAATAAAGAGATTGGGACAATAGTCATGTTCCAATCCCTCTTTTTTCCGCTTAAACGGTTTTGTTAAGGTTTGACTGTTTCAGCAGAAGATTCTTTTCCATCGGTCAAGCCAAGGACAACCGCTGATTTTTCTGGGTTGTGATTTTTATCCATCGTCATCTCACCTGTTACCCCGACGAAACCTTTCAAGTTCGCCAAGCCTTTAGTGATCGCTGCGGGACTTGCTGATTTTTGATCTTCAATCGCTTGTTTGATCATATAAACAGCATCGTAACCTAGCGCGTTGAATGAAGAAGGTTCTTGATTGTATTTTTCTTTAAACGCTTTGATGAATGGTTCAACTTTGTCTGTGGCTGGAGCTTTCGTTGAAAAGTGACCCGTGTAAAAGACATTTGAAACATTGCTAGCCCCAGCTGTATCGACTAATTTTTCATCACCGAAACCATCGGCACCAATGATCGGTTTGTCGATTCCCATCTCACGTGCTTGCTTGATGATCAAGCCCGCTTCAGTGTAGTAACCTGGGATGAACAACACATCGAAATCTTTGTTTTTGATTTTCGTTAAAGTCGCTTGGAAATCTTTATCACCAGCCGTGAAGTTTTCTTCATCAACGACTTCCCCTTTGTACGTCTTCTTGAACGCTTTTGCTAATCCGATCGCGTAATCGCTCGAGTTATCTCCTAAGATCACAGCTTTCGAAGCTTTCATATTGTCTTCAGCGTATTTCGCCAACACGACACCTTGGAAACTATCTTGGAAACAAGACCGGAAGATGTAAGGCTGCACTTTGCCTTTTTGTTTCGTGATCGCATCGTCAGTCCCAGAAGGTGTTACAGTTGGAACTTGCGCTTTCGTGATATTTGGCAAGACCGCTTTAGTCGCGCCCGACGTTGCCGGTCCGACGATCGCTGCGACTTGATCTTTTGTCGTCAAGTTGGCTGCAACTGACGCTGCTTCATTGTTGTCTGATTTATTATCTTTGCTAACGACTTGGATTTTTTTACCTAACACGCCGCCGTCTTGATTGATTTGGTCAACTGCTAAGTCGATCCCTTCTTTTTCAGCACCGCCATAAGCTGCAGCTGCTCCAGAAAGTTCCATGTTGACGCCTAGCTTGACCGTTTTGCTGTCCTTATCATTGTTGCTGGCACTATTATTGCCTTTTGCCGTCGGTGAGCCACACGCAGCAAATAAAAATAGACCGGCAGCCACGGCCGCAAATGTTCGTTTTTTCATTTTGATTCCTCCCAGTCGTTCTCTCTTAGTGATGTAAAGAATAATAAAACAAAAATCAAAAACTGTCAACAGAATTTTCTGAATATTTTAACAACTGAAAACAAAAAGATAAAAAGGCAGTTGTTATCGCAGAAACTCTTTTCCATTTTTTCAAAAAAGAATCATCTATTGAACAATAAAAAGCAAGTCTTGCTAAAAAGCGCAACTCCCTTTTATCACAGCAAAAAAACGAGCAACTTCATTTCGAAGCTGCTCGTTTTAAGATTAGTTGGTCTCGCAGACGTTGCCCATCTTCCATGATCGGCTCAGTGTACTGTTCTACAAAATAATTTTTTACTCGCTCGCACACGACAAAACCTTTTTGCTGATACAATGCTAGCGGTCCAGGTGGGATCTCGCCTGTTTTCACCACCAATGTTTGCGAACAATTCCGACACAATTGTAAAAAGTGATCGATCAGCTGACTTGCGATGCCTTGTCGTTGAAAAGCTGGTGCCACGGCGAGATTCATTAATTCAATTTCTGTTTCTCGCTCTTGGTACACTAATACGCCTACCGTTTGACCAGATTTTTCAAACAGCAACAGCTGGCTCGTTGGTAAGTAAGCGGCAACTTTTTTTCTTTCCGGATCAGCTAACAGCAAAAGTTCCCACGGGATTGCTTCAGTCGTTTTCAATTTGATCATGCGTTACCTCCTTGGTAATCAGGTCGCGTCTCATCGACAACATTTTTTTTCAATGAAAAGTGCTGAGGGACATAATCCAAACCGCCTTTTGCAAACGGTTGACACCGCAAAATGCGAGCGATCCCCATCAAGAGCCCTTTCAATGCGCCGTGAACTTCGATCGCCGTGATCATATAAGCTGAGCACGTCGGATAGTAACGACAACTAGGCGGAAACAACGGCGAGATAAAACGCTGATAAAAACGTACCGGTGCGATCAAAATTTTTTTCACCCAATATCCTTCTTTCTAAAAATCAAACAACACAAAAAATTTCTCTTCTAAGCAAAAAAGTTGCGGCAAACTCGCCGCAACTTTTTATCGAACAAACTCCATGATATGACGCCACACATGCGGCATCAACACTTCAAACGGATTACCGCCACCCATTGCACCGTAGCCGATCATGCTGCCGATTACAAACAACAAGATCCCGACGAGTAAAATAATGACGAGTCGAATTAAAGATTTTAAAATTTGTTCTCTGACACTGCTGGTACTCATACTGACACTCCTTAAGCTGTTACAACAGCTTCATCCACTGATTTACCTGTCTCGCTGTCAACGCGATCCACATCAGCTCCCAGTTGTTGTAACTTCGTGTGGAATTGATAATAACCACGGTCTAAATATTTTAAATTCCGAACGCGGGTAATTCCGTCTGCTCGTAAACCAGCCAACACTAAAGCTGCAGCAGCCCGTAGATCTGTCGCATAGACTTCAGCGCCTTGCAAGTTAGTATGGCCTTTAATCAGTGCCACATTATTATCGATCGTAACATCAGCATTCATGCGACGCATCTCTTCTAAATGTTGGAATCGATTTTCAAAAACTGTTTCCACTGTCGTGCTCGTTCCTTCAGCGACTGTTTGGATCGCTGTCATTTGCGCTTGCATATCAGTTGGAAAACCAGGATGAGGCATTGTCTTCACGTCAGTTGGTCGGATGTGTTTTGGTCCGATCACGCGTAAACCAGTTGCTTCTTCGTGGATCTCAACACCCATCTCGATCAGTTTAGAGATCAATGGTCGGTTGTGTTCTGAAATCGCATCTTCGATCAAGATGTTTCCTTCAGTCATCGCTGCAGCAATCATGAATGTCCCCGCTTCGATCCGGTCTTGCACGATCGCGTGTTCAACCGCATGCAAGTGCTCCACGCCTTCGATTCGCATCGTTTCTGTTCCAGCTCCAAAGACTTGTGCACCCATCTTGTTTAAGAAATTCGCTAAGTCAACGATCTCAGGTTCACGGGCAACATTTTCGATCACCGTCGTACCTTTTGCTTTGACTGCGGCCATCATAATATTTTGGGTAGCACCAACACTTGGGAAATCTAAATAGATCGTCGTGCCGATCAATTGATCCGCATACGCTTCAATATAACCACTTGCTTGATTGATCGTCGCCCCTAACGCCTGGAAACCTTTCAAGTGAAGATCGATTGGACGTTTACCGATCGCGCAACCACCTGGCATCGCAACTTTCGCATGACCATTCCGTGCTAAAAGTGGTCCCATCACAACGATCGATGCCCGCATCTGGCTGACATACTCATAAGGTGCTTCGATCGCTAACGGTTGTGATGCATCGATATGCACAGATTTAGTTTTTTCATCAAACCCGACGGTCGTATTCAAACCACGAATCACTTGATTCATCGTATAGACATCCGATAAAATCGGAACATTTGTCAATTCCGTCGTTCCTTCTTCTGCTAATAAAGCAGCAGCTAAGATAGGCAAAACCGCATTTTTTGCGCCTTCGATCTCAACTGTCCCTTGTAATTTGTTCCCACCACGAACAATGATTTCTTCCATTATGTCCCCTCCAAAAAAATCTCTAACCGATTCCATTCATTTTCGTCTCTTTTTTCGTTTTTTATGTACCGCGTCTTACTGTAAGGTAAAAAATATATTTTTGCATAAGATTATGATTTCGAGAAAAAAAGTACTACAAGTAAAGCCGATGACGATCGCTAACATCGTGATAGCCAGTCGAACTTGCGTCTCATGAAATGCTTTGAATATATTTTCTACTCGCAATGAGCGCAGCGACCAAAACGCCAAATAAATAAAAGCCAAATGTGATACGATTCGAATGATCGCATCAATCCCATAAACTTGCATGCTTTTCTCCTTCCAGAAAATCAACAATCGAATTATAGCACAATTTTTCAGAAAGGAGAACGAACAATCCTCGGGAAGCGGCTAAAAAAAACACTATCAAAGTCAACTTCATTGTTTTATAAATACTTTGATATTAAACATTTTAACCTTTTTTTAGAAAAATAACAAATAATTAACACAATCTTTAGCTTTTTTCTTCAAGAACCACAAAAATATTGCGTCTAATTAGGAATCATCAAACTCTCATTTGATTAAAAAAAAAGCAGAAACGAATGAGCTTCGTTTCTACTTTTCACATTTTTAACGATGTTTTGAAACCTTGATTCGGTTCATAGCGCGGTGCAATGAAATCTCTGCTCGACGCAATTGATCGATATCATGTTGCGCTTTGGCTTCGCGGATTTTTTCTTCCGCCCGTTGTTTCGCCCGTTCAGCTCGTGACACATCGATATCCCGTTCACGTTCTGCACTGTCGGCGATGATACTGACAACATTGTCTCGAACTTCCATGATCCCGCCGTTAACGGCGATCCAATCAACATGCGTATCAGCATCGGCTCGGCGGACACGCACCTCATCGATCGCAAGTGGGGCAATGATCGGCGCATGCTTGGGCAAAATCCCAATCTCACCGTCGATCGTTTTTGCCACGACAACAGTTGCATGGTGTTCGTAGACTAAGCCACCTGGCGTAACGACATTGACCATCATCGCATGACTGTCTTTATTTTCGTTTTCCATCGGGCACCTCTTCCTAGTAGCCTAAAGTTTTCGCTTTTTCTACTACGTCTTCGATTTTCCCAACACTTCGGAAAGCTTCTTCCGGCAGGTCATCGTACTTACCTTCCAAAATATCTTTGAAGCCTTTGACTGTTTCTTCAACCGGTACATAAGAGCCAGGTTGACCAGTAAATTGTTCGGCTACATTAAAGTTCTGAGATAAGAAGAATTGGATTCGACGTGCACGTGAAACGACGATTTTTTCATCATCTGATAATTCATCCATCCCTAAGATCGCAATGATATCTTGCAATTCACGATAACGTTGAAGAACGTGTTGGACTTCAGTCGCTACTTCATAGTGCTCTTCACCTACGATTTCAGGCGCTAACGCACTGGAAGTTGAAGCTAATGGGTCCACCGCCGGATAGATCCCTTGCTCAGTCAATTTACGTTCCAAGTTAGTCGTTGCATCCAAATGGGCGAAAGCTGTGGCTGGCGCCGGATCCGTATAGTCATCGGCTGGTACATAGATCGCTTGGATCGATGTGATCGAACCTTTTTTCGTTGACGTGATCCGTTCTTGTAATTGCCCCATTTCAGTCGCCAAAGTTGGTTGGTACCCAACGGCTGATGGCATCCGACCTAACAAAGCAGATACTTCTGAGCCGGCTTGAGTGAAACGGAAGATGTTATCGATAAAGAGCAAGACATCTTGTCCTTCTTCATCCCGGAAATATTCGGCTAATGTCAAACCAGTCAAGGCCACCCGCATCCGGGCACCTGGCGGCTCATTCATCTGACCAAACACCATCGCAGTTTTTTCGATAACGCCAGATTCTTTCATTTCATAATACAAGTCATTTCCTTCACGGGTTCGTTCACCGACTCCGGTAAAAACAGAAATCCCACCGTGTTCTTGGGCAATGTTGTGAATCAATTCTTGGATCAAAACGGTTTTCCCAACTCCGGCACCACCGAATAGTCCGACTTTCCCACCTTTTAAATAAGGTGCGAGTAAGTCGATGACTTTGATCCCTGTTTCTAAAATTTCATTACTGGTACTCAATTCATCAAAGGCTGGCGCTTTTTTATGAATCCCGCTCGTTTCCGCATCTTTTGGAAACGGCGCTTCTTTATCGATCGTTTCACCTAAGACGTTGAACACCCGTCCTAACGTTTCTTTACCAACGGGAACTGAGATCGATTTTCCAGTATCAACGACTTCCATTCCCCGTTGTAGTCCATCGGTAGACTCCATCGCGATTGTTCGAATGACACCGTCACCGAGTTCCAAGGCGGCTTCTAAAACGACTTTACTTTTTCCTTCATCGCTTTTGTAAACGACTAAGGCATTGTTGATGTCTGGTAATGATTGATCTAAAGAAAATTCCACGTCGACAACGGGACCAATTACTTGAACAATCTTGCCTGAACTCATGTTTTTTCCTCCAATCTCAAAATTATTCTAAAGCGGCAGCTCCGCCAACGATCTCAGTGATCTCTTGAGTGATCTCAGCTTGCCGCGCGCGGTTATAAGAGATCGTCAAATCACTGATGATGTTGCTAGCATTATCGGTCGCTGTCTTCATTGCTGTCATTCCGGCAGCATGTTCCGCCGTTTTGGCATCCACGATTGCACCGTAGATCAAACTTTCGGCGTATTGTGGCAATAATTGATCCAAAATAGCTTCTTTTGATGGTTCGAAAATATATTCCTCCGTGTACTCTTGCGCTTCACTTGGATCTAAGTCCGAAATCGGCAACATCTTTTCAACACGAAACTGGCTGGACAATGAGTTGACATGGTGATTGTAACAAACGTACAGTTCATCGAACACTTCATTTTCATACATGCTAGTCGTCATCGAAACGATTTTACGAACTTCATCAAAACTTGGTTGGTCTGATAGATTTCGTAATTCATAAGCTAATTTCATTCCACGATTTTTAAAAAAGTCAGCGCCGGTCGCACCGATCGCAAGTAAGACATATTCATCGGCTGACTCATGATCTTCTTTTAGCATCGACATCGTCTGTTTCAAAATCGAACTATTATAGCCGCCGACTAAGCCGCCATCAGACGTGATGACGATATAGCCAGTTTTTTTGATTGGACGATTGAGCAACATGCTGTGGTAATTGATCCCATTAGCTGGTTGATCAGCTTGTGCCAATTCTGCAAGTTCACTAGCAGTCAAGTGCGTCAAGACTTCCCGCACTTTTTGCGCATAAACTTGGAACTGCATCGAATGGGCTTCTGATTTCGTCAGCTTCGCCGCAGATACCATTTGCATTGCTTTGGTGATTTGACTAGTCTTTTTGGTCGATGCGATCCGTTGTTTGATTTCATTTAAAGATGCCACGATTTAGTTCACCTCGATCATGCGTTTTCTGACTCGGCTGCTTTTTGTTGTGATTGTTGTGCTGCTTCATAGATTTCTTTGAAGTCTTTGATCGCGCCATCTATTTTATCTTCAGCCGGTAACTCTTTCGTTTCCCGGATCGTTTGCAATAAATCAGCGTGATTCGTATCAAAGTTTTCAAATAATTGGGCTTCAAAATCCAAGATGCGATTGACTGGGATACTATCTAAGAATCCATGGGTCAAGGCATACAAGATCACAACTTGTTTTTCAACTGGTAATGGTTGGTGCAATTTTTGTTTTAAGACTTCCACGGTCCGACGACCACGATTCAATTTAGCTTGTGTCGCAGCATCTAGATCAGAACCAAACTGTGTGAAAGCTTCCAATTCACGATAGCTGGCAAGATCCAACCGAAGTGTCCCAGCAACTTTTTTCATCGCTTTGATTTGCGCAGAACCACCAACCCGCGATACTGAAAGTCCGGCATCTACGGCTGGTCGCGTCCCAGCATAAAACAGATCACTTTCTAAAAAGATCTGACCATCCGTAATCGAGATCACGTTGGTTGGAATATAAGCTGAGATATCACCGGCTTGTGTTTCGACAAATGGCAACGCGGTCAGTGACCCGCCGCCTAGATCGTCAGAAAGTTTTGCAGCGCGTTCTAATAGACGTGAATGCAAATAGAACACATCCCCGGGATACGCTTCACGACCTGGCGGACGACGAAGTAGCAAGGAAAGTTCACGGTAAGCCACGGCTTGTTTTGATAGATCATCAAAAACTACCAACACGTGTTTGCCGTTATACATATATTCCTCACCCATCGCAGTTCCCGCATAAGGCGCGATATATAATAATGGTGCTGGTTGAGAAGCACCCGCGGTCACGACGATCGTGTAATCCATCGCACCGTATTTCCGTAATGTTTCCACTTGTGAACGAACGGTCGATTCTTTTTGCCCGATCGCAACATAAATACAGATCATATCTTGACCTTTTTGGTTGATGATCGTATCGATCGCAATCGATGTTTTACCAGTCTTACGGTCACCGATGATCAATTCCCGTTGGCCACGACCAATTGGAACTAAAGCATCGATCGCTTTAAGACCGGTTTGCATTGGTTCAAAAACCGATTTCCGTTGCATAACGCCAGGAGCTTGGGCTTCGACGGGGCGCGTTTTATCCGTTTGGATCGCACCTAATCCGTCAACTGGTTGGCCTAATGGGTTAACGACCCGACCGATCATGTTGTCCCCAACTGGTACTTCCATGATCTTCCCAGTTCGTTTAACTTTATCTCCTTCACGAATGGACTCAAATTCACCTAGAACAATGATACCGACATCATTGCTTTCTAAGTTTTGCGCCATCCCAAAAGAACCATTTGAAAATTCTAAAAGCTCACCACTCATCGCGTTGTCTAATCCATGCGCCCGAGCGATCCCATCACCAACGTAGGTCACGGTGCCGACTTCATCGACTGCTAATTTGTTATCGTAATTTTCAATTTGTTCTTTGATCAACGCACTGATTTCTTCTGCTTTGATGGCCATTCATTTCACCTCTTCTTCTCTACTTTTTACTTAATGCTGCTCGTAGGCCATTCAACTGGCTGGCGAGGCTTCCGTCAATCACTTGATGATTGGCTTCAACAATGACACCACCAACGATACTTGGATCAACTTCTGGTGTGAGTTCAGCTTTTTGATAGCCGAATACTTCGGCAACTTTTGCTTCGATCTGCGCTTGTTTTTTGTGATCGATAGCGACAGCTGTCTTCACAGTACCTAGCACGATTTTATTTGCTTCATTATAACGGTGTTCATATTCATCGATCATCAAAGGCAAATCATCGCTTCGATTATACTCGAACACGACGTTCAAGAAATTTTTGACGATGCCATCAAACTGACTCGTAAGCTTACTTGTGATGGCCTCTTTTTCTGAAGCGTGCAACCGCACGTCAGACAAAATATTTCCTAGATCCGGCACGGCAGTAAACACCTCGCGGATGACCATTAGATCGTTGTAAACAGACTCGGTCGCTTGTTTTTCGATCGCCAATTCAAACAGCGCTTTACCGTAACGTCTGCCCACAGTATATTTATCGAGCTTCATGTTTGGTCGTCCCTAATTTATCAATGTAATCATTGATCAAATCTTGATGGGTATCATCGGTCAGCTCTTTATTTAAGATCTTCGTTGCGATTTGTAAAGAAAGGTCTGCGACGTCGTCTTTGACAGAAGTCATTGCGGCTTCTCGTTGGTCAGAGATCTCCGCTTGCGCTTTGTCTTTCATCCGACTCACTTCGTCTTTTGTATCTTGTAAGATATTTTGACGTCGTAATTCGCCACTTTCTTTCGCACTTTTAATGATCTCAGCGGCATCACTGCGCGAATTCGCCAATTGCGATTCCCGCTCTTTTGCCAATTGAGCTGCCTTGATGCGCGATTGTTCTGCAGAATCTAAATCATTGGCGATCTTATCTGCCCGCTTTTTCAGGATGTCTTGCACACTACCCCAAGCGAATTTTTTTAGTAGTGCCACTAAGATGATAAATGAAAGTGTGACAACTACAAGATTACCGAGCGTCGTGTTGACAGCTGCGGCAATAACTAGATTCGGCATACTCGGTCTTCCTTTCTGTGATAACTTTTCTACTATTTAAACCAGTAGTGCAAAAAAGTAGCAACGACTTACTCGTTGCTGTTTTATCTGAAGACCATCAACATACCTAATACGACACCTAGGATTGGCACAGCTTCGATCAAACCGACCCCGATGAACATCGTTGAACGTAATTGTCCAGCCATTTCAGGTTGGCGAGCCATTGATTCGATTGTTTGTGAGATAACACGTCCGTTACCATAGCCAGCACCGATTGCTGCCCCTAGAATTGCGATTCCTGCACCGATAAAGTTCATAATTATTTTCCTCCTAAAAGTTTCTGTTTGAGTTTATTCTTCAACTTCTAATTTATGGCCCATATAAACCATCGATAAAGTTGTAAAGACAAATGCTTGGATACTACCGATAAATAATGAGAATGCGATCCAGATCATTTCTAGCGGAACCGCAAATGGGAGTGCGATCCACCCCATACTCGTCACCATACTTGCAATTAAGGTCAGCAACACTTCACCGGCATAAATATTGCCGTAAAGCCGCAAACCTAATGTGATGACGTTGGTAAATTCTTCCATGATCTTGATTGGTACTAACATCGGCGGCGTTAAAAATGAATTTTTAATATAACCGGCAAGACCAAAACGCTCTGAGCCCAATAAGTTCGAGAGCAACAGCACCATTAACGCCAGACCCATCGTCACGAACGGATCAGCAGTCGGGCTCTTCCAATACGTGATATCTTGAGGCGAGACGATTTTCGTTACCAGCCCGATCTGGTTGGCCACGAAGATAAAGAGGAACAAGGTGAAGGACAATAGACCAAAGTTCGAAACCTCTTTTCGGGGCATGTTGTCTCCGACGATATTTGTCGTGAAATCAACGAGCCACTCAATCGCATTTTGCTTTCCGGTCGGCTTCAATTTCAAATTACGCGTAAAAAAGAATACCAGCAAGAAAACAATCAAACAAGTCACCAAGATCATCGTGGTCACGGTACCATCAAACCAAATCGGACCAATGTGGAAAACCCAAGACTTTTCTTCCAATCCATTTCACCTCTTTTCCCAATGACATTTGTCAACGATTGTATGTTCAAGCTGAACACCGAAAACACTACCGTATGTTACCACCATCAATCGGAAATTTCAAAGTATTTTCATTAAAAAAATTTGAATAGTTATTATCATTTTTCTTGATCTTTTGAAGCCTCGATTAAATGGTGTCCGGCTGAAATTTGCCCAAGAAGAGCATTATAGATAATAATTAATCCTATTCAACTTTTAAACAGTTGTAAAGAAATTCAACGAAAATATGCGAAAAAGAATATTTGCCTAACGTGAGAAGCTTTTCAACGTTCGACTGATCTGACGATCCATGTCTTTGCGCTTCAAATCTTCCCGCTTATCATATTGTTTTTTCCCTTTGGCGACACCTAACAAAACTTTTGCAAAGCCATCTTTTAAATAGACTTTCAATGGCACAATGGTCGTCCCGGCGTTTTTCAATTCGCCATTTAATTTGGCGATCTGTTTTTTATGCAGCAATAGTTTTCGCGTTCGCAATGGATCGTGGTTAAATAAATTTCCTTGCTCGTACGGACTGATGTGCACATTGTATAAGTAGGCTTCGCCATTTCGAATCCGTGCAAAGCCATCTTTCAAATTGATCCGCCGATTGCGAATCGATTTGATTTCGGTACCTTTTAACACGATCCCAGCTTCGATCGTATCGGTGATCGTATAATCATGACGCGCTTTTTTATTTTGCGCCACGAGACTGCCATTTCCTTTTGGCATCTGCTATCCCTTCTTTCTGCCGCCCTTTTTCTTTTTGGCGACTTTTTTATAAAATGGCGCCCGGCCCTTTTTCTTTTTCTTACCTTGACTGCCTTCTTTGTTATCTTTTCCTTTTGGCTTACGGGAAGTCCGTTTTTGATTTTGTTTTGACCGCTGTTTTTTGTGGGGAAGTTCCAGCGCGGGTACTTCTTCTGCCGATAGCAATTCAAAATCAATCTCACGAGTCTCTGGTTCAGCTTTAGTGACTTTGATCTTGACTTTTTGACCGATCTTAAAAGTTAATTTCGTCCGCTCGCCAACTAAAGCTAATTGACTTTCAATAAAGTGGAAATAATCTTGTTTCAGATCATTCAAATGGATCAGACCTTCCACTGTATTTTCCAATTCGACAAAAATCCCAAATTTTGTGATCGAGCTGATGATCCCGTCAAACTCTTCACCCACTTTGTCTGCCATGTACTCCGCTTTTTTCAAACTGTCGACTTCACGTTCAGCATCGACGGCGCGGCGTTCCATCTGTGAACTGTGCAACGCGATCTCCGGTAAATTCTCCGCCCACTTCGCTTTAGTTTTTTCACTCGTATCTGTCGCATACGTATGGATCAAACGATGAACCGTCAAATCGGGGTAACGGCGGATTGGTGAGGTGAAGTGCGTATAATACTCAGCGGCTAATCCGTAATGCCCTTCATTTTCAGCTGAATATTTTGCTTGTTGCATGCTTCGCAGCAACATCGTGTTGATGACCGGCGCTTCTGGTTTTTCTTCCACCGTTGCGATCACTTGCTGCAATGTTTTCGGTGTGATCGAATCTTTCGTTCCTTTAACTACGATCCCTAACGCCGCGGCAAAATCAAAGAAGCGTTGCATCTTTTCTTCTTTCGGTTGTTCATGGATCCGATACAAAAATGGCAACTTCAACCGATTGAAATGTTCAGCGACCGTTTCATTTGCGGCTAGCATGAAGGATTCGATCAACCGTTCACCGACGCCGCGTTCCCGTAATTCGATTCCCAATGGATTACCTGTCTCATTGACTAAGATCTTTGCCTCGCGATCTTCAAAGTTGATCGCACCGCGTTTAATCCGTTTTGCTTCTAAAATTTGATGCAGCTCTTTCATTAACGTAAACATTGGCACAATAGCTTCATAACGTTCGATCAATTCAGGATCATCCGCTTCTAAGATCCCATTGACAGCGGCATAAGTCATGCGCTCTGTCGTTTGGATCACGCTGGGAAAAATCTCATGGGAAACGATCGTACCACTTGGATCGATCTCCATTTCACAGCTCAGTGTCAACCGAGGAACGTGAGGATTCAGTGAACAAATACCATTTGATAAACGTTGCGGGATCATCGGTACGACCCGATCAGTCAAGTACACACTCGTTCCCCGTTCAAAAGCTTCGCGATCTAATGGACTATCTTCCGTCACATAATGCGAGACATCTGCGATATGCACACCTAAAAAATAATTTCCATTAGGCAATTTTTCCACTGTCACGGCATCGTCTAAATCTTTAGCATCCGCTCCATCGATCGTAACGATCACTTGATCTCGCAGATCGCGGCGACCGATCAATTCTTTTTCACTGATCTCATCTGGTACAGCGTCGGCCGCTTTTAAAACAGCTTCTGGAAACTGCGTCGGGATTCCTTGCGCTACGATCACTGACAAGATATCCATTCCCGGATCATTTTTATGACCGACAACTTGTTTGACGATCCCTTCTAAACTTTTCGCGTAATCTTTTTCAGGGTAATGGGTCAGTTCCACGATCACAATACTGCCATCGACTGGTTTCACACCGGTTGCCGCAATGAAAACTTTGAACTGGCCAACTTTTTTATCTTTTGGCACCACGACGCCATACAAATCCGTCTCGGCGACTTCTTCTGGTGGAAACGCCGTGAACTCGCCGACGATTTGATCCAAGTTACGTTTTTTGATTGCTACAACTTTTCCTTCCGCACCTTTATCAGAAAATGGATCAGAATTTTTTAAGATCGTAATTTCGACGGTGTCACCATTCATAGCATAATGCGTATGTTCTTTGGCGATATACACATCAGGTTCTTCCGGGTCAATGGTTACAAAACCAAAGCCTCGCTCATTACCGCGGAAAGTTCCTTCAATCATTAAAGCGTCTTGCGGTAATTTGATCTTACCTTTTTGATTGAACGCCACCATTTTTTCACGCTCCATCACCGCGACTGTCTGGACGAGCGCTTTGTAGTCGCCACTTTTTTGCATGTCGAGGGCTTGAGCTAACTCTTCCATTGATAAACTTTTCTTTTGACTATTCGTTAAAACTTCTACGATAGCTGTTTTGATTTTATTCGTCATTTTTCGCTCCTTTTAGCGTCGCCAAAAATGCAGCGACGTCTTGTTCAAATTCTCGGCGGACCGGATCGATCGTGATCACGTGTCCACTTGTTGCATACCACTTCAAAGTAAAATTCGTTTGCGTCAATTGTTGGGCGGTTTGAAAAACACCGCGCGGGTCGATCATTTCATCGGCTCCAGCTTGCGCCATAAAAAAAGGCACGCGGATCTTTTGCAAACTCGCCGCAGCCGGTACAGCTTGTTGCTCGATTTTTTGCAACTGCTGACTGACTTGTGTCTTAAACGTATCCAGTTTAGTTTTGGTCACCGGTTCTTTTGCATAAGTCAGCACTTTTTGGGCATACAATAAAAAGTTCTCCACCACATTGTTTTTAACGGGCGTGATCGGCGAACAGAAAAAGCCACCGCCAATCACCGCAGGATCGCCTGCCGTTACTAAACGCGTTGCAAAGATCCCACCCATCGACAAACCAAAGACCGCGATTTTTTGATACCCTCGTGCTTTTAAAAAAGCCAATGCAGCCTGACTTTCTTGCCACCAACGCGTTGGGTCTTGTTGTAAGATATCAGCTGGGTCTAATGTCCCATGTCCCGAAAATAGCGGCGCATAAATCGTATACGCTTGTTTTTCTAAAAAGCGGCTCAACATCCGAACGTCATTCGGACTGCCTGAATAGGCGTGCAGTAATAAAACCGCCACGTCGCCATGGGGCAAAAATAAAGATTGCGGTGCTTTTAACATTTCCATCACCTCATTATCTCCATCATACTTCATTTCAGAGTAGAAACTAAATAAAAAAGATTGCTCCGTTTGCATAAGCAAAAAGGAAAGCAGCATCGGCACATGATGCAGGCTGCTCATGAGACGTCACTGCCTTCTACTAAGTTGGTAAGACTCCATATAAAAAAGGCCTCTCAGCACGAGAGACCCCTTATTTACTTGATAGGTACATCAATACAAATAATAAAATCATCCACACTGCGCCTAAAACAGCGGTGGAACGTTGCATGACTGCTTCAAAGCCACGTGCTTTTTGTTTACCAAATAATTGATCCGCTCCGCCAGTAAATGCACTTGCGGCACTATTTTGTTTACTAGGTTGCATCATGATCGTAATGATGATGACGATCGAAATCACAATGATCACACCAAGAATAAAATTATACAATTGAAGACCTCCCTTGCCAAAGTTTCTCAGTTCCTACTTTAGCACAAATGAAAGAGCTTGGCTAGGAAAGTTTTATGCGGCCCTCACAGCCTAAAAAAGCGAGCTTGGAACAGATACCCTGCTCCAAGCTCGCTTACTACTAGTAAAAAATTTATTTTTTCAAGACGTCGTCGTACTCAGGTTTCGTATCGAATTCTTTTTTAGCAAACGGGCAAAGGGGAATAATTTTTTTGTTTTCCCGCCGCGCTTTTTCCACGCCGCTCAAAACTAATTTTTCAGCTAGCTTTTGGCCCCGATACGTTGGATCGACAAACGTATGATCAATGATCATGATCTCAGGTCCAGCATCTGACCAAGTCATCTCACCGATCTCCAAATCATCATCATTGAATAAAGCAAAACGATTTTGTTCTTCTTTGATCTCCATTATTGTTCATCCTTTCGAATATATTTCAACGCCCCGCTCGGGCAAGTGTTGATCACTTTTACTACATCATCGGCTGACGCATTGTCCGCTAAGATCCACGGCCGCCGTCCCACTTCAAAGACTGCCGGATTGCCCCGCACACAGTTTCCGATGTGTGCGCAGATGTTTTTATTGTAATAAATATCGACATCTTCGCCTTGATATTTCCGATAGTCAGCTGCAAGTAACTCTGCTTCGGTCACTTGCTGGCCATTGATTTTACTGCCATCCATTTTGCTCACGCTCCTCGAGTTCTTTTACCGTATAGTATCAATAGAAGGGAATTTTTGGCAACTAATTGTTCTCGCCGTCACGCTTTGGCTGATTTTGCTCAAATCTCACCAAAAGATTGACCACAAACGATTGATTTCAGTCGCGACTTGATGGACCTCTAACTGATCGGCAAACGGCAGTTGAAATTCTCGCGCCCGCAACGTTCGTACCGTTAAATAAAAAACTGCCTCGCATTGCGTGATAACTAATGGCTGTAGACAATCCAGCGGGTAATGACGAAACTGGAGCTTGTCTACTGGCTCACTAGTTGTCAGCTCGATCAAATAAAACCCTTGCGGATCAAAAATCAAGACGCGTTCGTATGTATCTTCGTAGATCAACAGCTGCAACAATTCATCTTTTTTAAACCGGCGTTTCAATTCCGCTTGCAACAACAAGTAACGGCGTTCTTTTTCGCTACGATTCGTCATGATACTCCGGATATTTCCCCGCCAAATACTCTTGCCCTAATTCAAAGTAGTGCTGTGCGTTCTGTCGATTTTTTTCGATCTCTTTTTCAGTCAGCGGACGGATCACTTTTGCTGGTGAACCAAAAGCCAACATATTAGGTGGAATCTTCGTATGTTCAGTCACTAATGATCCCGCCCCGATCAAACTATTTTCACCGATCTCAGCGTGGTTCAAAATAATCGTGCCCATTCCAATGAGCGCGCCGCTTTTGACTGTACAGCCATGAATGATACAACTGTGGCCGATCGTAACATTATCTTCGATCACAGTCGGCGCATCGTGATCAACGTGAACGACCGTATTATCTTGGATATTCGTCAACTTTCCAATTTTGATCGTATTGCTATCTCCGCGGAGTGCGGCTTGGAACCATATAGTCGATTTTTCGCCAATGGTCACATCCCCAAAGACCGCGGCATTTTTTGCGATAAATCGTTTCATCTGCTTCACCTCACTTTTTAGTATAGCATTATCAATCCAAAATGGCTTTTCAAACCTGTTCGTTCACGATATAAAAAAGCAGCAGACAATCGAATTGATTGCCTGCTGCCTTGCCAATTAAGATGCCCAATCGCCGTTTCGGAAGATTGGAACGTGACTGCCATCTGCTCGAATACCATCAATAGCCATCTGGTCTGAGCCGATCATGAAATCAACATGATTTTTACTGCGGTTCAAGCCTCGCGCAATTAATTCTTCTTCAGTCATCTCCACCCCGCCAGCAAGATTAAACGCATACGCATTTCCGATTGCTAAATGGTTTGACGCATTTTCGTCATAGAGCGTACTGAAAAAGGTGATGCCCGATTGCGAGATCGGAGAAGGATCGGGAACTAATGCGACTTCGCCTAAATGACGGGAGCCTTCATCCATCGCGATTAATTTTTTCAAGACTTCCTCACCAGTCTTAGCTTTGACTTCGGTGATCGCACCAGCTTTAAACGTCAGCTTTATACCTGTGATGACTTGGCCGCCATACGCTAATGGTTTAGTTGATGAAACGACCCCATCTGCTACGCGGCAATCCGGTGCAGTGAAAACTTCTTCTGTCGGCATATTCGCCATAAATTCAAACCCTTTTTCATTGATGCTGCGTGCGCTGTCCCACACATGATTTTCAGGTAAGCCGATCGTCAAGTCCGTTCCGGGTGCGGTGTAGTGTAGTGCTTTGAATTGTTCTTTGTTCAAGCGCGCAGCTTTTTCCTGCAATGTCTTTTCGTGTACCTCCCAAGCTTTGATCGGATCAGCTTCATAAACTTTCGTTGCTTTAAAGATCGCATCCCACAGTGCATCCACTTGTTGCGCTTTAGCTAAGTGAGGGAAAACTTTTTCCGCCCACGGAGCTTCAGCGGCCGCTACGACTGTCCAACTGATTTTATTAGCGGCAGCGACTTGGCGTAAGCCGAAAAATAATTTGCGATCATATTGCTGGTAAGCATCGATTCGTTCAGGATCAACGCCAGCAAACACACCGGGATCTTGGGAGACAACACTGATCCGGGTCATTCTTTGATCGACTAGTTCAGCCATCTCAGTCAATTTATAATCCGGTACAGTTTTCAAATCATCCAGTGCCATATGTTCGACTTGAGCGCGTAAGATCTCATCATCTAGCCAACGCAAAATCACTTGCTTAGCACCTAGTTTGTAAGCTTTTTTCGTAATCAGTCGTGCAAGCGGTGCTTGGTTGACGGAAATATCTAATTGAATCACATCACCTGGCTGAACATTGACGCCAGTCTTGGTGATCAAGGTTGCATATTTTGCTAAATAATTGGCAAAGTCTTTCATTTTATTCCCACCTCTACACTTGATCTGTTTCTGGTTGGATCATCCCTGAAAGAAGTTTCTTCTCGTAGCGATTGTACATCACGATCGCAACGACTCCAAAGATGACCGGTCCTAAAACAGAATAGATCGTTCCTGGAACGTCGCCTTGCATCGCTGGCTGAACCACGGTGAAGACATTGGCAAAACCAACGACAAACGTTACGACTGTTACGGCGATGTTAGCCATCGTTTGACTCTTATAGATCTCAAATGGTTTTTGGATCTCTTTTTTCTTTTTGAATCCGATAAAGGCGATCGCTAAAAACATATATGGTACGGTCATGGAAACATTCGTCATGGAAACTAAAACTTGGAAGAAATATTTCGCGCCACTTCCTCCAAATGAAACTAACGCGATGATCACGATGACGATCACTGCTTGGACTTTCATGGCATTGACTGGCAGATCATTTTTCGTCACAGTCAAATATTTCGGCCAAACTTCTTTTGGTGTTCCTTCGATCAATTGTTTCAATGGTGAGAAGATCAAAGTGAAAAAGGCTCCCGTTAAAGCTAAGAACATTGAAAGTCCCATATAACGTGACACCCAAACACCTAAAGTCACTGAAGCAGCTTCGGTTAAATGAAGCGCGTGGCCTAATTGATAGCCCATGTTGTTCATCGCGATGTACGCGACATTTCCTAACGTTACTTCCGCATCAGAAAACTGAGTAAAGGCAAACGTCCAGTTAGTGAACGTTCCCATCATGAAGATCCCAACGGCATATCCGACTGCGATCACGACTGCTGAGATAGCAACACCTCGAGGAAACGTCACTTCAGCATTTTCAGTTTCATCGACTAACCCGCCGACAACTTCCAGCCCACCATAAGCAAAGATCGCAAAAACTAAAAAGCCAAAGACTTGGATCATGGTTGTGTAATCTGCGTTTGGTGAAACAAAGAAGGCTTGTGGACTCAAAGGCTGAGCCATCTTACCGTTTAGCAGCAAGATCGCTAAGCCGCCGACAAACAAAATTACATTGATTAACGCCACCGCTGTCCCGCCAATCGACGTAACTTTTTTGATACTGTCTAACCCTTTTGATGAAACAAATGTGATCACGATGATCCAAATAATTCCTAATACTCCTAAAGTTTGTACACCAGACAATCCAAACGGCGTCCACTGCTGCGTCTTATCAACCCCAAAGATCGCATTTGATAATGGAATCCAAATCCCAGAGCCGACATTGACCATCCAAATAATATAGGAAGCATACCACATAAACGTTCCGACAAAAGCAAATTTAGGATTGAATGATTCCGCCATCCAAGAATAGATCCCGCCTTTTTTGTCTTTAAAAGCTGCTCCGTATTCCGATAACATAAATGCAAATGGTAAGAAAAAAGTAACCGCAGCTAAGACATACCACAAAATCGAAGCATAACCCATCAAATAAAATGCGCGGGTGATGTTAGTAAAGCCAAAGACTGAAGTAAAGATCATCAAGATCAATGAGATGAGCGTCAGCTTTTGTTTTTTTCCTTTCGACATAATAAGTCCCTCCATGTTTTCATTTTTTTACCCAGGAACAGTTTAACTCCTTTCAAGTTGATTTTTTCTGTCGTTCCCTACTAAAATGGTAATTGAAAGCATTTTCATTAGCAATCGTTGTTAGCTTTTTTTTAGCAAAGCATCATTCATTCAGCCCGGCTAACGATCTTTTTTTAATAAAGAGGAATGGTTATTTTTTATCAACCTCAAAAAACAGCTCACTCCTTCATTTTTTTGCTTTTCTCGTTGGCCTTTCACTAGACGACTTTTTAAGAATCTTATGAAGAGTCCCTCATAAAAGCGCAACAGCTCCTAGACCAAACTACCGCGCGAAGAAAAAATGACGGTGAATCGTAAACGTGGCTAACTTCTTTTACGCTTGATCCCTCAAACCATTTACAAAAAAATAAAAAAGATCAGGATGCACGTATCCTGATCTTTTGGCGACTTGCTTGCACACGCCTATAAAAGTTATTCGATTGTTTCTTCGGCAAATTGACTGTTGTATAGTTTTTCATAAAAGCCTTGTTGCTGTAACAATTCTTCGTGCGTGCCGTGTTCGATGATCTGACCTTCTTTCATCACTAAGATCAAATCAGCCTCGCGAATCGTTGACAGACGATGGGCGATCACAAAACTAGTTCTGCCTTCCATCACTTTATCCATCGCTTTTTGGATCAAACTTTCTAAGCGCGTATCCACTGAGCTCGTCGCTTCGTCTAAAATCAAAATTTTTGGATCAGAGATCACCGCGCGAGCGATCGTCAACAATTGCTTTTGCCCTAAGGAGACATTATCACCTTCTGCGTTGATCTCCATTTCGTAACCGCCGGGCATCGTGCGAATGAAATGATCGACGTTCGCGGTTTTCGCCGCATCGACTACTTCATAATCGGTCGCTTCCAAACGACCAAAGCGAATATTATCCGCGATCGTTCCTTCATACAACCACGCATCTTGTAAAACCATTCCAAAGAGCGCTCGCACATCGGAACGTTTCATCGCTTGCGTATCGACACCATCGATTAAAATTTTGCCTTCATCCACATCGTAAAAACGCATCAATAAATTGATCAGCGTCGTTTTCCCGGCACCAGTCGGCCCTACGACTGCCACCGTTTCCCCCGCCTTGACAGAAAAGCTCAAATTTTTGATTAATGGCTTTTTCGGATCGTAACTGAAGCTGACATTTTCAAAAGCTACATTCCCAGCAACCGGTGTCTTCATCACCGCCGCTGATTTAACTTCCACTTCTTCTGCTTCATCTAAAATCTCAAACACGCGTTTCGCCGAAGCGGAAGCACTTTGGATCATAGAAGATAATTGGGTGATATCCCCCATCGGTTGACTGACTTGCCAAATGTATTGGATGAACGCTTGCAACTGCCCAACTAAAATCACACCGTGGATCACATTCCAACTACCTAAAACCGCCATCGCGATATAAGTCGCATACGCAGTCAATTGAACTAACGGCTGCATCGTACTAGACACAAACGCTGCGCGAAAACCTGAATGCCGTAATTCATGATTGACTTTTTTAAAGCCGGCTAAGGTTTCTTTTTCGCGACCATATAATTTCAACACGCCAAAACCAGTCATGTTTTCTTGGACATACCCATTCAGCTCGCCCAATGAATTTTGCATCTGTTGGAAATCTTTTTGCGAGACTTGGACGATCTTGCGTGAGATCAAAAGCGAGGTTGGGATCATAATCATGGAGATCACGGCCATCAGTGGATTGATATAAAACATCATCAAGATGGCAAAAAAGATTCCCAGCACAGCGTTGACTGACTTTACGATCGCTTGTTGTAACGCATTGCTCACCGCGTCCACATCATTGGTCACACGCGATAAAATATTACCTTGCTGATTTTTATCAAAGTACGAAACTGGCAAACGGTTGATCTTAGTTTCGATCGCTTCTCGCAGATCACGCATCGCATTTTGAACGACATTGGCCATCAGCCATCCCGTCGCAAGCTGCGTGCCGCAATAAATGATCCCGACGATGACCACCACTACGAGCCATTTAAAGACATACGCAAAGTTAATGGCTTCTCCTTGCTGAACATTTTTAGCGACCTCGGTTGTCGGAAGCCCCGTTAAATACGGGACGAGCGTTCCTAAGATCAAAGTCACGATCGCAAAAAACAACACGAGGTAAAAGGTTTTTTTGTACGGATTAATGTAGTGCATCAACCGTTTTAAAGAAGAAAACTTTCTCATCCTAATTCCTCCTCTGACAATTGAGAGGCTGCGATCGCATGATAGATCGGACACGTTTGCAATAATTCTTCGTGCGTTCCGATCCCGACGACATCGCCTTCGTTTAAGACAACGATCTTATCGGCATGCATGATCGTCCCCACTCGTTGTGCCACGATCAAAACAGTCGAGGCCGTCGTTTCTTTTTTCAACCGAGTCCGCAATTTTGCGTCCGTCTGGTAATCGAGTGCCGAAAAACTATCATCAAAAATATAGATCTCTGGTCGGCGGATCACCGCTCGAGCGATCGACAGCCGTTGCTTTTGGCCGCCAGAAAAATTACTGCCGCCTTCTGCTAAACGTTCGTCAAAGCCCGCTGCTTTTTGCGAAATGAATTCGGCTGCTTGCGCGATTTCAGCCGCTTGCTCTAATTCCGTTTGACTCGCATCTTTTTTCCCGTAACGCAAATTTTCAGCGATCGTCCCCGTAAACAACTGTGCTTTTTGCGGAATATACCCGATCTTTTTGCGCAATGCTTTTAAATCATACTTGCGGACATCGATCCCATCGACTAACACTTGCCCTTCTGTCACATCATAAAAACGCGGGATCAATTGAATCAAGGTTGATTTACCAGAACCCGTACTGCCGATAAAAGCTACGGTCTCGCCAGGACTGGCGGTAAAACTCACATCTCGGATCACTGGACTTTCCGCATGACCGGGATAGGCAAAGGTCACATTTTTAAATTCCAAATACCCTTTTTGCTCGGTCTCTCGCACGCCATCTTTGGGATCTGTGATAACAGGTTGTTGATCAAACACCTCTTGAATCCGTAACGCAGAAACATTCGCTCGCGGATACATCATAAAGACCGTGGCAAACAACATGAATGAAAACAGCGCGTGAAAAATATATTCAATAAACGCGATCAAAGTACCGATTTCTAATTGGCCATGATCGATCTGCAATGTTCCATTCCAAATGATCAAGACCATCACGATATTAAATAGGAAGAAAAATCCCGGTTGCGCGATCGCCATCAAATGAAACAAGCTGCGTGAACTGTCTGCGTACGCATCGTTGACTTTCCGAAAGCGCGTCTCTTCAAATTTTTCTTTGACAAATGCTCGGATCACCCGCAAGCCAGCTAGATTTTCTCGTAAAATACTGTTGATGTTATCGAGATTTTTTTGCTGCTTACTGGAAAGTGGCTCTGAATATTTCGCGATTAAAATAACTGCCAGCAACAAGATCGGCAGCGAACCCAAAACATAGATCCCGAGACTCGGGCTAGTCCGCATGATCAAATACAAACTCGCACCAAACATCATGGGAGTCATAAAACCCATATTCAAAATATTTTGCATGAACAACATGATCTGATACGCATCGTTAGTCGTTCGCGTGATAAGTGAAGAGACGCCTAACGTTTCATATTCCGTGTGAGAAAACGTTTGGACTTTTGCAAACAAATCATCGCGAATATCAGCGACCATCCGCGAAGTGATCTGTGAACTGACGTAGCGTAACAAAATATTTAGCAAGACACCGACGACCGTAATCGCGATCATCACCAGTGCCATTTTTTGAATATAACCGAAATCTTTTTGGCCGATCCCGCGATCGATCATCGACGCCAAGATCGTTGGCAAGCCCAGCTCGATCAAAATAAAACCGAACACACTGATAAAATCCAACAACAACAACTTTTTATAGCGCAACGTATAGCGCCACATCAATTTCATTTAATCCCTTCTTTCTGTAATCCAATACTTTCAATATACCATATTTGTTTTCAGGAAAGATACCAAAATTTAGCTTTCAGTTGATCGCTGCACAATGAACTAGCAGAAAGAAGATTTTTTCAACTGGGCTGCTCACTGAATCGCACAAGACTAAAAATTTCACCGCGCTAACTGGAACAACTTTCTGGTCGATCAGTTCACTTTGATCGCTGCTTAGTTTCTATACTTCTGCTTTATTCTGTGATAAACTAAAAGCACTTGTTATAACACTCGGTGAAAGATGTAACCAGCAGAAAGCAAAGTCAAGGCTTTCTCTCAGTGAACTAGAGTTTTCTTTTTGACTGAGCATAAAATTTTTTAGGCGGCACGAGCCCCTCATTTTGTTGTGGAAAAATACTGCTAGAAGCAGATAAAGGAGATTTTTTATGATTTTCAAAGTTTATTATCAAGAAACCAAAGAACGCAATCCCAAAAGAGAGCAAACGCATTCGGTTTACGTTGAAGCAACAGACGAAGTAACCGTCCGTGAATTGATGCGCGAGCACACCCCATATAATGTGGAATACGTTCAACTTTTAGAAGGCAGTCATCTTGATTACGAGAAAGAACATGCCGACTTTAAGTTGATGGAGTTCTAAGATGAAGTTATCGCTGAAAAACAACGAGACAGGTGTTTTCGCGATCGGTGGTCTAGGTGAGATTGGAAAAAATATGTATGGGGTCCAATTTCAAGATGAGATCATCATCATCGATGCCGGGATCAAATTCCCGGAAGACGATCTGTTAGGGATTGATTATGTCATTCCTGAATACAGCTATGTCGTTCAAAATATCAACAAAGTCAAAGCACTCGTCATCACACACGGGCATGAAGATCACATCGGTGGCGTGCCTTATTTATTAAAAAAAGCCAACATTCCCGTTTACGGCGGACCGTTAGCTTTATCATTGATCCGCAACAAGTTAGACGAACATGGTTTACTGCGCGATGCGGAATTACACGAGATCACGGAAGATACGGTGATCCGTTTCCGCAAAACGTCGGTCAGCTTTTTTAGAACGACCCACAGTATTCCAGATCCATTAGGCGTCGTCGTCAAAACACCGTCAGGCAACATTGTCGAGACAGGCGATTTTAAATTTGACTTCACACCAGTGGGCGAGCCTGCTAATCTACACAAGATGGCAAAGCTCGGTGAAGAAGGCGTCTTGTGTTTATTATCTGACAGTACGAACGCGGAAATCCCAACGTTTACAAAATCAGAAAAAACGATCGGCACCTCGATTTTACACATCGTGGAAAAAATCAAAGGTCGGATCATCTTCGCGACGTTTGCTTCAAATATTTTCCGTCTGCAACAAGCAGCCGATGCCGCGGTCGCCACTGGACGTAAGATCGCAGTCTTTGGCCGCAGTATGGAAAACGCCATCGTCAATGGACAAAACTTGGGCTACATCAATGTCCCTGATGGAACATTTGTCGATTCGCACGAGATCAACCGCATCCCAGCTAATGAACTGTTGATCTTATGTACCGGCTCCCAAGGTGAACCAATGGCCGCCCTTAGCCGGATCGCCAACGGAACACACCGTCAGATTCAAATTCAACCAGAAGATACCGTGATCTTTTCTAGTTCACCGATCCCTGGTAACACGACGAGTGTCAATCATTTGATCAATCTATTATCAGAAGCTGGCGCTGAAGTGATTCACGGTAAAGTCAACAACATTCATACTTCTGGTCACGGCAGTCAGCAAGAACAAAAATTGATGCTCCGTTTGATGAAACCAAAATATTTCGTGCCGATCCACGGCGAGTTCCGGATGTTGAAGATCCACGCGGGACTAGCCCAAGATACCGGCGTGCCGGAAGAAAATTGTTTTATTATGGAAAACGGCGACATGTTAGCTCTCACCGCGGACTCCGCTCGACCATGCGGCCACTTTAATGCCAGTGACGTTTATGTCGACGGCAGCGGGATCGGCGACATCGGCAACGTCGTCTTACGTGATCGCCGCATTTTATCTGAAGAAGGCTTAGTCGTTGCCGTTACCACTGTGGACATTGCGAAAAAAGAAGTCTTAGCTGGTCCTGACATTTTATCTCGTGGTTTTGTTTACATGCGAGAATCAGGCGAAATGATCAGTGAAGGCCAACGAATTTTATTCCACGCGTTACGCGAAGCATTGAACTCGCCTAACTGTACGGAAGGGAAATTAAAAGACGCGATGGTTTCAGCCTTACAACCATTTTTATTTGATGAAACGGAACGGCATCCGATGATCATTCCGATGATCATGACGCCTGACAAATAAAATTTAGTAATCCAAAGAAGCGCAGCTAACAAGCCGTGCTTCTTTTTTGTCTCTTATAAAAAAAACTAGTGCTGTTGATTTGATAATTTTAATAAATTTAGCGAAAGCGCTTTGCTTTATGCGATTTAAATTATTTTTTTAACTGAATTTAAGATATGGGATTGACAAAAGCACTAAAAATCGTGAAAATGGAAAATAGATATAAAATAGTAAGATTTTGTTGGTTATTTAATACACTACAGAGTCTGTTGTTTTGAGTAATAAAAAATAGGAGTCGATAACATGGTAAGAACTAAACGAGTCCATCGCGATCAAATCATCGATGGCGCTTATCAACTAATCATCAAAGAAGGCTTTAAAAAATTTCACGCTCGCAACATCGCCCAACAAGTCGCTTGTTCGACCCAACCGATTTATCGCGAATTTCATAACTTGGCTGAACTAAAAACAGTTTTGACCCGCCGCATCATCGCCAAGTATTCTGATTTTTTAGAAGATCAGCAGCCAAAAAACATCCACGAATTGACCAACACGATCGTCAACTACGCCAACGACTACCCCGAAGAATTTCAGCGCTTCTTTTTACAAGACAAAGAGACCATCGACGCGGTCAAACAAATCACCCAAGACGTCTTCTCTCGTTTAGAATTTGGTCCATCCCAGCAAAAAATCAATTTGATGTTCCCACTTTACTGGCAGTACTGCATCGGAAAAGCAGTCTTGATGGCCAATCACTTAGAAGAAATTTCTGATGAAAGTGAATTATTAGCCATTTTATTCCAATAACGAATGCTCGATTCAAACCCACTTACTGTGTTCGTTATCCTAAAGCAAAAAAATCCCCCTGAAAGCCGAGGCTCCAGGGGATTTTTTGGTTTATTGTTTTTCAACGTTCGTAGCTTGTGGTCCACGATCGCTTTCTTCAACATCAAAAGTTACTGCTTGACCTTCTTCAAGTGTTTTGAAGCCGTCGCCTTGGATAGCTGAGAAATGTACGAATACATCGCTGCCATCTTCGCGTGTGATAAAGCCAAACCCTTTTTCTGCGTTAAACCATTTTACTGTTCCATTTTCCATGAATCTGTTCCTCCTCGTGCGTCTGCACTTATTGATTGTAACATTGCTCAGTACGATAGAGATGATACTGTGTTTCACCCGTTTCATCAAATCAAACAAAATTACATTAATAGTGTACCACTTGTTGATTCTTTTTTGCAAGGGTTCTCAATTTGCTAATCCCAATAATTTTCTTCCCGCAAGCTGAAATATTTTTCTTCCCCGACGATCACGTGGTCTAACACCTCGATTCCCATCATTTCACCGCAGTCACGAATGCGTTTTGTAAAAACTAGATCATTTTTTGACGGCAGTGGATTGCCGCTGGGATGATTATGGCCTAAAACGATCCGAGCTGCACTGATCCGCACCGCTTCTTTAAAAATCTCTCGTGGGTGAGCGATCGATTGATTCAAAGAACCGATAAAAATCGTTTTTTGTAAGATGACTTCATTTTTCGTATTTAAAAACAACGCGACTAAGTGTTCTTGTTGCAATCCGCGTAAATGTTCCATCAGTGTCTGACCTACCCCAAAACTAGAATGGACTTGCCCTAGCTTCGGCTGTTTAGCTATAGTGACGCGCCGACCAAACTCTAGTGCAGCTTTTAACTCAGCCGCTTTGACTTTGCCGATCCCGTTAAACGTCATCAACTCAGGAATCGAAAGCTCTTTTAACCGGTAAAGATCAGAGACACTTCGTAAGATGCTACCAGCGAGTTCCATCACGTTTTGACTCGTCGAACCACTCCGTAAGAGAATCGCTAAAAGTTCTTGATCCGAGAGATTTTTTTCGCCAACGCGCAACAAACGTTCTCGTGGCCAAGAACTTTCTGGCAGTGCTCGCAATAAACTTTTTTCGTTCATCAAAAAAACTCCTTTGCTGCTCTTTATCAAAGCTACGCAAAGGAGCGGGACTTATTTTTTTAAGTAGCTGATCACTGCATGCAGATCAGGTAGTACGGCATGCACTTTTTCAGTTAGTTCTGGTGAAGCGGGAATGCGGTCTGGGATCATCACTACGGGGATCTGGGCTGCTTCAGCTGCTAAGATCCCATTATGAGAATCTTCTAGGACTAGCGTTGTCTCAGCGTTCGTTTCTAATTTAGTTAGTGCCAGTTGAAAAATCTCAGGATCGGGTTTGGCGCGCTTGACATCATCTGCTGAAACGATGGCGGCAAAACGTTCAGTCAACCCCGCTTTGTTCAACAGTGTTTCGATCACTGGACGCTGGTTACTAGAAGCTAACACGCGCGGAATGTTTTCTGCTGCTAAAAAATCTAGCAATTCTTTTGCCCCGGGTTTCAATGGCGCACCTTGTGTGTTGAAGGTCTTTAGCGCTAATGCATACGATTCGTCGATAAATTTTTGCACATTCGCTTTTCCGTGAGCCGCAAAGATCTCATGATAATTTTGCCACAATTCTTCATCTGACACCCCGATAAAACGATCATACAACGCTTCGTCATATTGAAAATTCATTTTATCTGCAATGACTTGCGATGCATCATAATAAATCTGTTCTGTATCAAACAACAACCCATCCATGTCAAAAATAATTCCACTAACTTTTTTCATTGGCTCCTCCTATGTCTAACAATAAATTTCGAACTTCGGCTACAAAATACAATGAACCAGTCACCAGCAAAAGATCATCAGCCTCCAAATTCCCCAAGAGTTCCCCTAAACCAAACTGCCACAGCGATACAACGGTGAAGCGTTCATTTTCACGATCGTCATATTGACTGAGATCCAGAGCTCCGGGATACTCAAAGGTCGTTAAATAAATTCGGACATTCGGAATCGTCCGTAGCTCGGTTAACATCAATGAGATATCTTTGCGTTCTAGTGCAGAAAATAAAACTTTGATGTTATACGTTTTAAATTCTTGTTTAACATTTTCAACGAGCCGCTTCATCGCATGGCCATTATGAGCGCCGTCTAACACGATCAATGGTTCATCACTGATTTTTTCCATCCGCGCAGGCCACTGCGCATGCAGCAACCCTTTGCGCACATTTTTTTCTTCAAACGGCAACTTTTGCAATTCACAATACAAACGATACAACTCAATGGCAACACCGGCATTTTCCGTTTGATGCCGACCGAGTAACGGCACTTTGAGCTTTTTGAAAGTTCCCGTAACATCGGAAAAATCAAACAGCTCGCCCCATCCCGGATCAGGATGCAAATACGTGACCGTATACTCACGATCATAACGGTAGAGAGTCGCTTTTTGAGCAGCGACAGTTTCTTCAATTGCTAAGAGTGGTCCTTGCGCAATCTTTCCAGTCACCACTGGTACTCCATTTTTAATGATCCCAGCTTTTTGGGCGGCGATTTCCGTTAACGAATCACCTAAGATCTCCGTATGGTCATACCCGATCGTGGTGATCGCAGTTAACAGCGGCTCCACAACGTTCGTTGAATCTAGTAAACCGCCTAAACCGACTTCGATGACAGCTACGTCAACTTTTTCTGTCAAAAAATAATCCAGTGCTAACGCCGTGATCAATTCAAATTCCGTGATCCCACCTAGTGCTTCGTCTTCATCCAACGCGTTGACGAGCGGCTGATACTTTTCCACATACGCAACTAGCTTGTCATCTGGGATCGGTTCCGCATTGATGGCGATTCGTTCATTGAATTCTTCGATGTAAGGCGATGTGAAGCTGCCGACACACAAGCCGCTTTCTTCTAACAGACTGCGCAAATAGGCGACGGTGGACCCTTTGCCGTTCGTCCCGGCGATGTGGATCACCGGCACTTTTTTTTCAGGATTTCCAACTTTATCTAATAATGCTTGGACTCGTTTTAAACCTGGTCGTGAACCAAATTTTTGACGACTGTGAATCCAAGCGATCGCTTGCTCGATTGTCATTTTATTCACCTCGCATTCATTATAGCAAAGTTTGTCAGATACGCGAAACGTTGCAAGAAGACACCGACAGTTTGCTAAAAAAGTGCGTCATCAGCTGTTAGTCTACAACTTGATGACGCACTTTTAAACTTTATACTCCGCTGAACGATTGACTTACTGGATCGTCCGTAAACTTTCGATTCGGTCACTGACAGCTGCTTGTTTTTCTAAATAATCTTTTTCTTTCGCGCGTTCTTCGGCGACGACAGTTTCGGGTGCATTGTTGACAAAGCGTTCGTTAGCTAATTTGCCTTGGACCCGTTTGACTTCGCCCGTCCATTTCGCTAGTTCTTTTTCCAAGCGTTTGATCTCTTCTTTGATATCGATCAAACCTTCTAGTGGTAAATAAATCTCTGCGCCCGTCAACACCGCAGACATCGCTAGATCAGGTGCGGTAATATCAGCTGCGATCACTAACTCTTCTGGATTACAGAAACGTTCGATGTAGCTCGTATTTTCCGTCAAGAAACGATCCACATTCGCATCGCTGGTTTTGATCAATAGTGTGATCGGTTTTGAAAGTGGTGTGTTGACCTCAGCCCGAACGTTCCGTACTGAACGGATCAATTCTTTCAAGACTTCCATCCCTTTGGCAGCTGTTTCATCGTTATTGGCTGATTCAACGACTGGATATGCGGCAACAACAAGTGACTCGCCTTCATGAGGAAGTTTTTCCCAGATCTCTTCAGTCACAAACGGCATGATCGGATGCAACAAGCGTAACGTTTGATCTAAGACGTGGACTAAGATACTCTTAGTCGTTTTTTGTGCAGCTGCATCATCGCCATACAAAATTTCTTTACTCATCTCGATATACCAGTCACAAAAGTCATCCCATACGAAATTATACAATTGCCGACCAGCTTCGCCAAATTCAAAATGATCAAACAAGTCCGTCACTTTTTCGATCGTTTCATTCAAACGCGTCAAGATCCAGCGATCCGCCACCGTTTTTTCACCTGTTAAATCAAGATCAGCTTTCGTAAAGTCTTCGATGTTCATGATCACAAAACGTGACGCATTCCAAATTTTATTGATAAAATTCCACGCGGCATCCATTTTTTCATAACTGAAACGAACATCTTGACCAGGTGCTGAACCATTTGATAAAAACCAGCGCAACGCATCGGCACCATATTGATCGATGACATCCATCGGGTCGATCCCGTTTCCGAGAGATTTGCTCATCTTGCGGCCTTGTTCATCACGAATCAAACCATGGATCAACACATTTTCAAATGGACGCTCATGAGTGAATTCCAAACTTTGGAAGATCATGCGGCTGACCCAGAAGAAAATAATATCGTACCCCGTAACCAATGTATTGGTCGGGAAGTAGCGTTTGTAATCTTCGCTTTCGGTATCCGGCCAACCCATCGTTGAAAACGGCCATAAAGCAGAAGAGAACCACGTATCTAACACATCGGGATCTTGTTCCCAGTTTTCAATGTCTTTTGGTTCTTCCATGCCGACATACGTTTCGCCGGTTTGTTTGTTGTACCAAGCTGGAATGCGATGTCCCCACCATAATTGACGTGAGATCACCCAGTCATGGACGTTATCCATCCAATTTAAAAATGTTTGATTAAAGCGCGGTGGGAAAAATTCGACTTTATCGTCAGTTGCTTGGTTTTCGATCGCAGCTTTGGCAAGAGGTGCCATCTTCACGAACCATTGCGTCGACAAACGCGGTTCGACTACCACACCAGAACGTTCAGAGTGGCCAACACTGTGAACCATTTTTTCAACGTTCAACAAGTAACCGGCTTCTTTCAAATCGCTAACGATCGCTTTCCGAGCAGCAAAACGATCCATCCCAGCATACTTGCCGGCTAAATCATTCATTGTTCCATCATCATTCATCACATTGACCCGTGGAAGATCATGGCGATTACCGACTTCAAAGTCATTCGGGTCATGCGCCGGTGTGATCTTCACCGCCCCGGTTCCAAATTCCATATCGACATAACTATCGGCGATGATCGGAATTTCTTTATCGACTAACGGTAAGATCGCCGTTTTACCGACTAAATCTTTGTAACGCGCGTCATCTGGATGAACGGCGATCGCAGTATCCCCTAACATCGTTTCAGGTCGCGTCGTCGCGATCTCTAAACTGCCGCTGCCATCAGTCAATGGATAATTGACATGATAAAAAGCACCTTCGACATCTTTATGGATCACTTCGATATCTGACAATGCGGTGCGGGCTTTCGGATCCCAGTTGATGATATACTCGCCGCGATAGATCAAATCTTTTTCATAAAGTGCGACAAAAACTTTCCGGACTGCGTCAGATAACCCGTCATCTAACGTAAAACGTTCCCGCTTATAATCAAGTGAAAGGCCAAGTTTTGCCCACTGCTCGCGAATGTGGGTCGCGTATTCTTCTTTCCACTCCCACACTTTGTCGACAAATTTTTCGCGGCCAAGATCATAACGTGAGACGCCTTGCTCCCGTAATTTTTCTTCCACTTTGGCTTGAGTGGCGATTCCGGCATGATCCATCCCTGGTAACCACAACGTATCAAAACCTTGCATCCGTTTTTGCCGAATGATCATATCTTGTAACGTCGTATCCCAAGCGTGACCCAAGTGCAATTTGCCGGTAACGTTTGGCGGCGGGATCACGATCGAATACGGTTTGGCTTTTTTGTCTTCTGACGGCTTGAACAAATCTTGGTCGAGCCATTTTTGGTAACGACCCGCTTCGACTTCTTGCGGGTTAAATTTGGTTGGTAAATTTTCCATCAGCATGTCCTCCTCAAAAATAAAAAACGTCCTAAAACACGATTCGTGTTTTAGGACGTAAACTACGCGGTACCACCTAAATTGCAGAAAAAATCATTCTGCCGCTTAACATGATTAACGCTCATGACACGCAGGCTCATCCTGATACTCCCAAGCTACCTTCTGCAAGTAAAAGTAAAGATGTCCCAGCCGTGCATCTTCTCTCTAGAACTTTTGTCCTGCATACTCCTCTTGTTCTTCGTATGCCTCTCATTCTACAATGAAGCCTACCACTTGTAAAGTCTCACTCTGATTGTTCATCAAAATAAATCAACGTTTGTAATTCCGTCGTCAGATCGATGTAATGAACATTGACTGTTGGCGGCACATCGACTGGGTCTGGTGCAAAATTCAAAATCGCCGTCAGTCCACTTTTCACGATCGCGTTGACCGCCGCTTGCGAGAATTGACTCGGCACCGTCGAGATCGCCACCGAAATATTTTCTTGCGCGACTAACTGCGGTAAATTTTCCAGTGGCTGAATGATCTGTCCGGCTACTTCTCGACCAATTTTTTCCGGATCGTTATCAAATGCACAACTAATATTCAAATTAGCATTGCGGCGAAAATTATTTTTCAGCAACGCTTGACCGAGATTACCGCAACCGATCAAAGCGATTCGCTTTTCATCGTGAACATCTAACAGTTCGTTGAACACTTTGATCAAATACGCGACATCGTAGCCATAACCGCTGCGACCTAGTTCCCCGACTTGAGAAAAATCCCGGCGAATCGTTGCCGAGCCGACTTGAGTCAACCGACTGAACTCCGAAGATCTTATTTTTGTGACACCGGCTGTATTCAATTCATTCAAGCAGCGCAAATAAAGTGATAAACGTTTAGCCGCTGCTTTTGAGAGATGTGGTTTTTCAATTAATTTTACCATTGCGCGACTCCTTTGTTAATATTTTCACATATCATTTTAGCACGAACTCGGTCATTGTACAATCCACAATTTCTTACTCGTGATGCCCCGCTTGAAATTTAAAATCCAGCAGCCGAAAAGAGCAAAAAAAACGAAGGCGCGTCAAACCACTGCCTTCATTTTTTTCATTTATCTGTTAACGGCTCCCACTGAACTTACGATCGTTAGAGTAGATCAGCAAATTCTTCGTCATCAGCTTGTTCACTTTTACCCGCTGTGATCGCTTCGATTTTTAAATTTGCTAACGCTCGTGCCATCATGCCTTCGATGTCCAAACGTTTTTCCAGCTCTTCGACTTTTTCTAATTTTGGCCGCGTCTTAGGTTGCGGTGGCGCAAAGATCGTACAGCAATCTTCAAACGGTTGAATCGCAAGCTCAAAAGTATCGATTTTTTCTGCCAGTTCGATGATCTCCGTTTTATCCATCGTCACCACCGGCCGAATGATTGGTGTTGTCGTCACTTCATTGATCGCAACCATACTGTGTAACGTTTGAGAAGCAACTTGTCCCAAAGATTCTCCATTGATGATCACTAATCCATGGCGAGCTTCTCGGATCTGATTGGTCAAACGCAACATCATTCGCCGCGTCAACGTCATCCAGTAGCCTTGTGGTGCTCGTTTTTTGATTTCTTCTTGAACTTCAGTAAATGGTACTTCGATAAATTGAATGCTGCCGACGTAAGGGGTTAATTTTTCCGTTAAGTCTTTAGCTTTTTGCAATGCTTGCTCACTTGTGTAAGGCGGACTGGCAAAATGAACCGCTTCGATCTCGACGCCGCGCTTCATCGCTAAATAACCAGCCACTGGCGAATCGATCCCGCCAGAAAGCATCAGCATCCCTCGACCGCTCGTTCCGACTGGCAGACCGCCTGCACCTTTGATCGTCTCATAAGACAAATAGGCGCCATCCCGTCTGATCTCCACGCGCAAATTGATGTCAGGACGTTTCATTTGAGCTGTGATTGCAGGAAAAATATCCATCACGGCATTGCCTAAAAATTGTTGCAGTTCGTGGCTGTCCATTTCAAATGAATGATCGCTGCGTTTCGCTGTGATCTTAAATGTCTCGCGTCCAGTGTAGATTTCTTTGATGATCGATTGTGTCAATGCTTTTAATGCTTGCGGTTCTTTTTCACAGCGAATGCTAGGTGAAAAATTTTGGATCCCGAAAACTTGCGTTAATTTGGGGATCACAGCTTGACTGTCTTCCCCATTCAATAACAAATGCATCCGGTCACGATCAGCATGGATCTTGAGCGCGGGAAAATCAGCTAACGCATTGCGGACATTTTGTGCCAGCTGCATGATAAAAGTGCGACGGTTTTTACCTTTCGTTGATAATTCACCGTAGCGCACCATAATTTCTGTATATTGCACGTTTGACCTCCTAATTGATCGTCGAAAATTTTTGATACAGTTGGTGGAAGACGACCATAAATTGCTCGGCTTCTGCCATCGTGTTGCTCTCGTCTAAACTGATGCGGACCGCTGTCGTTGCTTTTTGATGAGGGACATGCATCGCATGCAGAGTCGAACTCTCGACTTTTTTACGGCTTGAACACGCACTGGTCGTCGAGATAAAAATTTGTTTTTCTTCAAAGGCGTGGACGAGGACCTCACCGCGGATATCTTTCAAGCCAAAGCATAAAATATGCGGCGCAAAATTTTCTTCACCAGAAAATAGCGTGACCTTTTCATATTGCGCTAAGGCTTCTTTCAAATACTTGCGGATCACGGCCGTATGTTCAGGTCGATCCGCGATTTTTTCTTGCGATAACCGCAAGGCGCGGCTCATCGCTACGATTCCCGGCACGTTTTCGGTCCCGCTGCGTTGATTGTTTTCTTGACCGCCGCCGGTTAGTAACGGCGCTAATTTCTTTCCTTGCTTCCAATAAATAAACCCGACGCCGCGTGGTCCATGGAATTTATGTGCTGAAAAAGTCGCAAAGTCAACTCGCGGTGTCAACCACGTACTAGTTGCGACTTTACCGATCGCTTGGACTGCATCTACGTGAAAATGGATCGTTGGCTGATCGGCTAAGAGCGCGCTGATTTTTTCGATCGGTTGGATCGCGCCGATCTCATTGTTGACTGCCATGACGGATACTAAGATCGTATCTGACCGTAATAAATTTTTCAATGCGTCGACTTGAACGAAGCCTTGTGCATCGACTGGACAAACGCTCACTTCAAAGCCTAACTCTTTTAATTGCTGCGCGCTTTGGCTGACAGCGGGGTGTTCCACACTAGAAATGATGATGTGCTTGCCAAACTCGCGCTTAGCAAGTGCACTGCCTTTTAAGATCCAATTGTCGCCTTCTGTCCCACCACTAGTAAAATAAATTTCAGCTGGCATTTTACCAATCAACTCCGCGATTTGTTTGCGGGCTTGTTGCAGTAAACGTTGGGCTTGATTGCCTAACTCATGGAGACTCGACGGATTCCCAATGATGCGCTGGCTCGTCTTGACATATGTATCAAGTGCTTGCGGATAAATCTTCGTGGTCGCACTGTTATCAAAATAAATCATGCTTACCCTTCTTTCAAAAATTCTTTCCCATTATAGCGGGAAATCTTCTATCCAGCAACCCGCAAGTCGGTTAGGATTTTTATAATTTCCACTAGCTACTCTTAAAAAAAGCTGAAGTGAGCTTTGACTAGCTAAAAAAACAGTCGAAGCACTCACTTCGACTGTTTCTTTGCGGGAACCTTAAACTAGTTCACGATTTTTGAAATAGAAGTCTTCGATCCGTTTGTAAGCCCCGGGCTCGACTCGTTCTAACGCCTCACCGATACTATCTAACGCATCTTGATACCGATATTCTTTATTGAAAAGATCCAAACTTTCATCAATCGCATCTTTGACCTCAGGATACGTGTGACGATAGCGGTTCGCGTATTGCATCATCTGCTCGGCCAAGGCTGCAGCATCGATCAAATTATTTGTCTTTTCATCTAACAGATCCATATCATCATGACATAAGTCAACTAGTTGGTTGATCTCTTGCATATTGATTCGAATCTTATTCAACGCTTGGCTCAATTCTTCGACACGATCGGTCGCGACAAAGAAAAATTCTAAATAATCAGCGGGCAAGCCCGGTAAACGCTGTTGATCGACATACCGTTTCAAGCCTCGCAAATGAAATTCGAAATCTTCTACTTTTGCTCGTGCATTTTTTTCACCAGCCCGCAATTCACTGAGTCCTTGATCGATTTCAACTTGGCGCGTTTCGATGTCATCTAACACTTTAAACGCATCTTTGTAAAAACCAGCCACCCCTGAATAAGATAGTTGCTGTTTGTTTGCTTTGACTTCAGTCGCTCGGTTGCGCCGTGACAATTCGTCGATCTCCGTTTGGAAACTGCGTGCTCGTCCTAGCTCGTTATCATTTAAAACGTAACTTTGAGCCGTATGGTCCAATTCGATCATCAATTGATGGTTATTTTTCATCGCGTGATCGATATATTCTTTCAACGTCTCGCGATTACTCAAGACAAAACGTTTTGCTTCAAACTCGGTCTCCAATGTTTGATATAAGTTTTCAATCAAATCAGCCGTTTTTTGATTATCAGCTTCTACCGTTTCCAAATCTAAGCGTTCCAAATCATTTTGGCTAGTAGCAATCCGCTTTTTGACTTGATCGATCTGACCTTTGACATCCTCATCTGGAAAAACATAACTGTCTTCTAACATCTCTTGGTGCGTTTTTTCGATCTCTTCGATCTGACCCGGGAAGGTGTTCATCACATCTTCTTGTAGCGGCGGGATCTTTTGCATCGTTCCTTGCACGTCATACGCATGTTTTTCCGCCGTCTCTAACACTTGGCGCGCTTCTACCGGATCACCGGAAGTATTCAGTGTTACAAACTGAGTAAATTCTGTTTCAACATTTTTGACTTGCTTTTCCAATTCTGGCAAGGCTGGGCCATATTGTTCTTCGTTTTCTTTCAGCTCTTTTTTTAATTCTTCAAACACATCTAACGCTTGTTGGACCGCGTGTGAGTTTCGTTCTTCGGTTTCTTTTAATTCTTTCAAACCGCTTCTGATCTCACTAGCTGCGTCTTCCATTTGCGTCATCGTAGTCTCAGCGTCTTCGATCACCGCTTTACTTTTAAAAAAGCGAAACGTCTCATTTTGGCTTTCAACTTCAAAGATCTGACTTTCTAATTCGGCGAACGCTTTAGTCGAAACATCTTTCCAACGTTGATTCCAATCACGAAACGTATTTTGACTTTGGCCGACTAAGTGCATCTTACGAACGTCATTGAGTTCTTCTAAGACCGGTTGCGCAAAAAAAGTTTCTTTGCGTTCTTCTAGCGCTTGCAGCCGCTCTTGATTTTTCTTTTTCAACATGCGACCGACTAGAAAGATAACGACGGCCAAAATGATGATCCCGATGATGACACCAATAATAATATTACTCCCCATCCAATGTTCCTCCAGTTTCAACTCTTATTTACAGTTTTCGGTAAATTTTATTTACGCAAATTTAGGCAAAATTATCTAGGTTCGATTATAACACAAAGACTAAGGGGGTTCACCACCTACTTTCGTGAATTCCCGCTGTGAGTTTATTAAAAATTTACCGCTTGTCCTGAAAGGAAAACTTTTTTGTTCCCGATTCAAATCAACTTGCAGTTTGTGTTTATTTTAGATACTATTAAATACAAATTAAATTTAGGGGTGACCAAAATGAAAGTAATTAAATTTGGTGGCAGCTCAGTCGCGTCAGCCAAACAATTAAACAAAGTCTTAGCGATCGTTAAAAGTGATCCTGACCGGCGCTTTGTCGTCGTGTCGGCTCCGGGTAAACGCGAGCAGACAGATAAAAAAGTCACCGATCTTTTGATCACCTATTATCACACCGTCAAAGAAAAAAAAGATCCCAGTGCGATCGTCGCAGAAATTTTTTCTCGCTACCAACAAATCGCCACAGATTTAGCTTTAACTGAACCGTTGGAACTATTAGCACAATTAAAAAATTTAGCCCAGACAGCTGATTTTACCGATCCTTATTTATTAGATCGTTTCTTATCGACCGGTGAAAATCTCAATGCGCAACTCGTCGCTGAGTTTTTCAAACATGCCGGACTAGCCGCTCGCTACCTCGACCCAAAAGAATTAGGCATCACGGTCACCGCTGAGCCGCAAAATGCGCGCGTTTTAAATGAGTCGTATGAAAAGATCAATCACTGGAAAGATTCTGCAGAAATCTTAGTCATCCCAGGTTTTTTTGGTTATACGCAAGCCGGGAATATTTGTACTTTTTCTCGCGGCGGTTCAGATATCACCGGCTCGATCGTTGCTGCGGGAGTCAAAGCGGAGCTATACGAAAATTTCACCGATGTCGATGGGATCTTTGCTGCCAATCCTAAATTCGTCCACAAACCTGAATTAATGAAATGCGCGACTTATCGTGAAATGCGCGAATTGTCTTACGCTGGTTTTTCAGTGTTCCATGATGAAGCATTGATGCCATCGTTTAAAGCAAATATCCCCGTTGTGATCAAAAATACGAATAATCCTGATTCGCCAGGTTCAACGATCAAACAAAGTCATGCGGAAGATCAAAATCAAATCGTCGGCATCGCGAGTGACGATGGTTTTTCTAGTATCAACATCAGTAAATATTTATTGAACCGCGAAGTCGGGATCGTCGGCAAAGTGTTGCGGATCTTAGAAGAGCGCAATGTCAGTTTTGAACATATGCCATCCGGGATCGATGACATCTCGATTATTTTACGCTCTCATCAACTCGACCAAGTAAAAGAAGAAGAACTGCTGCGAGCGATCGCTTATGAGATCGATCCTGATTCCCTCGTGATCGAACATGGGCTTTCCGTAGTAGTGTTAGTGGGCGAAGGTATGAAGTATCAGCCTAATATCACCGCTGACAGCACTGCCGCTTTAGCTCGGAAAAATGTCAACATCCGCATGCTGAGTCAAGGTGCTGGTGAGGTCAGTATCGTATTTGCCATCAAAAGCGAACAAGAACGGGCGGCGGTGCGCTCGTTGTACTATACTTTTTTTGATTAAAAAAACAAGGCGAAACGTAGTGTTCAGACTACGTTTTGCCTTCTTTGTTGTCGGATTTTTTCTGCAGCTCAGTGGGCTGGCTCAACTTTTTTTGACGTTCCAATTCGGCTGCGATCTTCGGCTCAGGCGCAAATTGCTGGGCCCACGTATCTGGTTTCAGCACTTTATTTGTCACCGGATCATAATGCGGCTTGCCATCAGGAAAAAGTTTACCTAGATTAGCCGCATGTACGATTTGATAGATTGGTGCTGGATCAACGTCTAAAAGCGCAAAAGAACCATACGTAAAATACAATAGATCCGTCAAAGCATCTACTTGCCCTACCAGCGGATTTGTGACGGCTTCACCTTTTGCCAAGACTTTATTTTTAGCCGCCTCAATATTTTGATGCAGTTGCGTGATCAGCGTTTCAAATGTTGCTGGATCATTTTCGCTAGCGGCATATAAAAATTCTACTAACTCTTCAATTTTAAAACCTGCGCGAAAGGCAGCAGTCTCGCTGGTGAACGCAGTCGGTGACGCGGGGATCCTTGGATCAAAGATTTGATGAAAGTCCCGCGCGGATTGATAAGGTGTTTCCAAAAGCTGTCCCTCCTTAGTCAGTTAAACAATCCCATAGTGTTTCAAGGCGTAATAAATACCATCGTCGTCATTGGTCTTGGTTACAAAATCAGCCGCGGCTTTCGTTTCGGTTTGAGCATTGCCCATGGCTACGCCGATCGCCACGCCTTGGAGCATCTCGATGTCATTCAAATGATCCCCAAAAGCCATCACTTCTTCTAATCGTAAATCATTTTGACTTAAAAATTGTTGAATGCCTAATAATTTCGAACCGCCTTTTGGGATAATATCGACCGAGTAAGGATTGGAACGTTGAAAACTGCAATTTGGCAGCCGCTTTCTTAAATACGCTTCTTCTGATTCGGCACTGTATAAGACGCATTGATAGATCGGCTCATGAATGATCGTAAGTTTGCTGTAACGCCCTGGTTTGCGATGAGTATTGATCTTTTGCATCATTTTTTTACTCGCTCGAACGGGAAACCAAGTCGGCATTTTACCGGCTAAACGTTTTAGCCATTTGCCTTGGGACTGCTGCATCAAGTAACTGCCATCAACGCGAGTCCGCCCGCCAAAAATAATTTGCCGAAACTCTTCATCAGCAAAGCGGACGATCTCGGCTAAGACTTCCGCTTCAAAGGGATGACGATACAAATCCAGCTGATCGGTAAACACCAGCTGACCGTTATAGGTGACATACATGTCCATCGGTAAGTGATCGATCCGTTGTGCCAAGTCAACGGGGCCTCTTCCAGTCGCGATTCCGCATAAAATTCCCTTTGCTTGCGCCGCAGTGATTGCTTGTTTTGTACTTTCCAATGCTCGCGACTGACTGCTCATCAATGTGCCATCGATATCAAAAAAAATTGCTTTTATCATGTCTGCCCTTTCCAACTGTCTTTTTTATTCGTGGACCCACAAAAAATCTGCTGTCCCAAACTTTCCTCAAAACAAATCCAATTGACTCGGATTTAAATCGTTATAATCAAGTCCTAACAACCGAATCATTGCGAGCGCGTTATCGGCGGCGTCTCCACCGGAATTATTATTGAAAATCACCGCAGTCTGCTGACTTTTTTTAGCCACCTGTTGGATCTTTACGGCAAGTTCAGCAAGTTCTGTTTCATTATAGCGATACAGCGTGCGTTTTTTACGCCAGCCTTGCCCGCTACTTTTCCAATAATCTTTGTTGCGGCCATGAAATCGAAACAGTGTGAAAGCCGGATTCGTCACCGTTAGATCAAGAGGCACGGTGTCTAACAGTTGCGGCTCATCCACCATGACTAAACTAAATTTTTGTGCTGCCATGAACTTCAACGTTTTCGTTTTTAATTCTGGTGCATACCAAGAAAAATCTCGCAATTCGATTGCCAGGGGCACGTCTAAAAAAGCTTGCCGCAAAGTTTCTAAATAGCGGACATTTTTTCGCGTGCATTTGAATTGAGCGGGAAACTGCGCTAAACAACAATACAGCTTGCCACTTTCAAGTAGCGGCGCCAGTGCTTGCAAAAAGTGTGCGGTCAGCTCATCAAATGAGCTATAATGATCTTGCCACTTGTTTTGGCCGGTGAAGCCCGCGTAAAGTTTGACAACAAACCGAAAATTTCCTGGCACTTGTGCGACCCAATTTTCCACCGTACTGACTCGTGGAATCCCGTAATAGGCCGTGTCGATCTCGACGAGGGGCAATTTCCCGGCGTATTCAAACAACGTGGTCTGTTCTTTGCCTGTCAAGGCGACGTGTTCATTAAAAGAAGTTAATCCAATTCGAATCATAGTCGACTCCCAACTCTTTTCTTCCTAGTATACAATATACAAGATGATATTTTATTTTGAAATGACTTTTACAGAAATTAGGTGCAAAAAATGACTTTAACCCGCATTTTGATTTTACATACTGGCGGTACGATCTCCATGAGTGCCGATGAAAACGGTGCAGTTCGTCCTGACGCTAAAAATCCTTTGCTACTAGAAGGTCAAAAAATTTTATTACCGGAAAATATCGAACTCGTAGTGGAAGATTTTTCTAATCTCCCTTCACCGCACATCACATTAGAGATCATGTTTGAATTAAAAGAACGGATCAAACAAGCAGTCAACGAAAATTTTGATAGTGTCGTCATCACGCATGGCACCGATACTTTAGAAGAAACAGCTTTCTTTTTAGATACGACGATCGGTGACTTGCTTCCGATCGTTTTAACGGGTGCAATGCGCTCGATCAATCAGCTAGGTAGCGATGGGCTGTATAATTTTGAATGCGCGCTGCGAGTAGCTGCTTGTCCAGATGCGATCGGCCAAGGTGTGTTAGTGGTGATGAATGATGAAATCCACAGTGCGCGCTACGTGACGAAAACGCATACTACAAACGTTGCGACTTTCCGCACGCCGACCTTGGGACCACTGGGGCTCGTCACCAAATCAAAAATTTTATTCATGCAGGAACTGCCAGAAGCTAAACGCTATGACATCACGCACACGCAGGGGATGATCCCGATCATCAAAGCCTACGCAGGCATGCAAGGAAAATTCTTTGAGATGCTCGCTGACACATTAAAAGTCGAAGGGCTAGTGATCGAAGCCCTCGGTGCTGGCAACTTACCACCCCAAACGCTGCCGGCGATCCAACACTTACTCGAAAATCAAATGCCGATCGTTTTAGTCTCTCGTTGTTTCAATGGCATCGCCGAACCAGTCTACGATTACCACGGCGGTGGAGTTGAACTAGCCGAGATGGGCGTGATCTTTTGTCGCGGGATCAACAGCCAAAAAGCACGGATCAAACTACTGATCGCTCTAAACGCTGAGCTGTCCCCAGCTGAGTTGCGCACCTTTATGGAAGCGTAAAAAATACCAGCCTTTTCCTCGATAAAATCCGTTGACAAAATGCGGCTGCACCAAACGCAATACTAGTCGCTAAAAATAAAAACTCGATGACCAATCCTGAAAAGGAGCGGCCCGTCGAGTTTTTATTTTGCTATTTTAGTAGGCTGGAAGATTGAACACTTTTTTATTGTAATTCACCCATTGTCATGAGAGTCAATCTTAATTCATTTTTCGCCGTGCTTTCCTAAGTATTGTCCACATCGTCTCAATGAAATCGTAGCCATCAGAAAGCATAGACCATCTTAAAGCGTGCTAATTTAGTCGACGAATTTAAAAATAATTCGTGCTGCTTTTTTGCTTGTCTAAAAGTAAATTTCATGACTGAATATTAACGTCTTGTGATGAAATGGATCAGAGCTGATTTCCATATGTTAACTTCTATCTTGTAAACAAAATACTATAGGAGGTTTTAGCATGAAAAATGCAAAAGCATTGTCACCCGAAAAGACTAAAAAAGTATTCGGAGGAGATTCTTGGAGTAGACTAAGTAAATTAGCTGGAGGCCTAGCTACTGGAGGTGCTGGCGGCGCAGGCTTAGGAACTGCAATTTGCGGACCAGTGTGCGGCATAGTCGGCGGAGTATATGGAGCTATGGTTGGTGTAGCAGCAGCCGAATGGGATGTAAGAAAATAAATTAAGGAGTGCTCAAATTATGAATGAAAAGACAAAACATTTATTTAATTCAAATCCTCTTTCTATTGAAGAGCTAAAAACAATTCAAGGTGGAAGTACTGTAGGTATTTTAGGAACAACTTTATCTGGAGCAACAGCCGGAGTAAAACTTTGCTCAGCTGGCGGACCTTACGCAATGGCAGTCTGTGGTATAGGTGGAGCTGCGCTCGGCGCTGGTTTCGGTGTATTGACCGGCGCATAGAAAGCTCACTGGATAAAAGTTCAAGCTTGGTTTGTCTCGCTAGCCAATATCGGATTGTTTCTTATTACCTCAAAAGTATGGCATGAGCTGCGAAATCAAAACTAAGAGCTGATCTTAGTTTTGATTTCAGATCTTAAGCAGTCTTTTAGCAAAGAAAAATCGTTAGCAACAACTGTGTAAGTAATCACGAACTTAACAGGAGGATTACTGCACAGTTTTTTTGTTTTTACTAGAAGACGATAGTATCTACTGGTCCTAATATTGAATTGAAGCAGACACTTCAGCGACTATTTTAGCTTAAGAAAATTAACAAAGACCTGCCATGATTTTTAAACGTTCAAATTGAAATTATTTTTCGTTTCTGATGGTATAATTGCTTTTTTAAAAAGCAGCGTTCGATCCTCAAAGCTTCTGAAATATCAAAAACAAAAACTCGACGAGCCACTCCTTTTCAGGATTGGTCATCAAGTTTTTGTTTTTAGCAACTAGTACTGCGTTTGGTGGCAAACCAATTTATTTTAGCTGCCACACTAAATTGGCTTCACAGGCTAGCTGATCGCCTAACCGAATCTCGTGGCGCGTCAGTATATGCCCTTCACTTGCCGGATCGATTTGATAATGGCTTTCGATATCGTTGCCATATTGGACTTCTTTATCAAATTTTACATTGACGGACGTCGGAATATGTTGCGTCATAAAATCATACCCTAACACGTCGATGATCCAATTGAAATACATTGCATTGTTGACATGCTGGTTACTATCTAAATCATAAAAACGAACATGGTAAGGCCGCATGCTCCCGTCTTCGACTTTTTCGATCTTATCCCAGCGTTTGATCTTTTTAATTTTTGGCGATTCGAACGGTGCCATCAAAGCTTCATCGACACTGCTCATCTTGCGTTCTTTTACTTTCATCAAGACAAACGCCATCTCGATTTTGACTAACTCATTGCCGGCTTGATCAGCCACCCAATAATCACGGTAACAAAAATATTTATTAAATGCGGTCGGTTCGGTCATGATGGAGATGACTTCTCCAACTCGTGGCAAGCGTGCGATGGTGATTTTTGTCTGCGTGATTACCCACGTCAATCCCAATTGATTAAGATATTCTGAACTGCGATTTAATTGATCGCTTTGATCGGATGATGCTTTGACCGCTACACTGATCAGCGCTGGAAAGGTCATCGTTTGATTGATGTCACATTCATAATAAGCGACTTCGTGTTCGATCGTGTATTGACTGCCCAAAATTAATTTCCTCCCATTAAGATACGGTCGACTGCGCCGCCGTAACTTTCTCCAAAAATATTTAAATGAACTAACAAGTAATACAGTTGATAGATCGGTAAACGTGCTTGCCAACCCGTTTTCAACGGTAAAAATTCTTGATACGCGGTAAAAAATTCGCGCCGAAAACCACCGAAAAGCTGCGCCATTGCTAGATCGACTTCCCGATCGCCATAAGAAACTGCTGGGTCCACAAAGACTGGTGCTCCATTTTCATCATAAAAGGTGTTGCCACTCCAAAAATCCCCATGCAGTAAACTCGGGGTAAATGTTTCAGTCTGCCACGTTTTAAGTGTTCGAGCTTTTAAGCGTTGGTAATTTTTTTCGCGTTCTGGCTGCCAGCGATTACGGGCTTTAGCCAACTCGATTTGAACTTCTAACCGTTCTGTAAAATAAAAATTTGGCCAGTTTTGGCTTTCATGATTTTTTTGCGGCAAAATCCCCATAAAATTAGCTCGTGGATAGCCAAAGGTCGCCGCTTTTTTCTGGTGTAACTTGCTCAACTCCCGCGCTAGATCTTTCGGGTCACCGGTTCCTGGTGTGATCCACTCCAACAGCAAGTACGCTTGTTCACCGCATTTCCCCACTTGATAAACTTTCGGCACGCGGACAACTTCACCTAACGCCTGCAAGCCGTCTACTTCCGCCGCAAAAAAATTCTCGTCCATTTGTGGATGGACTTTCAAAAAATAATCCGACTGGCCATCGGTTACCCGAAACGCTTGATTGATATCGCCGCCATTGATCGGTAAAAATTTTTGTTGCAAGTCGAGTTCTTTCAGTAGTTCTTTCAGTAGTTCTTTCATCCCACTCACCTACACTAAATAAATTTTTTGCAAATCTGCGATCGCTTGCGCGTTGAGCTGCAGTCCTTTCGCTACGAACTCTTCGAATGTCCCATAGGTTTGTTTGATCTCAGCAAAACTAGCAGCCAAATATTCTGGCTTAGCCGCTAATAAGTCGGTGATCTCATGTAATAATTCAGCTGAAGCACCCGCTGTTTTGGCTTCTGCCAGCATGGCATCGATCCGCGGTTTCAAATACACGTTCGTTGCCAAATAATCCGTTTGAATGATTTCATTTGGTACCCCCAACAACTTCAACAACACAGCAGCGGCAAAACCCGTTCGATCTTTTCCGGCGGTACAATGGAACAACACACTTTTTTGCGGCGTCGGATTAGCTAATAAGATCTCAAAGTAACGGCGGTATTGTTTTTTGGCATGCTCGTCTAAAATAAAATGCCGATACACTTCGATCATCTGCTCATGCGCGGCTTGACCATTTTGGATTTGATTGAACAATTGATTGGGCGCTGCTGATACGCCTGTTTCATCGATGGGAAAGATCGGTAAAAAAATATTTTCGACTTGCTCGATCACTTGATCCGGTTTTTTAGCCCGCTCATCAGCCGAACGAAAATCCACGATCGTTTGCAGCCCATACTCCGCAAAATATTGTTTATCAGTTGGCGTCAACGTATCGATTGCCGCCGATCGGATCACTTTTTTTGCAGCAGTTTGTTTTCCTGAACGTGTGACATAACCCCCTAAGTCACGGACATTTGCGGCTTCTTTGATTGGCAACACTTTCATTTAGAACGCCTCCTTTTTGATAAAAGTATAGCATAGCCCAGCAAAAAAAAACGGAACGAACGATTTTCTTCGTCCCTTCCGTCTAACATCAATCTGCGCCGACTAGTTTGATCGTCGTTTTGAAATATTGTTCCATAAACGCGACTTTTTGATACAATTCAGCCGCAGAATACTCACGACTGCCATCGGTCACGATCCATTTTTCTTCCACATCATCTTGGCGTACGGCAACTGCTACTACTTCACCGACAAATGTGGTCAAAATATCCGAATCTTCCGTAACGATGTAAGCGTCTTGAGCCTCGCCATCGCCCCCGATCACCCCAGCTACAAAACCGTAATTTAACGGATAAACATTTCCAAATTGATCGGTATACCCCAGCGGGCGATCTACGGTCACTTCAACTTTCAAACGTTTCATCTGCAACACCTCCTCTTTTTACCCTACTAAAAAGACCGCTGAAAAAGCAAGGACTTGCTCAGCGATCTTTTTTGGTTTCAATTTGATTTTTCATGCTCCGTTGGCATGGGTTCTTCTACGAGTAGACCATCTTCCATCCGAAAGATCCGATCACTCCACTTGACCATTCGCGGATCATGGGTGACCATGATCGTCGCTTTTTCTTTTTCGTGCGCTTCTTTGACTAATAATTTGACTACATCGTACGCGTGATCAGTATCTAAACTAGCAGTCGGCTCGTCGGCCAAGATCAAACTAGGTTCATTGTACAATGCGCGGCCGATCGCAACCCGTTGTCGCTCACCGCCAGATAATTCGTTCGGATATTTATTTTTTAACGCTAAAACATCCAGCGAGTCTAGCAACGCATCGATTTTGGCTTCTTGCTGCGTGCGTTTTTCAACGTTATCTACGAGATAAAATTGTTCTTTGATCTTTAAAAAAGGTATCAAGTTGGAACTTTGCAAAATAAAACCTAATTCTTTAAACCGCAATCGGGCGCGCCTTTTTTCATTCAACGTTGAAAAATTCGTTCCATTGATGATGATCTCTCCGCTCGTTGGATTTTGCAAGCCGCCAGAGATCGTTAAAAAGGTACTTTTACCCGAACCCGATGGCCCAATGATACTGATAAATTCCCCTTGCTTAATGCTAAAATCAATTCCTTTTAACGCGGTGATCTCTGCATGGCCGTGACCAAATTTTTTGATGATCTGCTTCATGATTAAAATGTCTTTCATTGTTTACCCTCCAATCGCTGTGATCGGATCGACTTGCGCCACCGTCCGAATCGAAAATAGTCCGCCTAAAACCGCTGCTGCAATCAAGATCCCACTATCTAACAACCATTGAGAAAGATCGATCGCAAACGGCATTGCAGTCGGCAAAATAAAACTGGTTAAGTAAGCCAATAAAAAGGCCAGGCCAGAACCGATTATGCCCACGATCAATGACTGACTGATAATGGAACGTGCGATAAACTGATTGCTGATCCCTTGAGCTTTCATGACGCCAAAGATCGCAGTTTTTTGCAAGGTGATCACATACATGAAGATCCCAATAACTGCCGTGACGATCACAAATAAAAAGTAGATCATCCCCATCAACGTGATATTTTGGGCTGAATAACCTGGGATATTGTCGATGAATTGGGTCTTCGATAATTTTTCGATTGCCGTACCGTTTTGTTTGATCGTCGTTCTCCCGCGAGTCAAAACCGCAGTGAGTGGTTGATCATCGCTAAGAGACTGACTTCCAAATTTCAATTGGCGCCATGTCGCTAGTGAACTGTAAACAACTGGTGTCGCGTTGAAATACGTCGGCTTAAAAATACCCGTGATCTTCAATTTTGTTTTGGAACTGCCAAGCTTTACCTCATCACCGATTTTGTAGCCTTGTTCCGCTAGATTTTTTGAGATGATCACTTCATTTTTTTGGTCAAACATTTGTCCTGAAGTTACTTTCGGTATGAAAAAAGCATCGGCTTTACCCGCAAACAACGTGACGTTTAATTGTTGATCGCCTTCTTTGATCGCACCACTCAGCATCCCGATCCCAACTTTTTTCGGAGCGTTCACTTGGTCGAGGTCGCTATTTTTTAATTGTGAAGCGGCAAACGTTTTGTTGCTGTCCGTAGACAAGATCACTTCCGTCGGCTGCCAATCTTCCACCGCTTGTTTGAATTGGTTGGATAATCCAAACGCCAGACCGGATAAAATAAAAACAACATAAGCTACTAATAGCATGATCCCGATCACTAAACCGTAGCGTAGTTTTGCGTAGCGAATTTCTTTCAGTGCTAAAAACATCTGCTTTCCTCCTTTGTTGACCGTTCGTAACAGGATTAAAAAAATTTTTTATTTTTAATCCAACGGTTTTAACTGATGGCAAGTCTAACGCACAAGTGACAAATTGTCACTAAATCTGCTTACACTATTTTTATTCGCTGCTCGCTAAAATTTTTTCCGCTACGACCTACTGAGGTGACACTTTCGTAAAAAAAATCCCGCTCAACCTGAACGGGATCGAATTTATTTTCGTAACTTAAATAATGCCGGGGTGATCGCGCCTACTAAAAAGCCGGATAACACCGCTTCTAAAATTGAGTTCGTCGCGACGATACTAGCTAAAAGCGTGGCCAGAGTCCAATGCAACTCGGCCGCAAAAAACAAATAGATCGCCGATAAAACAAAGATCGTATTGATCACCGAACCCGCAACTCCAGTCACCACTAACCCCAGCTTACTGATTTTTTTTCGTCCAAAGAGTTGATAAATAAAATACGGCGCGATCCCCACGATGATCCGCGGCACGATCGATACTAACAGCGCACGCCAATCACCATGATTCGTTCCAAGGACGGGCACGAACGGGGTGAAAATAAAATTGACCGGCCCAGGTGTTACGGTAGCCACGATCACCGAAAGGATTCCCCACCATAGACCTAAGAAGCCTCCCATTTTAGGTCCCAACACGATCGACAACACGATGACCGGCACCATCAGAATCGTTGGCTGGATCGGAAACGGCCAAACACTGGCTAATATTTCATTCAGTACGATCAAAATAACTTGCAGTGCCATAAACATCGCTAAGATCGTCATTTCTTTCGTCCGATTTCTTTGCATTCCACTCACCTTTTTCTTTCTAATTGATAATTCATATTATAACGACAAATCCAAATTAAAGATAGAAAAGACTTTCGCCACGATCATTTTAAGTAAGGAAGCGCTAAGAATCCAAGTGAAAGGGATTACAATTTTGTTGAAAAGCAGTATACTAAAAGGCGAAGAGGTGTTGATCATGTTAGGGGCAATTATTTTAGCAACCGTGCTACTGTATGGTGTCAATATGTATGTCTTCTTAGTCTACTTCAAAGAAAAACAAATTGAAAATGGCGTCGATAAACTCGCCGTTTTATTTGGTACTAATATGACCGTGGGCTTTATTGACGCGTTGATTTTATTTGGTGGTTCGTTGATTGAAGAAGGACTGGCTTTAATGAGTATTTTTTAAACTTCTAGTTAAGTTGCTTCCATCAAAGGGGGCAGCTTTTTTTATAGTCGCTAGAAAATTACCACCGCTAATCGCTGAAGTCAACTAAATGAACCTTGCAGGCAATGATCGTTGCCCAATTTTTTACGGCTGAGACTGACCGTTGAGATTTTACTGTTTGTCGTTAAGCTTACTTTAAGTTTCACCTTTTATGCTATAGACAAGAAGGTGAGACAGATGAAAAAAACAATTACCGATTACAGTTTAGTTCTGCTTTTCGTTGGACTATTCTTCTTTACCTTTCAATTCATCAACTCGTCGATCTCAGCTTTAGCCGGCAGTCAAGTCACGACGCAACAAAAAATCAGTGAACCGACTATCATGGTTCCAGGAACGAACGGCGACGCAGATCGTTTCGATGAATTGATCCAAAAATTAAAAGAAACTGATCCTGACACCGCAGTTATGAAAGTCACGGTCAAAACCGATGGCACGTTAGCGGTTTCTGGCTCTTTAAATCAAGCAACGAAACATCCGATCGTCGTCATCGCGTTTCAAGATGCAAGTGATGGACAACCAGCCGTCGCCAAACAAGCAAAATGGTATCAACAAGCACTGACTTATGTTCATGAAAGTTATGCTTTTTCTAATTACAATGTAGTCGCACATTCTAATGGCGGCCTTGTACTCACAGATTATTTAGAAAATGATCGCTTACCTGAAGACCCTCAGTTAGATCATTTGATTACACTAGGGACACCTTTTAACGACGTAGGCGATTACAATCATGGCAACCAATTAAAAGCTATCAGTCCTTGGCTCAACAGCTATTTAAAAAATGCGAATAAATTGCCGACTGAGCAGCTTTCAGTCCTTAATATCGCCGGTGATCAAAATGCGACACAATCAGATGGCACCGTCGAGTTAGCTAGTGTGAAAGCCGGCGCTAAATTATATCAGAACAGTGCTAGTTACACTGAGCTAGAAGTCGATGCCAGTCACAGTGATCTCTTAACAAATCCGGTTGCAGCCCAAGCAATCGAAACGATTTTTCATTAAAGCGAATTGGAATGATTCCAGTTCGTTTTTTTGTGCAACGGAAAAACAAACTCAGGTTAATTTTATGCTAGACTGGATGAAAAAGGAGGCTTCCGTATGGACGATGAAACATTTTGGGATGAATTTGCGGCTGAATATGAAGCAATCCAACAAGAGTCTAACGCTGCGATCGAGCCAGCACTCACCGAGTTTTTGCTGGCAGAAAAAATCTTACCTGCTAAGACTTTGGTTGATCTAGCAGGCGGCACCGGGCGTTACGTACCCTTTTTGCAGCCTTACGTGACTCGTTACTTACTCGTAGATTTTTCTCAAGCGATGCTAGAGATCGCGCGGACAAAAAGTCGCCAGCCAAATCTAAGCTTGAACAAACAAACCCAACAAACTTTTTTGGCCACGACACCGCCGCATTCCATCGATGTGATCTTTAGCGCGATGAATCCAGCGTTGACACCTCCTGATCTGCTACAGTTGAAACACTTAGCACAAAGCTACGTGCTGATCTTACGCTTAGTCGAACAAAAAGATCGACTGTTTTCGCCGTTTGAAATGAGTGATCCTGCACTCCACTTAAATGAAGCCTACAAAGAATTTCTCTTGCAGCAGCAAATTCCGTTTCAAACACAGCGTTTCAGTTTTACTTCGACTGAAACGCTCACAAAAGATTTTTTTACGGCGTATCTCGCCGATGACTTGGCACCTGAAAAATTAGCGCAGCTCACACAAACTTTTTTTGCTGATCAGCCAACTGCTGAAAATCCGCAAGTCATAACCTTTGAGCTGCTCTACTTCCATGCGTAAAATTTTCCAGACAAAAGCGCACCTCCAATTGAAGTGCGCTCAGCTATTTAACTCTTATAGCATTGATTTGTATAACGCGATGATCTCTTCCACAGAAGTATCGCGCGGGTTTCCTGGTGTACAAACATCGCGGTAAGCATCTTCAGCGATTTTGGCGATGTCAGCTTCTTTCATCCCCAGTTCAGCTAAATGTTGCGGAATTCCGACATCGATCCCTAATTGTTTCACCGCTTGAACCGCCGCGTCACGGACCGCAGAAAGTGCCATCGTTTCAGCTCCTTCAATGCCAAATTTCACGGCGATGTCCCGATATTTTTCTCCCGTGTATTCTTTATTGTAGTCCATGATCAATGGTAATAACGCCGCACAAGCAACTCCGTGAGGCGTGTTATACCAAGCAGATAGTGGATGTGCCATCCCGTGAACAAGACCTAAACCAACATTTGAAAAGCCCATGCCGGCGATGTATTGACCCAGTGCCATTTCTTCCCGCGCAGCTTGTTTGCCTTCAACTGAATCTCGCAATGAGTTCGCCACGATTTCAATGGCTTTGATGTGCAGCATGTCCGTCATTTCCCACGCGCCTTTTGTGATGTACCCTTCGATGGCATGGGTCAACGCATCCATCCCGGTCGAAGCACATAATCCTTTTGGCATCCCCATCATCATATCACTATCGATAAACGCAACGACTGGAATATCATGCGAATCGACACAAACAAATTTACGGCTGTTAGCTTTATCGGTGATCACGTAATTGATCGTTACTTCAGCGGCCGTTCCAGAAGTCGTCGGTACTGCTAAAATCGGTAAAGCTGGATTTTTTGTATCTGCTACCCCTTCTAAGCTCAAAACATCTTCAAATTCTGGATTCGTGATGATCACACCGATCGCTTTTGCCGTGTCGATTGATGATCCGCCACCGATCGCTACGATGTAATCTGCTCCTGCAGTTTTAGCTGCCTTGACGCCTCGTTGAACATCTTCAATCGTTGGGTTTGGTACAATGTCATCATAAATCTCATACGCTAAGCCTGCCTCATCTAAGACGGCTGTTACTTTTGTCGCCACTTCAAATTTGATCAGGCCTTTATCCGTTACTACTAACGCTTTTTTGAAACCGCGTTTTTTTGCTTCAGTCGCCACTTCTTTGATCGCGCCTTTACCAAAATACGATGTTTCATTTAAAATCATTCGGTTCACTGTCATCTTTGTTTCGCTCCTTTAAATTTTTGTGTCTAGTTTCACATGTTAAACACTAAAAAAGCGACTTGCGCTTTTTTAGTTACTGCTACAATTCAAAAACTTGTTCCAACTCTACACTGACTGGCGAATGGTCAGGATTTGTTTCCATCATGTCTTTCATATAATCCCACCACTTGCGATTGATCTCAGTGTCAGGCACGCTTGCCCATTTACCTTCGTCTTCGATCTCTAAGTAACCAAATAAATAATCCGTTTCGGGATCTAAAAAGATCGAGTAGCTGATCGCGCCGTGCTCTTTTAACATCTCGCGCATCTCTGGCCATAATTCATCATGTCGTTTTGCGTATTCTTCTTTCAACCCTGGATATAATTTCATCCGCACTGCTTTTTTGATCATTTTTTACTCCTGTCTGTCACAGCTTTTGATACTCAGCTGGATATTTTTTATCTTTGAAATAATAAACTTTGTCCCGCTCATCAAACTCGCGAATGACCTTACAAGGATGTCCCGCTGCTAACACACCAGCTGGGATATCTTTAGTCACGAGACTGCCCGCTCCGATCACGACATCATCCCCGATCGTAACACCTGGCAACACGATCGAGCCGGCTCCGATCCAAACATTGTTGCCGATCGTAACTGGCGCGCCATACTCAGCGTGTTGACGCCGCAATTCAGGATCAAGTGCATGACCAGCCGTGTAAATACCGACATTTGGCGCTAAGAGACAATCGTCACCGATCGTGATCGGACAAACATCTAATAATATGCAATTGGCATTTGCCAAAAAATTTTCCCCCACGGTGATGTTGAACCCGTAATCACAATGAAACGGTTGCTCCACAAATAATTCTTCTCCGGTCTGACCAAAGATCTGTTTGATCAATTGTTTACGCTCAGCCATTTTTCGTGGTTGCGTGTGATTAAACGCAAATAAATGATCACGCATGTCGAGTCGCACCTTCAACAACTCTTCATCTTGTTCGTAGACATCTCCTGCGATCATTTTTGCTAAATTACTGGTCATGCCTTCACCTCTTATAAATTCAAATAGCCTGCGCGTGGTGTTACCCCGAATGCATCCGCTAATTTTTTCAAGTTTTCATCCGTCAAAGTTTGTTTGATGCCGCCTTGCGCTTGCACATACGTATAGACTTGAGCCGCTTTTTCTGCCGTTTCGATCAAGCCGTACACTTCATCCATATCACGTCCCACACCGTAAACTCCATGTTGCGGCCACATGACTAATCGAGTTTCTTTCATTTTTTCAGCGGTCGCTTTGCCGATCTCATTTGAGCCTGGGATCAACCAAGGAATCACCGAGACCCCCTCTGGGAAAACAACGAGACATTCGGTACACATTTGCCATAATGTCCGCGTGAACGCTCGTGGATCTAAATCATGGGAGAATGTCATCGCTAATAAATGCGTCGCGTGACAATGCATCACGATCCGATTTTCTGGATCAACGGAAAGACGTGCGATGTGACTCATCAAATGAGCTGGCAATTCACTCGTCGGTTTGCCGCCATCAGTATAGCCCCACAACAAATCAACACTTTGACCATCATCGGCTACCCGCAACACACCTAAATTACAGGCGGGATCATTTTTGACATTTTTAAAATATTTTCCTGAACCGGTCACGATGAAATATTTTCCTTTGATCGCAGAACCATCAAAGTCCATCGGAATATTGCGCACAACTTTTGTCGGATCTAAATATTCAGTGACCGCTTTTTCATCTAACAAGTACGTGACGTTTCCGCCGTTTCGTTCATCCCAACCATGATGATAAAGATTAGTCGTCACTTCGACCATTTCTTTTACAAAAGGTGCTTCTAAAATATTTTTACTCACAATAATGCCTCCATTTTTTATCGGGCGCATTTACGTCCGTTTATGCTAAATGAGCTGACTGAAAAATTTTCAGTCCTTCACGGAAAAGCGGGTACGACAGAACTTTTCTGTCGTAGCCGCAAAATTTAGTTTTAGCGTTTTAATTGAACATCTTGTTCGTACTGACGAACTTCTTTCAACCAGTCCAAACCAACTGGTACATTGTTTTGTTCACAGAAGTAATTCCAAACATCGCCGTAAGGATAGTCTTTCAATTCTTCGGTATAAACCATGCGTGAAGTGAAATCGAATTTATCTTCCATGTCTTTTAATTCTTGCGTTGGTTCTAACATCGCTTTTAATAATGCTTTTTGGGTGTTCCGAGTACCTACGACCCAAGCTACGACCCGGTTGATCGTTGCATCAAAGAAGTCTAAGCCGATGTTTGTTTTGTCTAATAGATCATTGCGCACAATTTCTTTACCGATTTCTTGCAATTCGTCATCCATGATCACAACATGGTCAGAGTCCCAACGAACTGGGCGTGACACGTGGAGCATGATTCCTTTAGAAAAGAGTGCTAATGAAGAAAGTTTGTTTGAGATCACTTCTGTTGGATGGAAGTGACCCGCATCAAGACAGATCAATTTATCGCGTGTCAAACCATAGCCCATGTAAAACTCATGGGAACCTGCAGTATACGCTTCAGCACCTAGACCGAATAATTTACTTTCGACTGCATCTTGGGTGTACGCTTCGTTGACTTCTTCTGCAAAGATCTCATCTAATGATTCCATCAGGCGACGACGTGGGCTCAACCGATCGATCGGGTTGTCTTTCATACCATCTGGAACCCAGAAGTTATCGATACAGGTTTGGCCTAATTCTTTCCCGAAGTATTCTGCGATCTTGCGGGCGCGTTTGCCGTGTTCGATCCAGAAGTCACGTACTTCTTTATCTGGGTGAGCCAATGTATAACCATCTTTCATCATTGGGTGTGAGAAGAAAGTTGGGTTGAAGTCTAAACCAACGCCTTGTTCTTTAGCCCAGTCGACCCATAGTGTGAAATGTTTTGGTTCGATTTCATTTAAGTCAACTTTTTCATCCGTGTCTAAGTAGATCGCATGTAAATTCAATTTATGTTTTCCTGGGATCAATGAGTAAGCTTTTTCTAAATCTTCTCGTAATTGAGCGGGCGTATGGGCTGCACCTGGATAGTTCCCCGTTGCCATGATCCCACCCGTTAATTCGCCATCAGGATTTAAGAAACCTGTTACATCATCGCCTTGCCAGCAATGCATTGAGATTTTGATCTGTTCTAATTTTTTTAACGCTTGATCCGTATCGACACCGATCGCAGCATAGCGTGCTTTTGCTTCTTCATAACGTTTTTGTACATCTGACATAATTTTTTTCTCTCCTTTTAAACTAATTGTTTTTTATTGATAAAGCTTTTAAACTCAGTCAACGCTTGACTAACTGTTTCAGACGTTTGTGGACAATACGCTTCTAGTTCCACACAATTGCGAATATCTTCCCGGGCTTGTTCCAACGTGCCATAGCCGTGAGTGGCGATGATTTGCACCATTAGATTTCCGATCGCAGTTGCTTCTCCTGGTCCAGCTTCCACTTCGATCTCACAAACATCGGCAGTCAATTGGTTCAACATTTTATTATTGGAACCGCCACCGACGATGTGCAGTTTGTTGATCTTGCGACCAGTGATTTTTTCTAGATTTTCTAATTCAACGGCATAACACAAAGCTAAGTTGTCATAGACACAACGAGCAAGTTCCCCGGGTGTTTGTGGTACTTTTTGATTCGTCTCACGACAATACGCTTGCAACGCTTCGATCATGTTTGCTGGATTTAAAAAGCGCGCATCATTAACGTCAACGAATTGTTGGAAAGGTTCTTCTTGGCTAGCTAACTCGGCTAGCTCAGGGAAACTGTATTGGTACTCTTGCATCCGTGCCACTTCTTGGATCAACCACATCCCCATAATATTTTTCAAGAAGCGGATCGTTCCTTGAACGCCCCACTCATTCGTGAAGTTCGAATCGAAAGCTTTTTGTGTTGAGATACCTTCAGGGATTTCAACCCCCATCAACGACCATGTACCAGAACTGATATATGCCCAGTCTTCGCCGTGCGCTGGTGTACCAACGACTGCTGAAGCCGTGTCATGAGAAGCGATCGTAATGAACTTTGCTTTTGGTAAATCATAGTCACTGAATTTTTCAGCTTGTAACTCACCTAAGATTTGTCCTGGTTCAGTGATCGTTGGGAACAAGTCTTCGCTTACTCCCACAACATCTAAAATGTCTTGATCCCACTTGCGCGTTTTTAAATTCAACAATTGCATAGTCGATGCATTGGTTTTTTCGGTGACCGCATTGCCGGTAAAAATGTATCCCAGTAGATCCGGCATCAATAATAATTTATCGGCTTGCGCTAATTTTGCTTGGTCTTCAACGAATAATTGAAAAACAGTGTTGAATGGCTGCAACTGAATCCCCGTTTTTTCGTACAATGTTTCCAGTGACATTTTTTTCGCAAAGTCAGCGATCGCATTTTGAGTCCGACTGTCCCGATAACTGACGGGATCACTGATCAAATTACCTGCTTTATCTAACAAACCATAGTCAACGCCCCACGTATCGATCCCCACGTAACATTCCGTGATACCTGCTTGTTTGACTTTTTCCAAGCCTTTTAAGATCTCATTCACTAAATGATTGAAGTTCCAATAATCAGTGCCGCCTTTATTTTCAAATCCATTTTTAAACCGGTGGAGCTCTTCTAATTCAAAACCACCTAAGCCTTTGAAGTGTGCACGAATCAAGCGACCACTCGAAGCTCCGATATCAATTGCGATATATTCCATTGATTGCTGCCTCCTAATTTTGTTCTGCAACGTTCAAGTCGTTGTCTGATTTAGTCGATTTTTTTTTAAGTGAAAGTAAGGTGAAAATAATGCCTAACACGACCATAATGATGCTGCCGTTTAAGAAAATATTTTGTAAACCGTTGTCACCTAGACCAAATAATTCTAAAAACTTATGGCCATAAGGCGAGGCGAAGTTTCCGATGTTAGCTAAGACTAAAATGAAAGAGGTCGTGCTTGCTTTAGCACTTTGAGAAACTTTTGAATTTGCATCATTGAAGATGTACGGAACAAACAATGCAAAGGCTACGCCGTTTAGTGCTGCGCCGATCCCGGTTAAAAACAAACTTTTTGAAACTAAGATCAAGACAAGTGCGGCTGCCATGATGAAAAATGAAACTGGTAATGTGAAGGCTTTCAATTTTTTGAAAATCAGACCGAATAAGAAACCAGTGACCATGTTAGCAACTTGCATGAATGAAAGAATCGTTCCAGCATTCGATGCTGTGCCGATACCATTTGTTGTGATGAACAATGATAATTTAACAGCTACGATCATGTACAAGACACATAAGAGAAGTAACAAGATCCCGTAACCGATCGTCGTTGTGCTTAATTTAGTTTTCGTTGTTGGCTGATCCAGCGCTTCTTCCGCGGCTTTCGCAGCTTTAGGTGGCTCTGGTACAAACATCATGAATAAGAAAATGATCGGAATAATGATCAGATAAACGAGAAATGCCCGTTGCCAACCGAAGTTTAATAAGTGACCGGCCGCAAAAGTCATCACGGCTGCCCCCAACCCTTGGAAAGCTGATTGGAACCCGATCAATGTCGCAGCTTCATCACCGTCGAAAAATTCACTGATCATGCTGACCGCAAGTGAATTAAAAAGTCCAAAGCCGGCACCTAACGCGATTCGTGAAATCATCAACAAATAAAAATTTGACGTGACGACTGGTAAGACACCTGACACCCCTGCCAAGATCAAACCGATCAAGACGGTTTTTTTCTGTCCAATCTTTTTCGCAATGATACTACTTAACGCGATAAAAATGACAACGCTTGCTTGCGGGATCGTCATTAACAGTTCTACAGATGACTGCGGCTGATTCTTATAATAGCCCAACATCATTGGCAATGCGGACGCGATTGCCGTATTCGAAGTCAACACGAGTGAAATCGACAGTAGTGAAAACTTCATCAACCCTTTTTTGTTCATTTGATACATTCCTCTCTTTTTTTGAATTCGTTTACATCGCTTAATATGTTTCTAGTTTAAGCTGGATCACGTTGACAGACAATATCAGAAAGTTATAATAAAACTAACAAAAATACAGGTGATGATAAAATGGGCCAAACGATTAAAGACATTTTTCTTCCCTTAGATAAACTCGAGATCAAACAAAAAGAAACTGGCATCTTTGCAAAAGAATTTGAAGAAGAAAATTTAACCAATGATTCACAATCTCTCGTGATACACGATAAATTATTTTACGATTCGCAAAATATCTTGATCCGTAAACACCGACGTTTTGCTCCTTACCCACTGCATTCCCATCAATTTTTAGAATTCAATTACATGCTGGCAGGTGAATCGCAGCAAGTCGTCAACGGAAAAGAATTGCGCTTGAAAGAAAAGCAACTTTTATTATTGGATACGAACAGCGAACACGAACTAGCGGCTTTAGGACCGAATGACTTGTTGATCAATTTTTTATTTCGAACGAAAGAATTAAATATCGACCTCTTGAAACGAATCGATACGCGCAGTGCGGGCTTGACATATAATTTTTTGATGAGTGCGATCTTAGGCAATAACTATAATGATAATTTTTTAGTGTTGGATCTAACCGAGCATCCTGAGATCCAAACAACTTTTGAACAGATGATGCATGAATTTCATGAACCCAAGCGGCTGACTAAAGAGATCATGGATGCCTATACGCAGATTTTATTTTTACAATTGTCACGGGTCTATCACTCTCAATTGGAAAAAATCTACCACGGCGTTCAAGATGCCGACTTCATGATCAAAGTCTTACAGCGGATCGAAAACGATTATCGGAAACTGACCTTGTTAGATTTAGCAGCTGAGTTTGGCTACAATAAAAATTATCTTTCCAATATGATCAAAGAAAAAACCGGTAAGACCTTTAAAGAGTTAGTCACGTTGCAACGGTTAAATGAAGCGCATCGACTCGTTTTGACTACTGATGCAGCCATCGAAACAATCGCAGAATTTGTCGGCTACTCAAACAAAACGCAATTTTACAAAAAGTATCGGGATTACTTCGGTGCAACACCAAAAGAGATCCGCCACTTGCGTTAAGGTGACAGTAAACGAACAGTTTTGTCAGCTGACGCCTTTAAAGTAGCGAGAAATGTTTGGCCTTGGTATGATGATCTCAACTACAAATTTATTTTTTAGGAGGAATTCCCATGCAATCTGAAAACAAGATCTTAGATGGTTTATCTTATATCTCCATTTTATTCGCGCCTTTTTTCTTTCCTTTTATCGTTTGGCTCTTAACGCCCAAAAATACGACTTCTCACTACCATGCTGGTCGCGCGTTTAAACTGCACTTGATCCCGCTCGTTTTAACAATTGGCTTAGCGATCGTCATCGGTAGTCTAGGTCTAGCCTTTGGAAACAGCGATACATTTATGCAATCACTGGGCGTTGGCTCGCTTTTATTTCTCGGTGTCGTACTATTAGTCGATTTGATCTTAGGACTTTACAATGTCTATTATGGGATCAAACTTTTTCTTTCTTAAACGGAGGAGTTGACCATGAAACGTTTGAAAAAAATTTTTCTATTCTCAGTGGCGCTAGTTGCCCTTATTTACGCACTTGTCTTTATTGGTCATCGGATCGTTTTCCCAATGCCTGTCGCTCATCAGGCAACGATTCCTAAAATTGAAAACAAAAATTTTTCACTCGGGGCTGCTAGTCACAAACAGCCGCAAACCACTGCCGCTTATCTCAAGGTTCTCGCTGAACAAGTCAAAATCTATAATCAAAAAGCGCCCGAACTTTGGCCGGACAACAATGAAATCAATCAAGCTGTCATCACACAAGATGTCACAACTCAAAAAGCGCAACTGATCACCCCAACGGGACAGCTCAAACCACTTTCTGCAACTGAACTAAAAAAATATCACATCGCGGGACCTGCTACGAATGGCGGCTGGTCTAAGATTTCAACTAATGGCGTATCAGGGGCCTACTTACCAATCGACCCGAATGCGTTGACAAACTTTTATACTTTTCAGCGTTATGAACACTTAGGAACTTATGACCCTTTTATCACATTTGCACATGAATTGTTCCACGCGTTACCGCAAGAAAAATGGGCAACTTCAAAATTTGGCAACCGTGAGCGCGATGAACGCGACACTGATACGGCAGCGCGCAAAAAACGGATGCTCTTGCAACAGCAATTGGCTTTAGCGATCAGTGAACCAGCTAGACAAACGGAACATTTGAACGATGCGCTCGCGACTTATGCAGATTATCAAAAAAAGAATCCCCGAGATGCCCGTGCCACTTTGTTAAGTGATCGGCTAGAGGGTTCAGCGTATTATTATGAATTGAAAGCCAGTTTGTATGCCGGCTACCCACAACAAATCAAAACTGAAGCCGATGTGCAACAAGCTTTGTCGCTTTTATTAAAAGATGACAATCCCGCTTACCGTGACAGCGGCGCCGTGATCGAAGGCTACGCGATCGGAGCTTATGCTGGAATCTTGTTAGATCGTTTGGCAAAAGAAAAACACGAAGACCCGAATGCGTGGAAAAAAACATTAGCGCAAGATGGTGAGACGACTCCTTTGACGTTGTTACAAAAAGTTGCCAATCCTGCTCAGTTGCCCGCCGCAAAACCTGTACCCAGTCAAAAAGAATTTGAACACTGGTTAGCCGGTGCCGAAAAGATCGCACCAAAAGGCAACGCACCACAAAACTTTTTTAACTTTGCCTATGATTTGCTCTATTAATAGCATATCAAGTAAACGGTACTTCTTCAGTTTTTACTTTTTAGCACTGAAAAAGTTTCTGAATAAACAACAACAGCCCGCCAGATCAAAACTCGATCTGACGGGCTGTTAGTCTTTCGTTTAATTTTTAAAAACATCTTCCACAGTGTAATTACTTACCGATTGTTTGACTAAAAAGGCGGCACAATCACATGCACCTTTGGCAAAGCTAGAAAAATCATACGAATGATGGGTAAGTTCTAGCCGCTCACCGATTCCACCAAAATAAACGCTATGACTGCTAGAAGCATTTCCTAGTCGCAATGAATGATAGCCGATCTCATGCTCGTGGCGTTGGGTTTGCTGGTGGCGATCATAAACCGCCAACTCAGCTAGATCCGTTCCTAATTTACCAGCGATCACCTCTCCTAACTCTTCGGCTGTTCCGCTAGGCGCATCTTTTTTCCAACGATCATGCATCTCGACGATCTCGATATCACTTTGTTTTCCGATCTGTTCAGTCGCTTCCGCTACTAACTGGCGCAAGATATAAACAAAGCGTGAGGTGTTAGCGGCAAGTAACACTGGGATCTTTTCACCGGCTTTCGTGAAACGCGCTTTTTCTTCTGACGAAAAACCCGTTGTCCCGCAAACTAATGGCACTTGATAGGCCACAGCCAAACGTAAAACATCGAGACTCATCTCACGGGTTGAAAAGTCGATGATCACATCCCCTTGCATGATTACTTTTTCCAATTCATCTGTGACTAAAATTTTCAGATCTTGCCCGACCCGCGCCACTTGTCCTAAGTCTTGTCCGATGTAGTCTCGCCCCTTAGGACCAACTGCACCTACGATCTCAAAATCTTTCCGTTCATTTGCGATCCTGGTGATCCACTGCCCCATATTGCCATGAGGTCCAATAATAATAACTTTCATGCCTTCACTCCTACCTTCATTTTTTACCGCAACGTTCGCAGCTCCGATTCAATTATAAATTGTTTTGTCCTCTTTTGTCAGGTAAACTGAAGTGACTATCTTTTTAAGGAGAAAAACTATGACCGAAAAATTCCCCCTTCATTGGCGTCGCAACATCAATTTCTTTTTAGGCGGCCAATTTTTATCTGGGATCACGAGTATGATCGTGCAGTACGCGATCATTTGGCATTTGACTAAAATCACCGGCTCAGCGACTATTTTGAGTTTCGCCACCCTCTTGGGGATGTTGCCGTTAGTTTTGCTCTCACCATTTGTCGGACCGTTCGTCGATCGTTGGAACAAGAAAAAAATCTTGATCGCAACCGACATCATCGTTGCAATCTTCGCTTTGATCTTGGCGATCGTTGGGACGATCGCAACTGAATTTCCACTGTGGCTCGTTTTCATTTCACTTTTGATGCGAGCGATCGCTCAAACTTTTCAGCTGCCGACGATCCAATCGATTTTGCCAACGATGGTGCCAGAAGCTGAGCTTACACGAGTCAATGGACAATTAGGAATCGTTCAATCCGCTAATTACATTATCGCACCCGCTCTAGGCGCTTTTTTATTTGCCGCTGTGCCCATGAATTTTTTGATTTTACTGGATGTCTTGGGCGCTTTTTTTGGCGTTGGCTTACTGCTATTGGTGACGATTCCCCAAATCACTTCTCAAGGTGAAACGATCCACCTCTTAGCCGACAGTCAAGTCGGGTTACAAAAGCTGCGGGAAAATCGTGGACTTTGGTTGATCACGTTGATCGAAGCGATCTTTACCTTACTATTCATGCCAGCCGTTAGCCTTTACCCCCTTATGACGATGGATTATTTCAACGGGACAGTCGCCCAAGCTGGCTTGATCGAAGTCATCTATTCAGTCGGCATGCTTTTAGGCGGTACCTTTGTTGGGATCTTCGGTAAATGGCGCGATCGGATGAAACCTGTTTTAATCGCTTTTTTTGTTTTAGGAATCACGATTGGTACTAGCGGAATTTTACCTGGTGATCAACTGGGCTTCAAGTGGTTCATCGGCTTGAATCTGATTGCAGGCTTCAGCACACCGTTTTTCAATACGCTTTTGATGGCGATGATCCAGCAAAGTTATGAACCAAAATATTTAGGCCGTGTCTTAGGGGTCTTGAATTCGCTGATGAGCATCACCGGTCCAGTCGGCTTGATTTTTGCCGGCCCGCTTGCCGATCAGTTTGGCGTCGAAAAAATGTTTTTACTGGCCGGAATCGGCACATTAGTTTGTGGGATAGTCGCCTGTTTGATTCCGCGCGTACGAACCTATGACCAACAACTGCAACAAAAAATCGCTCAAGCTGAACAAGTAAAAGACTGAGCTAAGTTAACAGTCATCACTTTTTTATTACTCAGCTAGCTCAAGCTAAAATGATTCCTCTAGCAAAACGAAGCACTGGCTAAAAATCGTTTTCCGCTGTAAAATGAAGCCAAAATCTCAGCGAGGAGGTGATTTGATGAAAAAAATCGCCGTGATGGCCGGAACACCAGTTGATACTCAAATGGGAATCGAGTTACTCAAAGCGCTACCGGTCGAAACATTTTTCGCACCCGTTTCCAAAAATCCAAATGAACAAACTTTTTTCCAAACGTTGCCTTATGCCAAAAAATACCAACGAGTGAAACAGCAACTACTAACATTAAAGGCTCAAGGTGCCGAGCAAGTGTTTGTCTATTGTAATTCATTGAGCGGTGCGATCGATTTTGATGAACTTGCTCAGGCGATTGCTTTGCCGATCTTAACGCCGTTTCACGCGTATCACCAACTAGCTGCTCAGTACCATAGGCTAGGTGTCTTAGCCGCTAACGCCCAAGGAGCCGCCGGGATCGAACGTGAATTAGTCCAAACGAATCCAGCGATCCAAGTGTATAACGTGACCAATTTAGATTGGGTCAATGCCGTCGAACAAAAAATTCCACCACAAACGATCGTCACCTCATTTGGTTTGTCAGACACTCCAACATTTTTTCAAGCGAACCAAGTCGAAGCAATCTTGATCGGCTGTACACATTTTCCGTATTTTCTAGCGGATTATCAAAAACAGACAGCGATTCCTTGCATCGACCCAGCCGACATTTTATTAGCTACTTTAAAAACACAGCTAGCTTAAACCCGACCAGCCTAAAAATTTCACAGTAAAAAGCACAGATCGAATGAACGGTCTGTGCTTTTTGCTGGTAGCAAGCTTACTTTTCACTGATTGGTTTGACTTTTGCTAAACAGATCCGGCTTTCCGCCAGACCATAGCCGATGTCTTGTTTTTGAACTTCAAACACTTGGTACTTTCCGCGTTGGTTTTTACGCTTCAACTCGAAAACGTCACCAATTCGAGGTGGATCAGACATGAGACGTTTTTGAACGCCCGTCTCTTGCTTGCCATCTACCTCATTGTAAAAAGTAATTTTGACATTCATCTTATTCCCCCACTTTCTTACAACAAAGCTCGCACTTTCTTGAAAAAAATTAAGATGCGTGTTCTTTTTACTTAAAGAAGGAACGCTGTGACGATCTAGTTTTATCTTTATTTGCTGATCGTTTTATTCAAACGAATATTCAAGCTAAGGAATATGCACCCTTAACCGCTCTTGTGTCGCAAAATAATAAAGCCAGTTCATCTTGCTCTTTGTTTATTTTAGCTCATTTTTTTCATTTTTAACAGCTGTTATTTTCGAAGCTTTTATGTCTTTTTGTCAAACACTGGCTAAATTATTTTTCTCAGTAGACTTCAACAGTTATTGTTGCGACTGTCAAAATGCGGTATAATTTTTTAAATTGCTTTTGTACTTATTTGGATTTATTTTTGGAGGAAAAAAGATGAAATCATTCACGACCCGAACCGAGCGTCTATTTTTCAAACGAAAGCAGCAACAAAAACGTTTGAAACAAAGTGCTTCACTACTGAGTGTTGCGTTATCCGTCGCACCCGCTGTGGCCACTTTGACCACGCTAAGTCCTACCGATGCCCAAGCAGCTGAAATCGCCAGCACTCAAAACAACCAAGCTTTGATCGAACAACTGGGCCAATCTGCCGTGCAAGTCGCAGCAGCCAACGATCTATATGCTTCGATCATGGTAGCACAAGCGTTACTTGAAAGCGGCTTTGGTTCATCTGCGCTCTCACAAGCTCCGAATTATAATTTATTCGGCGTCAAAGAATACGGCGGCGGCCCAGCTGTCTACATGGCGACAAAAGAATATGTCAACGGTCAGTGGACGACCATGTCTGAACCATTTTCTAAATACAGCAGCTACTATGAATCTTTTGTTGGGCATGTCGGCGTCTTAGCTAGTTCAAATTACGCCGGTGCTTGGAAAAGCCACACTAACAATTACCAAGAAGCTGCTCACTATTTAACTGGACGCTATGCGACAGCTCCTAACTATGGCAGCCAACTGATCAGCTTGATCCAAACGTATGACTTGACTCGCTTTGATACTGGAACAAGCTATGGCTCGACTGACACAACGGCTCCAACTACCGCTACAAGCACCAGTGCCAGCGGTCAAACTTATACGGTGCAAAATGGGGATTCCCTTTGGACCGTAGCTCAAAAAAATGGCTTGACCTTCCAACAACTGTTAGCTTTAAACGGGTTGACTCAAGCATCGACCATCGTACCTGGTCAACAATTGAATGTCTAAAAACGGATTGAAGGCGTAACGCTGGACAACTAAAAAGGTTTGACTGCTTTTTGCAGTCAAACCTTTTTGCTTATTTTTTTAACGCGTGTCGCCCAATCAACAACTGGCTGATCAATAGACCTTCTAACAGAACAAAAAATACAATGAAGCAATGGAGAAAAAAAGTCTCCGGTAAGACATTGATGATCGGGTCAGTGGCTGGATTGAAGATCCAATCGTTGTTGTGAAAAAAAATCCCATGGAACGCCACGAAAAAGCGATCAAAGTTGACTGCCATTAAAAATGCGATCACGATCGGCACCGCCGCGATAAGTTGAAACGGCTGATAAAGGGTCCATAGCCGTTTCGTTTTTTTCAAGTGTCGTAAATAAATGCCACTGGGGATCACACTGAGAAACAACAGTGCATAATTCAATAAGAATAACTTTTTGACTTCATAAAAATGGAAAGCACCACTTTTAGAAACTGGAAAGTCACGCATGACTAATTTTTCTACCCACGGACGATTCAAGTACGCCATCAACTGATCAAAATTGTGTAACAATTCCTTTTTCGACAATATCGTATTGTGCAAAATTTGCAAATGATCGATATCAAAAACGTATAAACTACGGACATTGATCGTCACCGTGATCGCAAAGGTCAGCAACGTCACGACCCAGCAAACTAGACCGAGACGTTCGAGCCATTTAAGCTTCGTCATCAAAAGTCCACTCATCTAATGAATCTAAGACATACGTCGGCGCAACTGGTAATGTCGGTACCGCGGATTTAGGTGTAAAACCAGACAAAACAAGCAACGTATCGATCTCATTATTGATCCCAGCCGAGATGTCGGTCATATAATTATCTCCGACCATCAACACATCTGATTTTTGCAATTGTAAGAGCGCGACTGCTTTATCCATAATGATCGCTTCCGGCTTACCGATAAAGATTGGTTTGGTTTGTGTTGCGGCTTCCACCAGCGCGATCACCGCCCCAGCTCCCGGCAGTAACCCACGCTCAGTCGGAATATTTTTATCTGGATTCGTTCCGATAAACGTAGCACCTTTTTGGATCGCTAATGTCGCTTTAGCAAATTTTTCATAGGTGACAGCATTGTCTAATCCGACAATGACGTAATCTGGCTGCTCTTCCTCCCACGTAAAACCAGCGGCTAAGACCGGCTCAATCAAGCCAGGCTCCCCAATGATAAAGACTTTTTTGCCCCGCGCATCAGCTTTCATAAAATCGATCGTCGCTAGGGTCGCAGTATAGACTGTTTCCGGTGATACAAAAATATCAAATTCATGTTCCAGTCGATAAGCGACAGTCTCAGGACTTTTCGTCGTGTTGTTCGTTAAAAATAAAAATGGGATCTTTCGTTGTTGTAAACGTTCGACAAAGCGTCGACCAGCCGGGATCGGTTCTTTTCCGCGGTAGATCGTGCCGTCTAAATCGATCAAATAACCTTTATAGTTCATCACTTTACTCTTCTCGTTGCCGGATCACAAACCGTCCATCATTTTCTTTCGTTTTGCTCTCCGTTTTTTCTTTTGGCTTGCGGTTTTTGATCACCGCTTTTTTCTTTGGCTTGTCAGAAGTAGCCGGCGCTTTTTTCTCTTCGGTATACGCCTTGTCTTTTACTTTTTTCTTGCGTTTTTTTCGATGATGGGTGCGCTTGCCGCCGACCCGTTCGATCACGAAATACGCACAGCCAAAATTACAATACTCATACAAATAATCTTCTAACGTATCGATCCGCTGTTCGGGACTTGCTTTGCGGTCATCCGCTGCAAAAAAGCCTTTCAACCGTAACTGTTCATAGCCCCAATCCCCTACGATATAATCATAGCGGGATAACACTTCACTGAAACGCTCGCCTAATCGTTCTGGGTCAAACCCTTCACGATAGTTAGCAACTAAATGATATTGGCGGTCGCCGATCAAAAGATTTTTCTCATCCACGACGGTCACGCTCTCGCCTTTTTTCTTTTCTTTCGTTTCAGTTGGCGTCTTGCTGATTTCATCTAAGACTTCTGTCAATTCATCGGTGACCGTCTTAGTCTGTTTTTCTTCTGTTGTCAATCGTTTCACCACCTGTGTGTTATTATACCTTGTTTTTATTTGATTGGGTAGTGAGCATTTAAGTAGTCAGCTACGACACTTCGAATGAATTCTGGAAATAAAAATTCCGTTTGCCCTGCGATTTCGATCGTTGGGAAAAATGGGACGAACATGTAATGATCCACCGTCGCCAAAGTATACGTTCCATCTGGATCAACGGGTTCTCCTAAAAAGCGGACGATGTGATTGACCGCGTCATAACTGATTCCATCATAGACGAGTTGGCCAAAAACTTTACCACGAAACCCCATCCCTAAAACTGGAAAATGCAATAAGAAGTGGCGGTTTTTTTCCATCTCTAAAATCAACCGAATCAAATCACTGCCTGAAAGCGTAACTTTAATCAAATGCATCGGATGCGGCAGCGCGGTGTGCAATTGATCTTGATCTACAAGTCCTGCAGGGATATCTTTTAAAAACAAACCGCTATTTAAGATCGCCGCCTCGGTTTTGGCTCGTTCTTTGACAGCTTTTAAGGCAATTTCGATCAGAGGATGCTCACTATCTAATGCAGTCGTCAATTTAAATGGCACATCGGCTACTTTTGCTTCCGCCAATAAGTGATGGCCTTTTTTTAAATAGCCGGTGATCTCTGCTTGATCTTCCGGCAGCTCTAACATCTTTTCTGTCGCAAATGTTTCTGCTTGCGTGTGAACGATCTGATGCGCATCATCTAGTTCGACTTGAACTTCTCCTACGTAACGTCCGTATTTCCCAGCTGCTGCTAGTTGGACGCGGCCGTCTTGTTCACCGTGTTCAAATAAATGATGCGTGTGAGAACCTAAGATGACATCGATTGCGGGCAATTCTTTGGCGATTTTACGATCAGCTCCCACACCTAAATGGCTCAACAAAATTAAGACATCGACTTTGGGACGTAGGCTGGCCACCAGATCCGGTAAAATGTCGAACACTTGCCGAATATCCCAGCCATTGGGATGATAGGTCAAAGGAAAAGGTGCGGTGAAGCCGATCAAGCCGATCTTCGTGCCCGCCGCGCTTTCCATAATTTTATATTGTTGCGCCCAATCAGGGACTTGCAACGTTTGTTTGTCATAGAGATTGTCTAAGATCACATCAAAGTTCGCTTCGTCATACAAATGGTTCAAATCAAATTTTGAATTGCCCACACCTTCATTGTTTCCGATCGTTACCGCATCATAACCGATCTGATTCATCAAGGTCACATTTGCTTGACCGTTTGTCGCTTCAGTCAACGGATGCGAGCGATCAACGAAATCCCCCAAGTCAACAGTGATCACAAAATTATTTTGCGCTTGTTTCTCCGCTCGTCGTTCATGTAAAAAACGCCGGATCTTCGGCCAATTTTCCAGATGCGAATGAAGATCATTGGTATGTAAAAGAATAATTTTTTCCATAACTTTCAGTCCCTTATCCAATCTTTGTCGCATCTATAGTAACATAGGCACAGCTAAAGTACGGTTTTGACGAATCGTTTTGCTAGAAAAGGAGGAAATTTCTATGCAATTTGAATCCCGTTTAGGTCCTTTATGGCTCGATGCTAACCAAACCGCGTTAACTGCTATCTCTTACACTGAGATTGCAGAAGATCCGCAAGCCAATCAAATGATCTTACAACAAGCGCAAACAGAATTGGAAAGTTATTTGAAAGGTCAGCTAAAAGATTTTTCCGTTCCGATTGAAGTGACAGGCGGTACTGCTTTTCAAAAAAATGTCTGGCAGGCACTCCAGCAGATTCCTTATGGTCAGACGCTGAGTTATCAAGCTGTCGCTGAAAAAATAGGCCGCCCCAAAGCTGTTCGCGCCATCGGTCAAGCTAATCGCGCCAACCAGCTGCCCATCATCATTCCTTGTCATCGAGTCATCGGTAAAAATGGTCAACTCACCGGCTATACAGGTTCCAGTCCAGCAGGTTTAAAAATCAAAGCGCAATTGCTTGAACTAGAAAAAAATTTTGCCCTTGGTTCAGCGGAAGAAAACAAACTTAACTAATCTGATTTGTCAAATTAAGCTAGACAATATATCTTTATCTATGCATCTCAAAAATACTTCCAATGGTGTTCGGTAATTTAGTGATTTTCTTGGAATATGGTTTCTTTTTGAAGCAACGGATTGAATA
>NZ_CACSLH010000006.1 GCF_902706605.1 Enterococcus sp. CSURQ0835 | reverse complement strand
ATCCATGCGTAGGTCCTTTTTATTGGTCTTGGATAAGTCATCCGAGAACAGTATAAAGGATTTTTTTGTACATGAATAGCTTTATAGCAATGCTTTTAATGATTTGAAGTTCTTTGCAACACTAGTGCGATTAAGTCGTAAACGAGCTCGGTCAATCCGGGCTCGTTTTTAGTTGCGGATCGTTTTCAAATGGTTATTGATTGCTCAAAACAAAAAAAGCCTCTACACTAAAAGGTGAGGTGAGAAAAATGATCAAATTAAAACGAGCATATGAAACAGCAGAAGACAGTGACGGCTTCCGAGTGTTAGTGGATCGGATCTGGCCGCGAGGTGTCTCAAAAGAAAAAGCGCATTTAGATGAATGGTTGAAACAAGTAGGACCGACAACGGAACTGCGGAAATGGTTCGGGCACGACCCAGCAAAATTTCCAGAATTCAAGACCCGCTACCAACAAGAGATCGCGGCTGGACCTGAAGCAGACGCATTTAAACAATTGCAAGCTTGGGTGAAAGAACACGATGTCGTCACACTCGTTTATGGCGCAAAAGATCATGAACATAATCAAGCGGTGATCTTAAAGGAAATGTTAGAAAAATAAAATTTAGTAAACAAAAAAACTGGATCGGAAAACCGATCCAGTTTTTTATGGCTTAAGCTTAAACGAGTTCGTTTGATTTTTCTTAACGAGCGATTCGTTTCCGCTGCGCTTTTTTACGATTCTCGTCGATTTTTGATTCTTGTTGATCGATCGGGTCGATCACTTTCTTTTTGACACCCATCACTAGGCCGGCTACTAACGCCGCAGTTGCCACGGTGCCGCTTAAAAAACCTGTTGCAAATTTTCGCATCTTGCTCACTCCTTTGATTAAAGTCAAAAGCTATCAGTGATTCAAACAGTTTTTCTCATCACTATATCTCTATTATGAATGAAAAACGCGAAAATTTAAAGTTATATGAATAGCAAGAAAACCCTTGCATGTGTTTAGTAAATATAGTACACTTTGTTTACTAAAAACGTTGGAACGAATCAGGACAGTGAAAAAGGAGCGAAAAGAAGGATGGCAATTTTAGTTTTAGGTGGCGCAGGCTACATTGGATCACATACCGTCGATCGTTTGATCACCCAAGGGTATGAAGTGGTGGTCGTGGATAATTTATTGACTGGGCACCGAGCAGCGATTCACGAAGCGGCTAAATTTTACGAAGGTGATTGTCGGGACCAAGCGTTTATGCGGACTGTTTTCAAACAAGAAAAAATCGAAGGCGTCGTGCATTTTGCCGCTAGCTCACTTGTCGGAGAGTCAGTGGAAAAACCGTTGAAATATTTCAACAACAATGTGGTCGGGATGGAACACTTATTAGAAGTGATGGAAGAATTTGGCGTAAAAAATATCGTCTTTTCTTCAACAGCTGCCACGTATGGGGAACCTGAAGTGTCGCCGATCGCTGAAACGACACCCACTAATCCGAAAAATCCTTACGGCGAAAGCAAATTGATGATGGAAAAAATGATGAAATGGTGCGACCAAGCATACGGGATGCGCTATGTGGCACTTCGCTATTTCAATGTTGCGGGTGCTAAAGCCGACGCTACGATCGGAGAAGATCACGATCCAGAAACGCATTTAGTTCCGATCATCTTACAAGTCGCATTAGGTCAACGCGATCATTTAACGATTTTTGGGGATGACTACAACACACCAGATGGCACGTGCATTCGGGATTACGTTCAAGTAGAAGATTTAGCTCAAGCTCACATTTTAGCGTTGGAATATTTGAAAGCCGGTAACGAAAGCAATACGTTCAACCTTGGCTCAAATAACGGCTATTCAGTAAAAGAGATGTTAGACGCTGCACGGCTAGTCACGGAAAAAGAAATCCCGGCTGAGATCGGACCGCGCCGGGCAGGTGATCCTAGTACGTTAGTGGCTGCTAGTGATAAAGCGAAAACGATTTTAGGCTGGAAGCCGGAATACACCGACATCAAAGCGATTGTCGAGACTGCTTGGAATTGGCATGTCAGCCATCCTAAAGGGTACGATGATAAAAAATAAACCCAACAAGCACCGTTTTTAACGGAAGCTTAGTCAAAGCAAACAAGTAGCTGGACGTTCAAACTATGGCGCAACAGCCAAGCTTTGAGCAACCAGCTTTTTAGTCGCTAAGTGTTAGCAGCTTGAATGCTAACGTGCAAAATTTGCGAGCAGCCAATCAAACAAGGAGGAACAGCATGTCAATCAGTCAAACAGTCAGAGATTTTATCACCTTAGCCATCGAAACCGGAGGCTGGAATAAACTAGATCGCTTGTATTTAGAAAATCGAGTGATCGCATTGATCGGAGAAGATTCATTGGAAGCCGCTGACATTCGTTGTGTGGATGAACCAGCTGTTGAATTAGCGGAAGAGTTAGTCGCGCAAGCCATCCAAAATGGTGTGATCACCGAGCTGCAAGCTGAAAAAGATATTTTAGAAGCGCAATTGACGGATCTTATGACTCCGCCGCCTTCTGTGATCAATGCGATCTTTGCGGAAAAATACGCGAAAGATCCAGAACAAGCAACGGACTACTTTTATCAGTTGAGTAAAGAAAATAACTATATCAAAACGCGTGAGATCGCTCAAAATATTATTTTTCCCGTTGCGACGGAATATGGTGATTTAGAGATCACTATCAATTTATCTAAACCAGAAAAAGATCCTAAACAGATTGCGGCTGAACGCAATGCAGTCCAAGTCAATTATCCTAAATGTATGTTGTGTATGGAAAATGAAGGCTATAAAGGCCGCTTGAATTATCCTGCACGGACGAATCACCGGATCATTCGAATGAATTTAGATGGGGAGAGCTGGGGCTTCCAATATTCGCCTTACGCGTATTACAACGAACATTGTATCGTGTTAGCTGAAGAGCATCGTCCCATGAAGATCAGTCGTGCGACCTTCAAACGTTTGCTGAAGATCATTGAGGTCTTACCGCACTATTTCGTCGGTTCGAATGCGGACTTGCCGATTGTGGGGGGGTCGATCTTATCCCATGATCATTATCAAGGTGGACGGCACACGTTTCCGATGGCGACAGCGAAAATGGAACGCCGCTTTGATTTACCAGGCTTTGCCACAATCACTGCCGGTATCGTCAAATGGCCGATGTCTGTGATCCGCTTACAAGGCCAAGATACGGCTACTTTAGTTGACGCGGCAGAGCATATTTTAACGGCTTGGCGCGAGTATTCTGATGAAAGTGTCTCAGTAGTTGCTAAGACAGAAGATGGGACACCGCATCACACCGTGACACCGATCGCTCGGAGAAACGGTGAGCTGTATGAATTAGATTTGGTCTTACGGGACAATAATGTGTCTGCAGAATTTCCAGATGGGATTTTCCATCCGCATCAAGATGTCCAACATATCAAAAAAGAAAATATCGGATTGATCGAAGTGATGGGGTTAGCAGTGTTACCGCCACGCCTGAAAGCCGAATTAAAAGAAGTGGAACGCTATTTGTTAGACGAACCAAATGAGATCGCTGCTTATCATGTGGCGTGGGCCGATGAATTAAAAGCTAAACAATCTGTTACTAAAGAAAATGTGACCACAATCGTGCAACAAGCAGTGGGTCAAGTCTTTGCGCGCGTATTAGAAGATGCTGGAGTCTTTAAACGCGATGCAGCCGGCCAAGCCGCATTTGATCGTTTCATTCAAACATTATAGGAGGAACAATTGATGGCAACGATCCGTGATATTGCAAAAGGTGCAGGTGTTTCACCGGCGACGGTCTCGCGGGTCTTGAATTATGATCCAGAGTTATCCGTCAGTAAAGCAACCAAGCAAAAGATTTTTGAAGTAGCAGAAGCATTGAATTATACGAAACATAAAAAGACGATCAAGCCGGAAAAAACCGTCGTTCGCTTAGTCCAATGGTACGATGCCGAAGAAGAATTGGCTGATCTTTACTATTTGGCGATTCGCTTAGGGATCGAAAAAAAAGCGGAAGAATTAGGTGTCCAGATCAAACGAGAAGCGCTAGATGAGATGACCGAATTTCAAACAAGCGGTACGATCGCATTGGGAAAATTTGACGCGGCTCAGATCAAACAGTTGAAACAAGTCGACCCGCATTTATTGTTCGTGGATTTTGATGCCATGAGTCAAGGTGTAGATTCGCTGGTAGTAGATTTCAATCAAAGCGTTGATTTGGTCATTGATCATTTTATCCAAGCAGGACATGAAAAAATCGGGATCTTATCCGGTTTGGAGTATACGAAACACAATCATAAACCGATTGAAGATCCGCGGTTCGTGGCGTTTAAACAAAAGTTGAATCAATTGAAGCTCTACGATGAAAAATTCCATCTCAGTGCTGAATTTTCGGTGGAAGCCGGTCGAAAAGCAGTGGCAGAATTTTTAGCTAGTCAGAAAAAATTACCGACGGCGTTATTTGCTTCTAGTGACGCGCTGGCCATCGGTGCGATGCAAGCGTTGCAAGCTGCTGGGCTGAAGATCCCTCAAGACATCTCTGTCATCGGCTTCAATGATGTCAGTGTGGCGAAATATGTTTTTCCGACCTTGACGACGGTCAAAGTCGAAACTGAATGGATGGGAGAATTGGCATTGGAGACGATGCTGAGCTTAGTTAAAGAAGCCGCTCCCGTCCCACGCAAGATCATGTTAGGTACGCAGCTTGTTTTGCGAGATTCAGCAGATTAAACGAAACTGAATCAAGCTGTGGCGAACGAGATTTTAGAACGATCCCAACCAAAAAGTGGTTGGATCGTTCTTTATTTTTGGTCGTCGCAGTCTCCTCTAATCAAATGCCGAATTTTGTGGTAAAATGTGGATAACTGAAAACGGAGAAAGGAAATTTTTATGAAAATACTAGCTCTAGATACTTCCAATCAAACACTAGCCGTCGCTGTATTAGAAGATGACCACGTGTTGGCGAATTTTCAATTGAACCGGAAGCTCAATCACAGTTTGACTTTGATGCCGGCTATCGATCAAGTGATGGCTGCCTGCGAGTTAGCCCCAAGTGATCTGGAACGGATCGTAGTAGCAGAAGGTCCCGGTTCTTACACGGGTATCCGGATCGCCGTGACGACAGCTAAGACTTTAGCGGATACTTTAAAGATCGAGTTAGTGGGCATCTCCAGTTTAGCTACGATCGCAGCCAATGTGCTGACGGACAAATGGATCGTGCCACTGTTTGACGCGCGTCGCAACAATGTTTATAGCGGGATCTACCGTAACGTCAATGGCACGTTGCAACTAGTGGCAAAAGATCAGCACCAAGCGCTAGCTGATTTATTGAAGCAAATCGATCAGCCTGCGATCTTTGTGGGCGATGCGCAAAAGTTCAGTGAACAGATCACCGCCGCTTTGCCGGAAGCGGAGATCACAACGACCGATTTTCTTAATTTACCCAATGCTGCGCAATTAGGCAAACTAGGCTTTGTAGCTCCGGCTGCGACGGATATCCAAAATTTTGTACCGGCTTATTTGAAAAAAGTGGAGGCAGAAGAGCAATGGCTGAAGACCCATCACCCCGAGGATGAGAATTATGTTGAAAAAATTTAGCGGTTTAGCCCGAGCTATTTTTGGAACGAAAAAATTTCTTTACCCAACCAAAGAACAAGTCTTAGCTGGAAAACGCTATGTTGTGCGTGAGATCAGTGATGAAGATGTCAAAGAGTTGATTGCACTAGAACGAGAAGTGTACCACGGTGAGACGCCGTGGACGAAAAGCGCTTTTTTATCGGAGATCCACTCCCCGATCGTTCATTTGTATATTTGTTTAGTCCATCATGAGCAGATCGCCGGTTTTATCGGCGGCCGCGTGATCGGAGAAGATTGTCATATCACTAATATCGCCGTCAAGCCAGAAAGCCAAGGCTGTGGCATCGGCAGTTTTTTGATTGACGAAGTGGAAAAATTCGCTATAATGAATGGCTGTACGAAAATGTCGCTGGAAGTTCGCGTCAGTAACCGAGATGCCCAGCGTTTGTATCGACGAATGGGGTTTGAATCTCATCGCATTCGTCATAACTATTACACTGAAAATAAAGAAGATGCACTTGAGATGATCAAAGTGTTAAAGGAAGCATAAGATGGAACTGGCAGAAGAGTTATGGCACGTCAGTCAACAGGCGTATCCCAAAGGCTCACCGTGGAAGAAAAAGCAATTTGCAAGTGACTTGGCGTTGGGCCACAGTCATTATTTTTGTGAGCGAAATGATGAGCAACTGTTGGCTTTTTTAGGCATTCATCAAGTCTGTGACGAGATCGAGATCACTAATGTCGCAACGTGTCCGGCCTGTCATCAGCAAGGTTTAGCTAGTCGATTGCTGACTAAACTACTGGTGCATGCGCAACAAACGAAAGCCACGCAAATTTTTTTAGAAGTCCGAGCCAGCAATCTCAAAGCACAACACTTGTATCGTAAATTTGGCTTTGATGTGCTAGCTGTTCGTAAAAATTATTACCATGAGCCAACTGAAGATGCCTGGGTCATGAATTTGAAAGTAGGGGAAAAAGATGTCTGAACGAGAATTGATCTTAGCTGTCGAATCAAGTTGTGACGAGACGAGTGTCGCCGTGATCGAAAATGGCGAAAAGATCTTGTCGAATATCGTCGCATCACAAATCAAAAGTCATAAGCGGTTTGGCGGAGTGGTGCCGGAAGTTGCGAGTCGGCATCACGTCGAACAGATCACGTTGTGTTTAGAAGATGCGTTAGCTGAAGCTCAGATCGAACCAAAAGAGTTGACCGCGGTAGCCGTGACGTATGGTCCTGGCTTAGTCGGTGCTCTATTGATCGGCTTGAGTGCAGCGAAAGCCTTTGCGTGGGCGCATCAATTGCCGCTACTACCGATCAATCATATGGCAGGACACATTTATGCTGCGCGGTTAGTCCAACCGTTGCGCTTTCCATTGCTTTCGCTGTTAGTCAGCGGTGGGCACACGGAATTAGTTTATATGCAAGAAGATGGCGCGTATGAGATCATCGGTGAGACCCGCGATGATGCTGCCGGTGAGGCTTACGATAAAGTCGGCCGAGTCTTGGGTTTGCCGTATCCTAGTGGCAAAGCGTTGGATGAATTAGCACATACCGGAAAAGATACGTATCATTTTCCTCGAGCGATGTTACAAGAAGACAATTACGATTTTAGTTTTAGCGGTTTGAAAAGTGCATTCATCAACTTAGTCCACAATGCGGAGCAACGCGGGGAAACGTTGGACCGGGCAGATCTAGCCGCTAGTTTTCAAGCAAGTGTCGTCGAAGTTTTGGTGACCAAAACAGTGCGGGCGTGCCAACAGTATTCCGTGAAACAAGTGATCTTAGCCGGGGGAGTGGCCGCAAATCAAGGCTTGCGGCATGAATTGCAAAAAGCATTAGCTACGACCTTACCGGCGGTGGAACTGATCATCCCGCCACTACGTTTATGCGGTGATAATGCCGCGATGATCGGGGCGGCAGCGCATGTTGAATTAGCAAAACACCACCAAGCGTCTTTAGCTTTAAATGCTGATCCCAGTTTAGCTTTTGAACGCGTATTATAAAAAAAGTCCAGCAGTCAGTGGGTTAAAACCGCTTTGACTGCTGGACTTTTTGATTGGCTTATTTATTTTTGGGGGTAACGAGTTTTCGGTAACCGGGCAGCAAACGCACAGTAGCTAGGACTAAACTTAGCGCGATGAAGCGATCGGCATAATCGGTAACGAGCTGGATCAAAAAGACACTCAGCGTTTGATTGAGACCAAGACCGGTCAACAATTGAACGATCAAACTAGAGCCAGATGAGGTGATCCCGCCAAATAATAAGACGGTGATACTGCTGGCAATTAAAGTGCCTGGCAGTGCCACACCTAAGACTTTGAGCCAAAAAGGACAAGCTACTTGGCGATGGAATAACAGTCCAGTCATCAATCCGACTGCGATCTGGACCGGTGAAAAGTAAAGGGAGTACAGATCCGCGGTGACACCGGTGATCACGCCGCTGGCTAAGCCGACGCTCATTCCGGCGATCGGGCCAAATAAAAGACTCGTTAACATCGTGCCTAATGTATCTAAATAAATCGGTAATTTCAACAATAAAACGACATTTCCAACGACGATATTTAAGGCGATCGAAAGCGCCATGATGACTAAAGTTTTAGTTGTTTTTTTCAAAATCGTTCATCCTATCCTAATAAATGGGAGTCAGCCGCAAGTGTTTTGGCTGGTGCATTTAAAAGGACGGTCAAAAACTGTTGGAAAAAGCGGGTTGGATCAGTGGAAGTCAAAATTTTCGTGTTAGTTGGTTTTTGCCAAAAATCATACGCATCGACCAAGGTCTGACCCTCACTGAGGCCAGTCGTATCAACGGCCACGTAACTGTCAAAGCCACCACATAATGTCGGATCGATAAAATACGCGACAGCTAACGGATCATTGATGACACAGCCCAATAAATGTTCGTGGGTCCAGTGAAAATCAAAATAAAAGCGTGTGATCTGCCGTAAATAGTTCCCTGTCTCAGGTGCCATTCGCAAACAGTATTCTAAAATATTCGGCGTCAAGACGATCTCACGAGTCACATCTAGGCCGACCATTTCGATCGGACAGCCTAATCGTTCATAGACGATCGCCGCCGCATGAGGATCACACCAATAATTAAATTCAGCGACTGGGGAACAATTGCCATGACTTTTATAGGTGCCGCCCATTGAAACAAAACGCTCGAGGTTGCTGCCGAGTTGCGGGTTTTGCTGTAAAGCTCGAGCAATATTAGTCAAAGGGCCTAGAGCAATCACACTGACTGCTTGTTTTGTGCTGAAAAATTCCGCTAAAAAAGCAATCGCATCACCGGCTGGTTGGACGATGCTTTGGCGTTTGATCCCTGATTCACCTAATCCATCTTCGCCGTGGGTATCTTGGGCGGAAATGAATTTTTTTTGCAACGGCTGGGTCGCACCAGCATAAACGGGAATGTCTAAGCGGCCGCAACGCTCTAAAACTTTAAACGCATTCTCTACGCCTAATTCAGTCGGAACATTTCCGCAAACGATCGTCAAAGCGATGACATCAAGTTCTTTAGCTTTTAAAGCGAATTCGATGGCGAGTGCATCATCGATTCCGGGATCGCAATCTAAAATGACTTTTTGCATTTTCTCTAATCTCCTTTCTTTGAGATACTTAGTTTATTATCCTGGGAAGTTTTCGAACCAGTCCGAGGTCCCCCTCGATTTTAAATGCACGCTCTTATCATAGAGGAATTTAAGTGGAAAGGCTAGTCATGGTTGTAATTTTTCTGATTATCGAGTAGAATGTATAAAAATAAATATTTTAAGCGATAATATGTTTAAATATACAAAGCAGGAGTGAGCGACATGAATTCAGTTTTTCAAGGAAAAAGCTTTTTAAAAGAAATCGACTTCACAAAAGCCGAGCTCGAGTATTTGATCGATTTTGCGATCCATCTGAAAGCATTGAAACAAAAAAATATCCCCCATCACTATTTAGCCGGCAAAAATATCGCGCTGTTGTTTGAAAAAACGTCGACTCGGACGCGTTCTGCTTTTACGACGGCGGCGATCGATCTAGGTGCACACCCTGAATATTTAGGTAAAAATGATATCCAGTTAGGGAAAAAAGAATCCGTAGCCGATACTGCGAAAGTTTTAGGCAGTATGTTCGATGGGATTGAGTTCCGGGGCTTTTCGCAAAAAAATGTGGAATCCTTAGCTAAATATTCTGGCGTACCCGTTTGGAATGGGTTGACCGATGAGTGGCACCCGACACAGATGATCGCCGACTTTATGACGATCAAAGAAATTTTTGGCAAAACGGCTGGCTTGACGGTTGCGTATGTGGGAGATGGTCGGAACAACATGGCCAATTCACTCTTAGTGACTGGGGCGATCTTAGGGGTCAACGTTCAGATCGTCACCCCGGAAAGTTTAGCTCCATCCGCTGAGATCCAAAGCTTGGCAAAACAAAAAGCGGCTGAATCCGGCGCGGAATTAGTGATCACTTCAGACATTACCGCCGGGGTGCAAGGCGTCGATGTCGTTTATACTGATGTTTGGGTCTCAATGGGAGAAGAAAGTGAGTATGAAGCGCGGATCAAGTTGTTGCAACCGTACCAGGTCAATCAAGCGTTGATGGATCAAGCGGGTAGTCACGCGATCTTTTTACATTGCTTGCCAGCTTTTCATGATTTGAATACCGAGGTGGCTCAAGAGATCCAAGCAAAATACGGTTTGACTGAAATGGAAGTGACCGATGAAGTTTTCAATGCTCCCTACGCCCATCAATTCCAACAAGCTGAAAACCGGATGCATTCCATCAAAGCCATCATGGCAGCGACTTTAGGGAATTTGTTTATTCCTAAGGTCTAGTCTTTACGAATCCTGTTTTCTTTGGTACTATGAAAAGCACGAATAGAAGATCTGTTAAAAAGAGAAGTCTATGGCTGTTTTTCAGCGAGTTCGGGCAGGTGAGAGCCGAATAAACAAAAATAGAGGGCGCACTTTTTAAACAGCAGACGGCTGCTACCGTTATAGCAAAGTGGTCTTTTAGACAACAAGAGTGGTACCGCGGGAATTCTCGTCTCTGATAAGTTATCAGGGACTTTTTTTGCGTTTCAGTTTAAGGAGGAAACAGGATGAATAATAAAGAAATCGTCGCTAAAGCCGTATACGAGGTAGTCAAAGAAGTTTTACCATTAGAAGAAGTCAGACAATTATTGGAAAATCCCAAATCAACCGACCATGGAGATGTGGCGTTTCCCACCTTTGCCTTAGCAAAAGTTTATCGGAAAGCACCGCAACAGATCGCCAGTGAATTAGCGGAAAAAATCGATCCGACAAGTTTTGAAAAAGTCGAAGTCGTCGGCCCTTACTTGAACTTTTTTATGAACAAAGAAGTGATCTCCAGTATCGTGTTGAAACAAATCGTGAAAGAACAAAATCATTATGGGGATAGTACGATCGGCAATCACGGTGCCGTTCCCATCGATATGTCTTCACCAAATATCGCGAAACCAATCTCGATGGGCCATTTACGTTCAACGGTGATCGGTAATTCGATCGGGTTTATTTTAGAAAAGATCGGCTATGATCCGATCCGCATCAATCACTTAGGCGACTGGGGCACGCAATTTGGGAAATTGATCGTAGCTTATAAAAAGTGGGGCTCAGAAGCTAAAGTCAAAGCTGATCCGATCGCAGAATTATTGCGTTTGTACATTGATTTCCACGAAAAAGCTGAAACAGAACCGGAATTAAATGATGAAGCGCGGGCGTGGTTCAAAAAATTAGAAGAAGATGATGCTGAAGCGATCGAATTATGGCAGTGGTTCCGCAGCGAATCGCTAAAAGAATTCAACAAAATCTATCAAATGTTAGAGATCGACTTTGATTCTTTCAACGGCGAAGCTTTTTACAACGACAAGATGGCAGAAGTCGTGGAATTATTGGAAGAAAAACATTTATTAAAAGAAGATAAAGGTGCAGAAATCGTCGACTTGACCGCTTATGATCTCAATCCCGCATTGATCAAAAAAACTGATGGCGCGACACTTTATATCACGCGTGACTTGGCTGCGGCTTTGTACCGCAAACGGGAATACAATTTCGTCAAATCCATCTATGTCGTGGGCAACGAACAAAGCAATCACTTCAAACAGTTAAAAGCAGTCTTAAAAGAAATGGGCTTTGACTGGGCGGATGATATTTATCATGTGCCATTTGGCTTGATCACAAAAGATGGGAAAAAATTATCGACGCGTAAAGGGAAGATCGTTTTATTAGAAGAAGTGTTGAATGAAGCGGTCCGATCAGCCAAACAGCAGATCGTTGAAAAAAATCCTGACTTGCCAAACAAAGACGAAGTGGCCCATCAAGTCGGTGTCGGAGCCGTAGTCTTCCACGATTTGAAAAACGATCGCTTGAATAATTTTGATTTCAACTTAGAAGAAGTCGTGCGCTTTGAAGGCGAGACTGGACCTTACGTGCAATATACCCATGCGCGGGCGATGACGATCTTAGAAAAAGCCGGTTTTGTGCCAGCAGCTGAAACATTGTATGCGTTAAACGACGCGGATAGCTGGGAGATCATCAAACTGTTGCAAAGCTATCCTGAGGTAGTGATGCAAGCCGCCGCAACATACGAACCATCTGTGATCGCCAAACACGCCATCAAAGTTGCCCAAGCGTTCAATAAATATTACGCGCACACGAAGATCTTAGTTGAAGACGATCAAAAAGAAGCGCGGTTAGCGTTAGTCTATGCCGTGACGACACTGTTAAAAGAAGATTTGCGCTTACTCGGAGTTCATGCACCGAATAAAATGTAACTTAAAAGAAGTGAGGCCGATTTGGGTCTTGCTTCTTTTTTTAAGGAGCGCGGGTCGTGAGTCAAAATAAGCAGCGCAATCATTTTTGTCAGCCGTTCTTATTTGGCGGGCTGATGAGTTTAGGTGTGGGATTTCCATTTTATCGGGTTTTGTTTAGTACGCGTGCGTGGTATTGGAAAGTCGCCGCGTTTTGTTTACTCTTAGTAACGATTGCGATTGGGGGAAAAGTTAGATACATGACCGTTTGCGCGAAGATTGAATACTTATGGGGAAAAATATCATTTAGATCCAGTCAAATTGGCGACGATCATCGGCTTTAGTCGGTCTGAGTTTTTGTATGGTAAAAAATGAAGTGCTATTTCTGAACGGCTGACTGAAAAATCGTAAAAAAGTGTTGACTGTTTTAGCAACGACCTTTGGCAAAATTTGAAAAGCTAACGTGATCGAATCGGATTTTCATCTAATTCTAACTGTCATGACAGTTCTGCTTATGCTATACTCACTCTGTTAAATCTGTCATGACAGGAGTAGAAAAAAGTGAAAAAGTTTTTTTTAGGAGTGGTCACTGCCACGTTGTTCATTTTGTTAGCGGGGTGTTCCACCTCCAATGGTAAAACGATCCAGCACCAAAAAGTGAAGATCGCGTTGATCTTAGGCTTTGGCGGAGTAGACGATCGCGCCTTCAATCAATCTGGCTGGGAAGGGCTGGATGCGTGGGGCAAAAAACACGGACTCAAAAAAAATCAAGATTATCTATATATCGAAACCAACGAACCGCAAGACAATATGACCAACGTCAATAAAGCCGTGGAAAACGGGTTCAATACCATCATCAACTTGAGTTATTTACAAGCAGAAGAAATCAAAGAAGCTGCTAAAAAAAATCCGCAACTGAATTTTGCTTTAGTCGATGGGTCGATCAAAGGCATGAAAAATGTCACTTCCGCAACATTCAAAGATCACGAGAGTGCGTATTTAGTGGGACTGGCGGCAGCTTACACGACGAAAACAAATCAAGTCGGTTTCATCGGTGGGATGGAAGGGCCGGTGATCGCGCGGTTTGAAAAAGGCTTTGCGGCCGGGGTAAAAGCTGGTGGCGCGGCGTTACACAAAGAGATCAAAGTCGATCGCCAATATGCCGCTTCTTTTGACTCGCCGGATAAAGGAAAAGCGATCGCCGCTGCCATGTATGAAAATGGCGCCGATGCGATCTACCAAGCCGCTGGGATCACCGGTGCAGGTGTTTTCCAAGAGGCCAAAGCGCGCAATGAAAATCAAATTGCCGACGCTAAAGTGTGGGTGATCGGTGTTGATCGCGATCAAGTTGCTGAAGGCGAATATGTTGCAAAAGACGGACAAAAAAGTAATTTCACCTTAACCTCCACGAAGAAAAATGTCGGTACGGTAGTCGAAAAAATCGCGCAAGCTGCAAAAGCGCATCATTTTCCTGGTGGCAAAGAAGTCGTCGTCGGATTGAAAGAAAAAGGTGTGGAAGTCACTCGAGGCAATCTATCGGCAGAAGCTTATCAAGCCGTCCAACAAGCGCAAGCTGAAATCATCAGCGGCAAATTAATCGTGCCAGAAAAATAAACGGGCGAAAAATCAACGAACAGTCTAGCCAACCAGCGCTAGATAGCTGAAAAAAGCCCCGCCACAAAATACGTTGTGGCGGGGCTTTTCGTCTATAAAGAATGCTGTAACGGATCTTTTAAAAATTCGACAACAGAAGCGGCTTGCTCTTCAGTTTTTGAGATCACGATGATCGTGTCAAAGCTAGCCATCGTCGCGGTGATCGCCTCGCTATGGATATCATCTAAGACTGAAGCAAATAAGTGGGCGTTATCTGGTAAGGTGTGGATGATGGTCATGAATTGAACTTGATCGACTTTGACGATCACTTCTTCGATCATACGGATCAACCGTTTCGTATCTTCATCTTGACTCTGTTCATCTTTGGGGCTTTGGAATAATTCAAAGCGCGGCTCGCCAGTCGAATCGATGGATTTGACGATCTTCAAATCACGGATATCCCGTGAGATGGTGGCTTGTGTTGCGGAGACTCCCGCTTGGTTAAGCATCTCCATCAGTTGATTTTGATTGCGGATGGGATTTTCCCGGATAATTTTTTTTATCAGTTCATGGCGTTCTTTTTTACGCATAAAAGACTCTCCTAATTGATTTTTATACACTGATTATAGCAGAACTTGGAAAATTTAGCGGTGCTTTAGTAATATTTATTGAAAAATTCGGGAGTTGAGTGGAAACTAAAAAATGGTTGCTTTTTAGCATTATTTCCTTTATAATTACTAATTGTGTGCAGGAAGACTGCCCACAAATCCACATCCTGAACTATTGCGGCCAAGGTGCTTTTTTTAAAGTCTGGTCCGTGAGCTTTAAGGAACAGGAGAGGGAAAAATAAAAACCTATTGGAGGAAACACACATGTCAGTATTGTCTATGAAACAATTACTAGAAGCCGGCGTCCACTTCGGTCACCAAACACGTCGCTGGAACCCAAAAATGAAGAAATATATCTTCACAGAACGGAACGGAATCTACATCATCGACTTACAAAAAACAGTTAAATTAGTCGATGCAGCTTATGACTACATGAAAAATGTAGCCGAAGATGGCGGTGTAGCATTATTCGTTGGGACGAAAAAACAAGCCCAAGAAGCAATCAAAGAAGAAGCAACTCGCGCTGGTCAATTCTACGTTAACCATCGTTGGTTAGGTGGAACGTTGACAAACTGGGATACGATCCAAAAACGGATCGCTCGTTTGAAACAAATCAACACGATGGAACAAGATGGTACATTTGATGTACTACCTAAGAAAGAAGTCGTTGGTTTGAACAAACAACGTGAACGTCTTGAAAAATTCTTAGGCGGGATCGCAGATATGCCTCGCATTCCAGATGTAATGTACATCGTTGACCCTCGTAAAGAACGTATTGCAGTTCAAGAAGCGCACAAATTAAATATTCCGATCGTTGCCATGGTCGATACAAACTGTGACCCAGACGAAATCGATGTTGTGATCCCATCAAATGACGATGCGATCCGCGCGGTGAAATTGATCACAGCGAAAATGGCTGATGCATTCATCGAAGGTAACCAAGGTGAAGATCAAGTAGCGGAAGACGATTTCGCAACTGAAAACGGCGAAACTGCAACTTCAATCGAAGAAATCGTTGATGTAGTAGAAGGCGACAACCAATCTACTGAATCAGCTGAATAAGAAATCCTAGCTGCTTCAAAGAAAAAGCCTATTTACTTTGAAGCAGCTTTTTTAGAAAAATTAAGGAGGCCCCAAAATGGCAGACGTAACAGCTAAAATGGTAAAAGAACTCCGCGACGCAACTGGTGTCGGGATGATGGATGCGAAAAAAGCATTAGTTGAAGTAGAAGGCGACATGGACAAAGCAGTCGATCTTTTACGCGAAAAAGGAATGGCTAAAGCTGCGAAGAAAAATGACCGCGTTGCAGCAGAAGGTTTAGCTTCTGTTGCCGTTAACGGAAATACAGCAGCAATCGTTGAGATCAACTCAGAAACAGACTTCGTTTCTAAAAATGAAATGTTCCAAGAATTAGTTAAAGAAATCGCAGCTTTAGTCGCTGAACACAAACCAGCTGACATGGATGCAGCGATGGCGATCAAAACGGACAAAGGGACGATTGCAGACGAATTGATCGAAGCAACTCAAGTCATCGGTGAAAAAATCAGCTTCCGTCGTTTCCAAGTTTTGGAAAAAGGCGATAACGCTGCATTTGGCGGCTACTTACACATGGGCGGACGCATCGCAGTTGTCACTGTTTTAGACGGCACGACGGACGAAGAAGTTGCGCGCGATATCGCGATGCACGTGGCAGCGATCAACCCTCGTTATGTCAACGAAAGTCAAATCCCTGAATCAGAATTAGAACACGAAAAAGCTGTGTTAACTGAACAAGCTTTAAACGAAGGCAAACCAGCTAAAATCGTTGAAAAAATGGTAGAAGGTCGCTTGCACAAATTCAAAGCAGAAATCGCTTTGGTTGACCAACCATTCGTTAAAGATCCTGATATGACCGTCGAAAAATATGTAGCTTCAAAAGGCGCAAAAGTTGAAACTTTCGTTCGCTTTGAAGTCGGCGAAGGAATCGAAAAACGCGAAGATAACTTTGTTGAAGAAGTTATGAGCCAAATCAAAAAATAAATTTCTGTCTGCATGGACAGTCGGGAACGCACAGTGCTGTGCGCTCCCTTTTTTTAAGATTTAAACAGATGTTTTGGCTGGTTTCAAAGACAAAGTATGCTAAACTAGCAGTAGAGCAAACAGTGGAGGAATTCAAACATGAACGAACCAAAATATAAACGCGTAGTATTGAAACTCAGTGGCGAAGCGTTAGCTGGTGAAGAAAAATTTGGGATCAATCCACCTGTGATCAAAGATATCGTGGAAGAGATCAAAGAAGTCCACGATTTAGGCGTCGAGATGGCGATCATCGTCGGTGGCGGTAACATTTGGCGCGGTCAGATCGGTGCGCAGATGGGAATGGAACGTGCGCAAGCCGACTATATGGGCATGTTAGCAACGGTGATGAACGCGTTAGCTTTGCAAGATGCGCTGGAAAATATCGACGTGCCAACACGCGTACAAACTTCGATTGAGATGCGGCAGATCGCAGAGCCTTATATCCGTCGTAAAGCGGAACGGCATTTAGAAAAAGGTCGGATCGTGATCTTTGCCGGCGGAACGGGCAATCCTTATTTTTCAACTGACACGACTGCGGCTTTACGGGCTGCTGAAGTCAATGCAGATGTCATCTTGATGGCAAAAAATAATGTCGACGGTGTCTACTCAGCTGATCCTAAATTAGATGAGAATGCAGTGAAGTATGATGAATTGACGCATCTAGATGTGATCGCCAAAGGATTACAAGTCATGGATTCAACAGCTAGCTCACTTTCAATGGATAATGATATCCCATTAGTCGTCTTCAATTTGAATCAACCAGGTAATATTAAACGCGTCGTTTTAGGCGAAAATATCGGAACAACTGTGAGGGGGAAATAACATGGCAGATACAATTATGACTGCAACGACTGACAAAATGAAAAAGGCAGAAGAAGCCTTACAACGCCAACTTGGCCAGATCAGAGCCGGCCGAGCTAACGCGAGTTTACTAGATCGGATCACGGTTAATTACTACGGTGCACCAACACCGATCAATCAATTGGCTTCCATCGCGATCCCAGAAGCACGGGTCATCATGATCACACCATTTGATAAAACTACGTTAAAAGAGATTGAAAAAGCGATCATGGCTAGTGATATCGGCTTGAACCCAGCTAATGATGGTACGGTGATTCGGTTAGTGATTCCACAATTGACTGAAGAACGTCGGAAAGAGTTAGCTAAAGAAGTGAAAAAAGAAGCTGAAACAGCTAAAGTTGCGGTCCGTAACGCGCGTCGTGATGCGATGGATGATTATAAGAAACAACAAAAAAATGGCGACATCACCGAAGACGATTTGCGCAATGCAGAAAAAGATGTGCAAACGTTGACGGATAAAAACATCGAAAAAATCGATGCGATCGTAGCTGAAAAAGAAAAAGAATTATTAGAAGTCTAAGATGTTTATTATCTAAAAGAAGTAAGTTGCGGCTTGCTTCTTTTTTTACGGTAAAATCAGCCATGTCCTCGTACTTGAATTTAACGCAGATCAAAGGTAACCTGAAAGAGAAAGAGAGGTTCTTTTCAGTGAAAACAGCACTTTTTGTTTTATTAAATGAGTTTGCAGATTGGGAACCCGCCCACTTGTCAAGTCTGCTAAATGGCGATCCTACTTGGCAGATCAAGACGGCTTCGACTGGTAAAGAAGTCGTAAGTATCGGTGGCTTTACGCTTAAAAGTGATTATGTGTTACCTGAGTTACCAAAAGAAATCGATTTGTTAGTATTGATCGGCGGCAATTCTTGGACGATCGAACTTCCTACTTTAAAAAATTTAGTGGCGGAGCGATTGCAAAAGCAGCAACCTGTTGCAGCCATTTGTGGAGCAGTCGACTTTTTAGCGCGAGAAGGGTTATTAAGTGGCTACCAGCACACGGGAAATGCGCAATTTTTATGGCAAGACTTTCCGAAGTATACAAACCCTGTAGCTTTTTGTCAGCAACAAGTCGTGACCGATCAGCATTTAGTTACTGCAAATGGTACGGCAGCGTTAGCATTTTGCAATGCCGTTTTAAAAATGATCCACTTTTTACCCGCCGAAACTGTTAATCAGCAGACGGATTTATATCGGTTAGGTTATTATGAATATGTGAAGCGTTACGGTGATCCGTTCCAACCAGCCGCTGATTAGAAAAAAAGCGTGATCCAAGTTTGAGACTAAAGCAAGTTGCGGCTTGCTTTTTTTTGCGTTCTCCTGCTTAAGCCGGATTTCTTTTTTGGCTTTTTCGAGTATGCTGAATGAAGTTGAACTGAAATGCTGGACTGAAAAAAGGTTGAAAAAAACTTAATAGCCGTAAATTTCATAGGAAAACTATTTTTTTACTGTTATAATACTTTTGATGTTTTGTAAAAATAGTTTCAGAAAAGCTGGAGCTTCGTTAAGCGTAACAAAGTAAAGAGGAGTGAAGAACATGGTATTGCGTTTTTTCCCGCAAAAGGAAAAATATACACCGGATGAGAGCCAATTTGAATTTGATCCTGACGGTAACTTGCCAAAACACATCGCAATCATTATGGATGGCAATGGCCGCTGGGCGAAAAATCGCCGTTTGCCGCGGGTAGCCGGGCACAAAGAAGGCATGGAGACCGTCAAAAAAATCACGAAACACGCTAACCGCTTAGGCGTTAAAGTGCTGACGTTGTATGCTTTTTCAACTGAAAATTGGAAACGGCCAGCTGATGAAGTGAATTTCTTGATGCAGCTGCCGGTGGATTTTTTTGATACGTTCGTTCCCGAATTGATTGCAGAAAACGTTCAAGTCAAAGTGATGGGCTATGAAGAATATTTGCCAGAACATACTCAAAAAGCGGTAGAAGACGCGATGGAACAAACGAAAGACAATGATGGGCTGATCTTGAATTTTGCTTTGAATTATGGCAGCCGAGCAGAAATCGTCAGTGCGGTCCGAGAAATCTCCAAACTGGTCGAAACGGATCAATTAGCCGCTGATCAGATTGATGAAAAAACAATTGCCGATCATTTGATGACGGGTTTTTTGCCAGCTGACTTGCGCGATCCAGAACTCGTGATCCGCACGAGCGGTGAAGAACGAATCAGCAATTTTTTACTTTGGCAATTGGCTTATAGCGAATTGTATTTTACCAAAGCATTGTGGCCAGATTTTGACGGGGAACATTTGGAAGCTGCCATCGCCGCGTTCCAACAACGTAATCGCCGCTTCGGTGGTTTGAATGAGGAGGAGAAGAAATGAAACAACGAGTGATTACCGCTGTTATCGCGCTGATCATCTTTATCCCGATCTTGTATGTGGGCGGCTTGACGTTAGATATCGCAGCGGCTGCCTTAGCTGCAGTCGGAGTGTATGAATTGTTCCGCATGCGAAATTTAGCGATCGTAAGTTTTGAAGGGGTGCTGTCGATCATCGGTGCTGTCGTACTGGTCTTACCAGTGACGCAATGGCTGCCGTTTTTAAATGAAAGCAATGATTTCTTATTGTATTATTTGACAGTCATGATCATTTTAGGCTTTTCGGTGATCTCAAAAAACACGTATACGTTTGATGAAGCTGGCTTTCCAGTTTTAGTCAGTTTGTATGTCGGGATGGGTTTTCAAAATCTCGTCACCGCGCGCCGCGATAGTTTAGCCGTGTTGATCTTTGCCTTTTTCATCGTTTGGGCGACAGACATCGGTGCTTATATGGTAGGCCGCAAGATCGGGAAACGAAAATTATGGCCGGACATCTCACCGAATAAAACGGTGGAAGGCGCATTAGGCGGGATCTTATGTGCCGTGATCGTCGCGGTGATTTTTTTGATCGTTCAACCGAATCTATTCTCGCAAAACTTAGTGACCATGATGCTCTTTACGGTGATCTTTTCGATCGTCGGCCAATTTGGTGACTTGGTAGAATCAGCCATCAAACGACATTATGATGTGAAAGACTCCGGTAAGATCTTACCGGGTCACGGCGGGATCTTAGACCGATTTGATAGTATGTTGTTTGTCTTTCCAGTGATGCATTTATTAGGTGTCTTTTAAACCGAAGTTTGAGCTGTAGCCTAGAAGGTTGCAGCTTTTTTTGTTGGAAAGATTAGTCCGTGAGGTGCAACGCCTTTTTCATAAGAAATTATGAAACTCGTTGTGAAATTGGGACAGATTTAAGAAATGTGATAGAATCAGTTTAAACTGAAATTATAATGAAGGCAGGAAAATTATGCGTACGATTATTACATTTATTATCGTTTTCGGCGTTTTAGTTATTGTCCATGAATTCGGGCATTTCTTTTTCGCTAAACGAGCAGGGATCTTAGTTCGAGAATTTTCGATCGGGATGGGTCCAAAGCTGTTAGCTCATATGGGCAAAGATGGCACTACTTATACATTACGACTCCTCCCCATCGGCGGATACGTGCGGATGGCTGGTCTGGAAGATGAAGAGACTGAATTAAATCCCGGCACGCCGCTGTCGGTGGAATTGACGTCAGACAATAAAGTTCAACGGATCAATGTCAGCAAAAAGATCCAATTGCCTAATAGTATCCCGCTGGAATTAGTCGAAGCGGATTTGACCAATACGTTGACTCTGACGGGTTATATCAACGGCGATGAAAGAAAAGCCATGACCTATGCGGTGGAACACGATGCAACTGTGATCGAAGAAAGTGGAACCGAAGTGCGGATCGCACCAAAAGATGTGCAATTCCAATCAGCTAAGATCGGTCAACGAATCTTGACGAATTTTGCCGGTCCGATGAATAACTTTTTATTGACGATCTTGTTGTTTATCATTATGGCGTTTGTCCAAGGCGGCGTTCCTAATTACGACACGAATCAAATCGGACAAGTTCAAGCTGATAGTCCAGCGGCTAAAGCGGGAATCAAAAGCAATGCGGAGATCCTGACGATCAACCATCAAAAAGTCAGCAACTGGGATGATCTGACTAGTGAGATCATCAAAAGTCCCGGTAAAAAAGTCCCAATGACGATCAAACAAGGCGGTCAGCAAAAGAAAATCACGGTCACACCTAGAACTGTTGAGTCAAACGGTCAAAAGTCAGGACAGATCGGGATTCAAGCTTATATGAAGACGGGCCTTGCGGATAAGTTTGCGTATGGGTTTACTCAGACCGGCAACATGTTCGTGCAAATCTTTAAAGCGCTGGGTGGTTTGTTCACTGGTTTTAGTTTGAATAAATTGGGCGGGCCGGTGATGATGTATAAGATGTCTTCTGAAGCCGCTAGTCAAGGAATCATTACCGTGATCAGTTTGATGGCCTTTTTATCTGTCAACCTCGGGATCGTCAACTTGCTGCCGATTCCAGCCTTTGATGGAGGAAAGATCGTGTTGAATCTGATTGAAGCGGTGCGAGGCAAACCATTAGATCCTGAAAAAGAAGGCATGATCACGATGGCCGGTTTTGTGTTCATCATGGTGCTCATGATCTTAGTCACATGGAATGATATCCAACGCTTTTTCTTTTAACTATCGCGTAGTTAGTCCTAGAAGGAAACTTCTGGGGCTTTTTTTAGTTTTAAATTTGGTAGGCACGTTTTTCTCACCTAGCCTTTGAGAATTTTTTAATGCAAAGCCAGTCAAAAATGAGTATACTAGAAAGTACTGCAAAGAGTGAGGAGATGTTCATTTGTCTGAGAATCGTGAGTTGTTCGCCAAATTATTGGAACAGATCCAATTGACACCAGCCGAGCAACAAGAGCCTTTGATCCAACAAGCTGAGATCAAAGAAGTGATTGTCCACGAGAAATCACGAGTGTGGGAATTTTTTATCCAAACGCCGTCGATTTTACCGGCAAAATTATTTTATAGTTTTTATCAGAAGCTGCAATTAGCCTTTCGCCAGATCGCAGCTGTCCGTTTACATATCGTTGCAGCTGATCAGACGTTTGACGAAAAATTATTGCAGCAATACTGGCAAATCGCGCTCCGGGAACAAGATTGCGACACGCCGCTGGTCAAACAAGTGTTGAGCAAGCCACTGCCGGTGATGCAAGAGCAAAAAATCGTCTTAGCCATCGACAATCAAACGGTGATCCCATTTTTAAAACAGCAGTACTTACCATTGATCGAAGAAAATTTGGTAGCGTACGGTTTTCCAAAATTACGGATCGAACCGATCGTGGATGAAGTCAAACAACAGCGGGTCTTAGAGTTATTTGAAGAACGCAAACAAGAGCAGCAGCAAGCCATGCAAGAACAAGCCGCTGAAGCAATCGCTCAATATGAAACGAAAAAACAAGAGAAAAAAGCGAAAGCCGCTGACTTTGATGGGCCGATCCAAATGGGGCGCAACATTCCGGCTGATGAAGTGATCACACCGATGGGCAATATTTTAGAAGAAGAACGCCGGATCACGATCGAAGGTTATATTTTCGATAAAGAAGTGCGGGAGCTGCGTTCGAAACGGAAAATTTTGATCTTGAAATTGACGGACTATACGTCATCGTTTGTTGTGAAGAAGTTTTCTAACGGTGAAAAAGACGAACAGATCTTTGATGCGATTTCAAAAGGTAGCTGGTTGAAAGTTCGTGGGAGTATCCAAGAAGATACGTTCATGCGGGATCTGGTGATGAATGGGCAAGACTTGCAAGAAGTCAAACATCCAGAACGAAAAGACACCGCCAAAGAAAAACGGGTGGAGCTGCATTTGCATACCAATATGAGTACGATGGACGCGACGAATAGTGCCGCTGATCTGGTGACTCAAGCGGGGAAATGGGGGCATAAAGCCATCGCTATTACCGATCACGGCGGTGCTCAATCATTTCCTGAAGCGCATGCGGCTGGGAAAAAAGCGGGCGTGAAAATCATTTATGGTGTCGAGGCCAATGTCGTCGATGACGGGGTACCGATCGCTTACAATGATCAACATGTCAGTTTGACCGATGCCACTTATGTCGTCTTTGACGTGGAAACGACGGGACTTTCGGCGGTTTATGATACGATCATTGAACTGGCGGCCGTTAAGATGCACAAAGGGAACGTGATTGAGACCTTTGAAGAATTTATCGATCCGGGGCATCCATTATCGGAAACGACGATCAATTTGACTGGGATCACCGACGAGATGGTCCGCGGTTCAAAATCAGAAGAAGAAGTCTTGAAATTATTTCACGCTTTTAGTGAAGATACGATCTTAGTGGCTCACAACGCGACTTTTGATATGGGCTTTTTAAATACCAGTTATGCGCGACACGACATGCCAGAAGCGATAAATCCAGTCATTGATACGTTGGAACTAGCACGGTATTTGTATCCGCAATTCAAACGGTTTGGGTTAGGTGTGCTGACGAAAAAATTCGGTGTTGGCTTAGAGCAACATCACCGAGCAGTCTATGATGCGGAAGCCACAGGACATTTAGCGTGGATCTTTGTCAAAGAAGCGATGGAAAATCACGAAATGTTTTTCCATGATCAATTAAACGATCATGTCGGTGAAGGGGATTCGTATAAACGTGCGCGGCCGTTTCATGCGACGATCTTAGCGAAAAATCAAGCGGGTTTAAAAGATCTGTTCAAGTTGATCTCCGCTTCTAATATCGAATACTTTGAACGGGTGCCGCGAGTTCCCCGGTCATTATTGAAAAAGCTGCGGGAAAATCTGTTAGTCGGCTCGGCTTGTTCACAAGGTGAGATTTTTGAAGCGATGATGCAAAAAGGGGCGGAAGAAGCGAAAAACAAAGCCGCTTTTTACGATTACATCGAAGTGATGCCAAAAGCCGTTTACGCGCCTTTATTGGAACAAGAATTAGTCAAAAGCGAAGCGGATCTAGAAGATATTTTGAATCATTTGATCCGTATCGGGCATGAGTTAGATAAACCGGTCGTGGCAACTGGCGATGTGCATTATTTAAATGAACAAGATGCGATTTACCGCAAAATTTTGGTCAACTCAATGGGTGGGGCCAATCCATTAAATCGTCACAGCTTACCAGATGTTCATTTCCGGACGACCGATGAAATGTTAGCCGCGTTTGACTTTTTGCCGGCAGACGTTGCAAAAGAGATCGTGATCGATGCACCGAATCAATTGGCCGACAGTTGTGAAGAAGTCATTCCGGTCAAAGATAAATTGTACACGCCGAAGATCCCTGGCTCAGAAGAAGAGATCAAAGCGTTGAGTTATACGCGGGCAAAAGAACTTTATGGCGATCCACTGCCGGAGATCATTGAAAAGCGCTTGGAAAAAGAATTGACCTCCATTATCGGGAACGGCTTTTCGGTCATTTATTTGATCGCCCAAAAGCTAGTGCATAAAAGTAATGCGGATGGGTATTTAGTTGGTTCGCGGGGATCAGTGGGTTCCAGTTTTGTCGCGACGATGACCGGGATCACCGAGGTCAATCCACTGCCGCCGCATTATTATTGTCCAGAGTGCCAGTACTCGGAATTTTTTGAAGATGGCTCTTATGGTTCGGGGTTTGATATGCCTGAAAAAAAATGTCCCAAGTGTGGCGCCCGGCTGAATAAAGATGGGCATGATATCCCGTTTGAAACTTTCTTAGGCTTCCATGGAGATAAAGTCCCCGATATCGATTTGAATTTCTCGGGGGATTACCAACCAGAAGCCCATAATTATACGAAAGTATTGTTCGGGGAAGACTATGTGTATCGAGCTGGTACGATCGGAACCGTTGCCGACAAAACAGCTTATGGTTTTGTGAAAGGTTATGAACGAGATCATAATTTACAATTTCGCAATGCCGAAGTTGATCGCCTAGCTAAAGGTGCAACTGGAGTCAAACGAACGACGGGTCAGCATCCGGGCGGGATTATCGTTATTCCGGATTACATGGATGTGTATGACTTCACACCGATCCAATTTCCAGCCGATGATCGGGATGCCGAATGGAAGACGACCCACTTTGATTTCCACTCAATCCATGATAATGTGTTGAAACTTGATATTTTAGGTCACGATGATCCGACGGTGATCCGGATGTTACAAGAATTATCCGGCGTCGATCCGAAAACGATCCCGACTGATGATCCAGAAGTGATGAAGATCTTTGCAGGGCCGCACGTTTTAGGCGTGGAACCGGAACAAATTTATTCAAAGACCGGCACGTTAGGCATCCCAGAATTTGGGACGCGTTTTGTGCGCGGGATGTTAGAAGAAACGCGGCCTTCGACATTTGCGGAATTGTTGCAGATCTCTGGTTTATCCCACGGGACGGATGTGTGGTTGGGCAATGCTGAAGAATTGATCGCACAAGGCAAAGCGACCTTATCAGAAGTGATCGGTTGTCGGGATGACATCATGGTTTATCTTATGCATGCCGGACTTGATCCAGGTACTGCTTTTACGATTATGGAAACGGTGCGAAAAGGAAAATGGTCAAAAATCGATGAGGAGCAACGAAATAAATTTTTAGCGGCGATGAAAGAAAACAATGTACCTGATTGGTATATCGATTCGTGTTCGAAGATCAAATACATGTTCCCGAAAGCCCATGCGGCCGCCTATGTGTTGATGGCGTTGCGGGTAGCGTATTTCAAAGTTTATTATCCGATCTTGTATTACTGTGCTTATTTCTCCGTGCGGGCTGATGATTTTGATCTTGTGGCGATGGCAAAAGGCAAAGACGCTGTTAAAGCTGCCATGAAAGCTATCACGGATAAAGGGATGGATGCATCCACGAAAGAAAAAAATCAGCTGACGGTTTTAGAATTGTGTAATGAAATGTTGGAGCGCGGTTTCAACTTTGGCATGATCGATTTGTACAAATCAGATGCCAGTGATTTTGTGATCGACGGTGATACATTGATCGCGCCGTTTCGTGCGGTGCCGGGTCTTGGCTTAAACGTAGCCAAACAAATCGTGGAAGCGCGCAAAGATGGGATCTTTTTATCTAAAGAAGATCTGGCTAACCGCGGGAAAGTATCCAAGACATTGATTGAATATATGAATGACAATGGTGTGTTAAAAGATCTACCTGATGAAAATCAGCTTTCGTTATTCGATATGTAAAACAGAAGAACGCCGGCTTTTAGTTGTGTGAGTTGAAGTTTTACGTAAAATGTGTTAGAGTAGCTAGTGTAATCAGACAGTGAAGGTGAGTGAGCGGAATTTTCGCTCACTCTTTTTAATGGCAAAAATCGCTGAAACAGTTAAAGGGAGGCCGAGTGTTTGAGCAGTGTAGTTGAAACAGTGACAGAACTGGTGACACCGATTTTAGACGCGCAACAGTTTGAATTGGTGGAAGTAGAGTTTGTGAAAGAAGGCAAGAGTTGGTTTTTACGCGTTTTTATCGATAAAGAAGGCGGGATCGACATTGAAGAATGTGCTTTTGTCAGTGAGAAATTGAGTGAAAAACTTGATCAAATGGAGCCTGATCCGATTCCCCAAGCCTATTTTCTTGAAGTCTCTTCTCCCGGTGCTGAACGGCCGCTGAAAAAAGAACAAGACTATCAAAATGCGCTGGGACAATATATCCATGTCTCGTTGTATCAAAATGTCGACGGCCAAAAACAATATGAAGGCTTTTTAAAAGAGCTGAGCGACACGGAACTGACGTTGACCGTGAAGATCAAAACGAGAACAAAAGACATCACGTTTGCGCGATCTAACATCGCAAAAGCGCGCTTGGCGATTGAGTTTTAGGAGGAAAAACAATGAGTAAAGAAATGCTAAATGCTTTAGACGCTTTAGAAGCTGAAAAAGGGATCTCAAAAGAAGTTGTGATCGAAGCGTTAGAAGCAGCCTTAGTCTCCGCATATAAACGGCACTATGGTCAATCACAAAATGTGGAAGTCGAATTCAATGAGAAAAAAGGCGATATCCACGTTTATGCGGTCAAAGAAGTGACCGAAGAAGTGATGGACTCGCAATTAGAAGTTTCATTAAAAGAAGCGTTGAAGATCAACCCAGCTTATGAGATCGGTGATACGATCCGATTTGAAGTCACACCAAAAGATTTCGGTCGGATCGCAGCGCAAACGGCGAAGCAAGTGATCTTGCAACGGGTGCGAGAAGCAGAACGAACGATCATTTATAATGAATACAGCGCGTATGAAAATGATATCATGCAAGGTGTCGTAGAGCGGCAAGATAATCGCTATATCTACGTGAACTTAGGTAAGATCGAAGCGGTTTTATCAAAACAAGATCAGATTCCGAATGAACGCTACCAACCGCATGATCGGATCAAAGTCTATGTGTCACGAGTTGAAAATACTTCTAAAGGTCCGCAAGTCTTTGTCAGCCGCAGTCATCCAGATCTATTGAAGCGTTTATTTGAACAAGAAGTCCCAGAAGTATATGATGGAATCGTGGAGATCATGAGCATTGCCAGAGAAGCTGGCGACCGAGCGAAAGTTGCGGTGCGCTCGCATGATCCGAACATCGATCCAGTTGGGACTTGTGTCGGACCAAAAGGGCAACGAGTCCAAGCGATCGTCAACGAATTGAAAGGCGAAAACATGGATATCGTGGAATGGAATGAAGACCCAGCTGTGTTCATCGCCAATGCGTTGAATCCAGCTCAAGTGGAAGATGTCATTTTCGACACGAACAATCCAAAAGTCTGCACGGTCGTCGTACCTGATTATCAATTATCACTTGCGATCGGTAAACGAGGACAAAATGCACGTTTGGCGGCAAAACTAACCGCGCATAAGATCGATATCAAAGCGGAATCAGACATGGCTGAATTTTACGAAAACTATGACGACGGCGATTTTGATGAATCACCGGCTGGTTTAGCAGAAGAACAACCAAATGCCAGTGAAACAGCGGCTGAAAGTGAAGCGACTGAAGCCAATGAATCAACTGAAACAGCACCAGTTGAAGCACCTGCACCGGCTGATGATGAAACGGTCACACCAGACATGACCGAAGACGATATCGAAAATGTTGCACTAGATAACACCGAGCAGGAAGAAAACTAATACGTAGGAGGAACACGATGAAAAAAAGAAAGATCCCTTTACGTAAGTCGGTCGTTTCCGGCGAGTTGAAACCAAAAAAAGAATTGGTTCGGATCGCCAAGTCCAAAGAAGGCGAAGTCTCTATCGATCCAACGGGTAAAAAGCCCGGTCGAGGCGCGTATGTCGCATTAGAGCCTGCAGAAGTCAAACAAGCTTGGGAAAAACATGTTTTAGATCGCGTGTTAGAAACGAAGTTGAGCGATGAATTTTACCAAGAATTGTTTGACTATGTCAGCCATCAAAAAGCGAGAAAAGAGCTTTTCGAAAATGAATAAGCAAAAAGCCTTGAATTTATTAGGGCTAGCCATGCGGGCAGGTAAGTTGATCACCGGTGAAGAGCTGACGGTCAATGAGATCCGCCGCGGCCGCGTTTATTTGACGCTTGTGGCTTCAGATGCCAGTGAGAACACGAAAAAAAAATTAGCTGATAAAAGTACATTTTATCAAACGCCTTATCACGCCGGATTCACGCAAAGCGAATTGTCAGGTGCGATCGGTAAACCGCGCAAAGTCATCGGGGTGACAGATGCCGGTTTCGCGAAAAAATTGAGGACGTTAATAACAGGTTAGGAAGGTGATTGCATGGGAAAAAAACGAGTATACGAATTTGCGAAAGAAATCAATCAATCGAGTAAGGAAGTTGTCGAAAAAGCACAATCAATGGGGATCGATGTCAAAAACCATATGGGCGCATTGTCGACGGCTGACGAATCAAAATTAAAACAGGCTTTTCCTTCTTCGCAAGCCAAAGCACCCGCAAACCCATCAGCTAACCAGCACGAAACGAAACCAAAAATCCATGGAAAAAGTTCAAAGAACAACCCTAATTTCCAAAACAGAAAAGGAAATCAAACTAATTTGAAAAAAGAAAATACAACTAAACCAACCAACCAAAATCGCGGGAATGCACAAGGTAACCGCAACAATCAAAGTAACAGCCAGGGTTCTCAAAATACGAACCAAAACCGGAACAACCAAGGCAATGGCCAAAACCGCAACAGCCAAGGCAACCAATCCAATCAAAACCGGAACGCTCAAAGTGGTTCCAACACTAACCGCACGAACCAAACGCGGAACAATCAAACGAGTGGCCAACGCTCTAACCAAGGCACTCAAGGTGGCCAACGCACTCAAAATGCTAGCCAAGGCGGTCAACGTTCAACTACGCAAAGCCAAGGTCAACGCAGTAATCAAACGAGCAATCGCACCAATACGAGTTCGAACCAAAACCAAAATCGTCAAGGCAGCCAAAGCAATACGCAAGGCAATCGTCAAACGAGCGGTAGTACGCAAGGCCAAGGCGGTTCAAACCAAAGCCAAAACCGCAACAAGAAAAATAATTATGGCAACCAAAATCGCAATAATTTTGGTGGAAACCGTCGAAATAAATTCAACAAAAAAGGCAAACGCGGCAAACAACAAACAAGTAATAAACCAGCTGTGCCACCACGTAAATTCCGGGAATTACCAGATGTATTGGAATACACAGAAGGCATGAACGTTGCGGAGATCGCTAAAAAGATCCACCGCGAGCCAGCTGAGATCATCAAAAAACTCTTTATGATGGGTGTGATGGTCAACCAAAACCAACCACTAGATAAAGAAACGATCGAATTACTAGCGACTGATTATGGTATGGAAGCCGAAGAAAAAGTTCAAATCGATATTGCCGATATTGATCGCTTCTTTGAACCAGATGAAGTCAACGAAGAAAAATTAGTCCCACGGCCACCAGTTGTTACTATCATGGGTCACGTCGATCACGGGAAAACAACGTTACTTGATACGTTACGGCATTCACGGGTAACTAGTGGTGAAGCTGGCGGGATCACGCAGCATATCGGGGCTTACCAAATCGATATCAACGGCAAACCGATTACTTTCTTAGATACACCAGGGCACGCGGCCTTCACGAGCATGCGGGCACGGGGCGCTTCGATCACGGATATTACGATTTTAGTCGTTGCAGCCGATGACGGTGTGATGCCGCAAACAGTCGAAGCCATCAACCACGCAAAAGCTGCCGGTGTTCCGATTATCGTCGCGGTCAACAAGATCGATAAACCAGGCGCTAATCCTGAACACGTGATGCAAGAGTTGAGTGAATACGAATTGATCCCTGAAGCTTGGGGTGGCGATACGATCTTTGTGGAGATCTCAGCGAAGTTCAATCAAAATATCGAAGAACTATTGGAAATGATCCTGTTAGTTGCCGAAGTGGAAGATTTGAAAGCTGATCCAACGGCGCGGGCGATCGGAACGGTCATCGAAGCACGTTTGGATAAAGGGAAAGGTCCCGTTTCAACGTTATTGGTCCAACAAGGAACGTTGAAAGTCGGCGATCCAATCGTCGTCGGAAATGCGTACGGTCGTGTTCGGGTCATGACCAATGACATCGGCCGCCGTGAAAAAGCAGCCGGTCCAGCCACACCAGTGGAAATCACTGGATTGAATGAAGTGCCACAAGCCGGCGATCATTTTGCCGTCTTTGAAGATGAAAAAACAGCCCGGGCAGCCGGTGAAGAACGGGCAAAACGTGCGTTGCAAGAACACCGCAATGTGACGACACGCGTGACATTAGACAACTTATTCGAATCGCTTAAAGAAGGCGAATTGAAAGAAGTCAATGTCATCATCAAAGCCGATGTGCAAGGTTCAGCCGAAGCTTTAGCTGCATCGTTACAAAAAATCGATGTAGAAGGCGTTCGCGTGAACATCGTCCATTCTGCTGTTGGGGCCATCAATGAAAGCGACGTGACACTAGCTGCGGCAAGTAACGCGATCATCATTGGGTTTAACGTCCGGCCAACACCGCAAGCGCGTCAACAAGCAGAATCAGAAGAAGTTGATATTCGTTTGCATCGGATCATCTACAAAGCGATCGAAGAAATTGAAACGGCGATGAAAGGGATGCTCGATCCTGAATACGAAGAAAAAATCACCGGTCAAATGGTGGTTCGTGAAACGTATAAAGTTTCTAAGGTCGGCACTATCGCAGGTTGCTATGTGACAGAAGGTTCGATCCATCGAGATAGCGGCGTGCGGGTGATCCGGGATGGCATCGTCATTTATGAAGGCAAACTTGCCAGCTTGAAACGGTTCAAAGATGATGTCAAAGAAGTCAAGATGGGCTATGAATGTGGCGCCATGATCGAAAACTTCAATGACCTTAAAGTCGATGACAGCATCGAAGCATTCATCATGGAAGAAATCAAAAAAGCGTAACGCAGGGGAGCCTAGTCGTCGCTTCACGAGCTGAAACGACTTCCGCTTCTCTGTGAATACAAAGAAGGCTGCCAGTTCCACTTAAGAATTTAAATAGTGGAATGGTATACGGCCTGAGAATCGAGAGAAGTTTTACAAAAACTTCTTACCTTAATACGAAGAAGGAGGCGATCGATTTGCCTAATTATCGTGATCGGCGCGTGGCGCAGGAGATTTTAAAAGAGGTCAACGATATTTTACGGAAAAAAGTGCGTGATCCGCGGGTGCAAGATGTCAATATCACCGATGTCCATGTGACAGGTGATTTGCAACAAGCCACGATTTTTTACAGTTTGTTGTCAGACAAAGCATCCGATAAAGAAAAAGCGCAACACGGATTGGAAAAAGCAAAAGGTCTGATCCGACGTGAGCTAGGTCATGCGCTATCCATCTACAAGACGCCGGAGATATTTTTCGAATTGGATGAATCCGTAGAGTACGGTTCAAAAATCGATCAGATGATCCGCGATCTAAACAAAGACTAGCTTTTTAAAAAGGAAAGTCGGAAAAGTGAGCTCGATTTGACGTTGTGTTGGACAACTGATTTGGGCTCGCTTTTTTTTGATTTGTTTTTCTACTATAATAAGTAAAGGGAATCATTAAGTTTTTGTGAATACCTTTTGCAATCTACTGCTAAGCCTGTTAAAGTGGACATTGTTTTTGAAATTTTTGCGTAATAAGGGGGAGCTGGGGGAAATGACGACCCAATTTGAAGAACGAATGCGTCAATTGCATGAAGAATATGGAAATTTGACGCCAGAGGAACGAAAAGAATTGCGGCGCTGTATGAAAAAAAGCAATTTACTGCTCTTCCATCGGACCGAGCGGATCAAACATGAACTGCTGCGGATGGAAACCAAACGGGCGCAATTGTCATTAGATGATGACCAAAAAGATTTAGCAGAACTTGAAGAGAAGATCATCAACAAAAAGCGTGACTTTTTGAAGTTGATCATGAAGTACAAACAAACAAAAATCAGGAGGTGAGGCGATGGATTTAATTGAGATCATCGTCATTTTGGCCGTAGTGATCACCTTGTCGAACATCTTAGCCAAAGCATTGCCGGCGGTCCCGATTTTTATGATCCAGATCATTTTGGGGATCTTATTAGGCTTGACCCATGTGGGCAGTTCGATCACCTTTGAACCAGAGATTTTTTTGGTGATGATTATCGCGCCGCTACTTTTTCGCGAAGGTGAGACGGCCGATATCCCAGCAATCTTACAACATTTTGGGATGATTTTATTTTTAGCTTTTGTTGGGGTCATCTTAACTTTAGTGGGTATGGGTTTTGCTTTGCACGCCTTTATGCCGACGATCCCGCTAGCTGCGTGTCTGGCTTTTGGGGCCTCGTTAGGTCCGACTGATGCAGTAGCTGTGGGTTCACTGGCTAAACGCTTAAAGATTCCCGATTCGGTGATGCATGTTTTAGAAGGTGAAGGACTGTTAAATGATGCGTCGGGTGTTACGGCGTTTCAGTTTGCGGTCGCAACATTACTCACGGGGCAATTTTCGTTGGCAGAAGCATCCAGTCGGCTAGTGATCTCTAGTCTTGGCGGAGTGGCGCTCGGATTTTTAGTGGCTTACATCAAACGCCAAGTCATCAAGTTGATCGAACAAATCTCGGCTCGGGACATTACGGCGTATTTTTTGATCGGTCTATTGTTACCGTTTTTAGCGTATCTATTGGCAGAAGTCTTTCATTTTTCTGGGATTATCGCAGCGGTAGTGGCTGGGGTAATGCAAGCCAATAAATTTCGTAAAATTAGTTTGTTTGACGCACGCTTATCCAATGTAACGGAAACGACGTGGCAGACGATCGGCTTTACGCTAAACGCGCTTGTCTTTTTATTTTTAGGGATCGAATTATCACAAGTTTTTTCTCCGATCTGGAATAGCCGCGCGTATTCGAATTTGCAAATGTTTACGATCGTGATCGTTTTGACGCTGCTATTATTTGTGATTCGTTTTGTGTTTGTGAGTCTCTTTTTCTTCGTTCGAAAAGGCTTCTCACAAACGAAAAAACAATTGAAAGAACGGTTGATCTTGACGATCGGCGGTGTAAAAGGAACGGTCAGTATCGCCACGATCTTCATTTTACCGACCACTATCAACGGTATCGAATTTCGAGAACGTTCACTACTGCTGTTTATCACCGCTTGTGTGACTTTTTTGAGTTTGATTATCGGGATGATCGTCTTGCCGATTTTATCAGACGGTGAGGTAATCCCCCCAGGTAGTCCGAAATTGATGGAAATCTTCCAATCGGTGATCGCGAATTTAGAAGAAGATCTGAAAAATCCGGATCTGAGCGAAAAAGAACAGCTTGCCTTGCAATCGGTGATCACCAATTATCAAAATCGAATCCAAGAGCTGTTCAATGAAACGATGCCGGAAAGTAGCCAACAAGAATTTCAAGAGATCCAAGCTTCCATGATCTCCATCGAGCGCGATGGATTAGACGAAAGTTTCCGCAAACGACAGATCAATGTGGAATCGTATCGTTTATATTCACGCTTTATCGCGAAATTCCAAGATTCTGTCAAACGCCAAGTTTTATCATTTCTAGGTTTTTGGTTGATCGTAGGCACGCGGTTAGTCCGGGTCATCTTGCATCCGAAAATGTATTGGCAGCGCCGACAAAATCGGGAAGATATCGTGGATAGTCGCGACTTGACTGCGGTCCATGAAGTCTTTTTACGCAACAGCCGCGCGATTTTAGAAAGTTTGGAAAACTTGCGCGATGTGTATGATGAAGAGTTGATCGACTTTTTTGTCGCTGAACGAAAAAATTTGATGGAACAAGTTTCGACTCGCGGTTTGTTTGGTACGATTTTGATCCAGCAAGATCCGCTGTATACAAAAGAGTTGATCCGCGGGTATTATTTGGAACGCAAGATCATTGACGAGTACGAAGAAGCTGATCAGATCACGACTTTTTCAGCTAATGAATATCGGCATCGGGTGAATTTGCTGGAATCTTACGCGATGCAGCAACCGACTGAGCCTTCGATCCGCTATGCTTGGCGAAAAAAACGGCAACACAAAAATAAATAGAATGACTCAAACAGACGCGAAAATTTTCGTGTCTGTTTTTTTTAAACGCCGATAAAAATAAAGCGCAACGAGCTTGCTGATTTCTTGTTATACTTGGTTAAAAAGGAAGTGGAGACATGAATGAAAAACGTCGTTGGTGGCATTTTGAGCGGGAATTAGAGTTAGGCGAACTGATCGGAGCCGGAATGATATATGCGTTTTGCTTTTCCAAATATGTTAGTTTGGGGCCGGCTTGGGACAATCCGACGTGGAGCGGGTCACCGTTTATCTTTAGTCTTAAACTAGCGGTATTGTTGTTCTTTTTGTATGTGGTGACGTTGCGGTTGCGCCAAAATGGGTACCAAAAATGGCAATCCGTCTTATGGTTCATCCCGCTAGTTGGTCCGCTGTATGTCATTTATTTATTGTTCACGAAAAAAACGCACCCGACTAAAAATTGTCTTTCTTAATGTTGATCGATCTGTCTGACATTGTGTCAGGCAGATTTTTTTAGTTTCACGTGACTTTCGTAAATCCCAAGCCCACCCGTTCAGCTTTTTTTGCGGCTATGGTATAATGGCATCGTTGAATTTTCAAGAAATGAGGCCAGAAGATGGATGGTATTTTACCATTATGGAAAGAACGCGGCTTGACTAGTCACGATTGTGTCTTTAAGCTACGTAAAATTTTAAAAATGAAAAAGATCGGTCATGGTGGGACTCTTGATCCAGATGTGGATGGCGTGTTGCCGATTTGTATCGGTAAAGGGACGAAAGTGATCGAATTTATGCAAGACAATCAAAAAATTTATGAAGGTGAGATCACGCTGGGCTTTGCGACGACGACAGAAGACGCAAGCGGTGACGTGGTGGAACGTACTGCGGTGACCGCAGCGTTACCAGAAAAAGCGATCGATACGGCGATGGCAAAATTCGTCGGGACGATCACTCAGATCCCGCCGATGTATTCGGCGGTAAAAGTCAACGGTCGCAAGTTATACGAGTACGCGCGTGCCGGTGAGATGGTGGAACGTCCGCAACGAAAAGCTGAGATCAAAACGTTTGAACGCGTGAGCCAACCGAAGTTCGATACGCAAACTAACACGCAAAGTTGGCGGTTTCGCGTTGTCTGCGGTAAAGGGACTTACGTGCGTACCTTAGCGGTCGATTTAGGTGCTGCGCTGGGTTATCCGGCTCACATGTCAGATTTGACGCGAACGGCAAGCGGTGGGTTTGTCGCCGGACAAGCAGTCACTTTGACTCAAGTCGCAGATCTCGTAGCTAGCGGAAAATTTGCGACTGTTTTACAACCGTTAGAAAATGCAGTTGCTGATTTTCCCCGCGTCGAGCTAGATGATGCGTTATGGCAAAAAGTGAAAAACGGGCAGATGCTGCCAGCAAAAGATTTTTCAGCTCAATTGGAGCAAGGATCGCTCTTAGCTTTTTTCTATCATGAAAAATTGGTCAGCTTGTATGAAGCCCATCCCGAAAAAAAAGCGTGGCTCAAACCGCGCAAAGTCATTCGTAATGAAGTAGGAGGCAATTGATGATGAAAACGATCAAACTCAGACATCCTTATCAGCCGCAACAAATTCCGGCAGGGGATGTTGTCTTAGTGTTAGGTTTTTTTGATGGCGTCCACCGCGGGCATCAGCAAGTGATTGCAACCGGAAAAAAAATCGCGGCTGAACGCGGACTACAGTTAGCGGTGATGACGTTTAACCAACATCCAGCAGTAGTTTTTCAAAAATTCACCCAACCGATCCAATATTTGTCGACACTCAATGAAAAAGAAATGTTGATGGAGAAATGCGGCGTTGATCTGTTATATGAAGTCGCATTTACTTCAAGTTTTGCAGGCTTGTCTCCCCAAGCGTTCGTTGATCAATATATCGTCGGACTTCATGCACAAGTGGTCGTAGCTGGCTTTGATTATACGTATGGCAAAAAAGCCGTCGCAAGTGTCGCGCAATTGCCTGAGTATGCTCACGATCGCTTTGAAACAGTCGTGGTGGATAAATTAGAAGACCAGGGAGAAAAAGTCAGCTCGACGCGGATTCGACAGTTGTTATTAGCCGGTAAAGTGGAAACGGCCGCGGAATTGTTGGGTTACGTCTATCAAACGCCAGGTGTCGTGATCCACGGCGATGCCCGCGGACGTGAACTAGGTTTTCCAACGGCCAATATCCAAGTCGCTCCACACGTTTTATTGCCAAAAGAAGGCGTCTACGCGTGCGAGCTTCAAGTCGGTGGCAAGTGGTATCAAGCGATGGGTTCCATCGGCCACAACGATACCTTTGGCCCGAACCGTGAATTGACAGTTGAGATCAACATTTTAGATTTTGATGAAGCAATCTATGGCGAAGAAGTCGCCGTTTCGTGGAATGCCTTTTTGCGAGAGCAAGTTGCTTTTGATTCGGCTGACGCCCTGATCACGCAATTAAAAGCGGATAAACAAGCAACAAGAGAATATTTTGAGAGAAAAATAAATTTTTCTGCTGACTAGTGGGTAACTAATAATGGGTCAGCAAGCCTTTTGAAGAAGCGATTTTTTCTTCAGAAGGCTTGTTTGCAGCTGGCTAACGATTATTTAGACAGCTAGATGCATTGGGAAAACTATTTAGCATTACTTTTTGAAATAGTATATGCTAAGTAAATCAAATGATGAGAAAGTTCAGTTTACATTGAACGTAGCGACTTGCCAAAGAGGAGTTGACGAATTAAAAAAACTAGTTGTTACGCGATTTGAACAATCTGTTGAAAAGAAAAGTTAGTTGAAAGGAAAATGTTCACTAACCCCATCACCTGTTTTTGTCCTGTCGTCTATGTTAAACTAGGCGCAGGCTCGCTTCGAAACAGCAACTTGAACGAGCCAGATATTTTGAGAGGAACAGCACAGTGAAAGCAAATCAAATAATCAATCAAAATAGTATCTCAGCCTACATTCACATACCATTCTGTGAACATATCTGTTACTACTGCGACTTTAATAAAGTTTTTTTAAAAGGGCAGCCGGTAGATGACTATCTGCAAGCGCTGCTAAAAGAAATTGAGCTGACTTTAGAACAACAGCCGGTAACTGAAACGAAGACGCTGTATATCGGCGGCGGTACTCCGACAGCTTTGTCAGCCCAACAGCTGGATGTTTTATTAGCCGGAGTAACCAAGCGCTTGCCGTATCAGTCAGGTGAGTTCACGGTGGAGGCCAATCCTGGTGATTTGACGGCTGATAAGTTAGCGGTCTTGAAAAATTATGGTGTCAACCGCTTGTCGATGGGCGTCCAGACGTTTGATGATCGCTTGTTGAAAAAAATCGGGCGTAAGCATACCGCTAAAGAAGTGTATGAGACGTTAGATTTAGTGGCCCAACATGGATTTTCCAATGTCTCGATCGATTTGATCTATGCATTGCCTGGCCAAAGTTTAGCGAGTTTTCGGGATTCATTGAACCAAGCGTTAGCGTTGGATCTGCCGCATTACGCGTTGTATTCGTTGATCTTAGAAAACAAGACGCTGTTTATGAATTGGGTGCGCAAAGGCCGCTTTGAGTTGCCGGAACAAGAAGTCGAAGCACAGATGTTTCAAGAGACGATGGATGCGATGAAACAGCACGGCTATGAACATTATGAAATCAGTAATTTTGCGAAGGCCGGTTTTGAAAGTCAGCACAATCAAGTCTATTGGAATAATTTGCCGTATTACGGTTTTGGCGCGGGAGCCAGCGGGTATTTAGGAAATGTCCGCTATAAAAATCACGGTCCGATCCAGCATTATTTGCAGCCGTTAAAAGCTGGAAAACTGCCGATCATCGAACGGGAGATTTTGACCGTTGAAAACCAAATGGAAGAGGAATTATTTTTAGGTTTACGGAAACAAGCTGGGGTCAGTTACGCGACCTTTGCCCAGCGTTTTGGCAAAAGTTTGACGAGTGTCTATGGTGCAGTGATCGACGAATTGGTCACGGCGGGCCTTTTGACAAAAACGGAAACTAGTATTCAGCTGACAGATGCCGGTGTCTTTCGCGGAAATGATGTCTTTGAACGCTTTTTATTTGATCATAAGCAAAGTTAGCACTCGATTATTCAGAGTGCTAACTTTTTTTGTTTTTTCCTTGACTTCTGTGTTCAGTGTGGTATATTAATAATCGAGTTAGCACTTAAGATAAAAGAGTGCTAACAAAGGGTGAGCTAGATGTTAACAGAAAGACAAAAATTGATTCTCAGCTTGATCATCCAAGACTTCACTGAAACAGGACAACCGGTTGGGTCTAAAACCCTCATGGGAGAAGGAGTCAACGCGAGTTCAGCAACGATCCGCAATGATATGAAAGCTTTAGAAGCGCTGGGATTATTGGAAAAAACCCATTCTTCTTCCGGGCGTATTCCCTCATTGCAAGGCTATCGTTACTATGTGGATCACTTGTTGCAACCTGATCAGGTGGATAAGCAAGAGATCACAGCGATTCGCAGTTCACTGCAAAAAGATATTCATGAGATTGATGATATCATTCAGCAATCCGCGGAGATTTTATCGCAAGTAACGAGTTACACCGCTTTTTCATTGGGACCTGAGATGAAAGATCGTAAGTTGACGGGCTTTCGGATCGTACCATTGAACAATCGTCAGATTTTGGCGATCATCGTGACCGATCGCGGTAATGTTGAAAGCCAAGTCTTTCGCATTCCGGAAAATGTTGCAGGAGAAGATCTTGAAAAGATGGTTCACATCATCAATGATCGGCTCGTTGGCCAACCGCTGATGACCGTTTACCAAAAATTGCGGACGGAGATCCCGTTGATCTTGCATCGTTATTTTCAAACGACAGACGGCATTCGCAGTTTGTTTGATGTCATTTTAAATGAAGCGTTTGAAGATAAGATCTTTATCGGGGGTCGGATGAATATTTTAAATTTTGAGCAGCACCAAGATGTGGGGCGTTTCAAATCGATCTATTCATTGATCCAAAATCCCGAAGCGTTGACCCAGTTGCTCCTTCCGTCAGATGAGCAGATCCATGTTCGCATCGGCAGTGAGCTAGGCAACCAATTGTTTGATGATCTCAGTATCATTCAAGCAAATTATGAAATCAAAGATCATGGACGCGGGACGATCGCTTTACTTGGCCCGACTTCGATGCCGTATTCAAAATTAGTCGGTTTACTCGAAGCTTTTCGCCACGAATTGACGAGCGCCCTAAACGATTATTATCGTTCATTAGATTATACGAATCACGATTCCTGATCAGAAAGGAAGGATAGCAAGTGGCAGAAGAAGAAAAACAAGCAGAACAAACAGCTGACGAGCAAGCGACTGAAAATACTGCAGCAACTGATTCGGTAACCGAAGCCGAAGTTGAAGAAACCGAAGAAGTGGTAGCAGCATCGGAGGTCGACACGTTAAAAGCGCAGTTAGATGAGATGGAAGATAAATTCTTACGTGCGCAAGCGGAAGTCGCCAACATCAGCCGCCGCAATAAAGCAGAGCACGAGAGTTTGGTGAAATACCGCTCGCAAGATCTCGGCAAGAAATTGTTGCCGGTGATGGATAATTTAGAACGAGCTTTGCAAACAGAAATCAATGACGAGCAAGGTGCGAGCCTGAAAAAAGGGGTGGAGATGGTCTTAGAAAGTTTGGCTGTCGCTTTAAAAGAAGAAGGCATCAAAGAGATCTCAGCACAAGGTGAGACTTTTGATCCGAATATCCATCAAGCGGTGCAAACGATCCCCGCAAGTGACGAGACACCGAGTGAAACGATAGTCGAAGTTTTACAAAAAGGCTATCAACTTCATGATCGTGTGTTGCGACCTGCGATGGTCATCGTCGCACAATAAATAAGCAAGTTACGTGTTAACGTTTAAATAAGTTTAAAAGGAGACTTTTGTTATGAGTAAAATTATCGGTATCGACCTAGGAACAACGAACTCAGCAGTAGCTGTCTTAGAAGGAAATGAAGCAAAAATCATTGCCAATCCAGAAGGCAATCGGACGACACCTTCTGTTGTATCATTTAAAAATGGTGAGATCCAAGTCGGCGAAGTGGCGAAACGCCAAGCCGTAACGAATCCAAACACCGTTTCATCGATCAAACGCCATATGGGTGAAGCAGGTTACAAAGTGGAAGTGGAAGGCAAATCTTACACACCACAAGAAATCTCAGCGATGATCTTACAATACATCAAAGGGTTTGCCGAAGATTATCTAGGCGAAACAGTTGAAAAAGCAGTTATTACTGTTCCGGCTTACTTCAATGACTCACAACGTCAAGCAACAAAAGATGCTGGTAAAATCGCAGGTCTTGAAGTGGAACGGATCGTCAACGAACCAACTGCCGCAGCGTTAGCTTATGGCTTAGATAAAACTGATCAAGATCAAAAAATCTTAGTCTTTGACCTTGGTGGTGGGACATTTGATGTTTCAATCCTTGAATTAGGCGATGGCGTGTTTGACGTCTTGTCAACAGCTGGAGACAACCATCTAGGTGGGGATGATTTTGATAATAAGATCATCGATTACTTAGTTGCTGATTTCAAACAACAAAACGGGATCGACCTTTCATTAGATAAAATGGCGATGCAACGTTTGAAAGACGCCGCTGAAAAAGCGAAAAAAGATTTATCTGGGGTTAGCTCAACCCAAATCAGCTTACCATTTATCACAGCCGGCGATGCGGGTCCATTGCATTTGGAAACGACATTGTCTCGGGCAAAATTTGATGAAATCACAGCTGACTTAGTGGAACGGACAAAAACACCAGTCCGCCAAGCGTTAAAAGATGCTGGACTTTCACAATCAGAAGTTGACGAAGTGATCTTAGTCGGTGGTTCAACGCGGATTCCAGCCGTTGTTGAAGCGGTTCGGAAAGAAACTGGTAAAGAACCAAATAAATCAGTCAACCCAGATGAAGTAGTCGCTATGGGTGCTGCGATCCAAGGTGGGGTCATCACAGGTGACGTTAAAGATGTCGTTTTACTTGATGTGACACCATTATCACTAGGGATCGAAACAATGGGTGGCGTGTTCACGAAATTGATCGACCGCAACACGACGATCCCAACTTCTAAATCACAAGTCTTCTCAACTGCCGCTGACAACCAACCTGCTGTAGACATCCATGTCTTGCAAGGTGAACGTCCAATGGCAGCTGATAATAAAACATTAGGCCGCTTCCAATTGACGGATATCCCGCCAGCTCCACGTGGTATCCCACAAATCGAAGTAACATTTGATATCGATAAAAACGGGATCGTCAATGTTTCTGCAAAAGACTTAGGAACGCAAAAAGAACAAAAGATCACCATCAAATCTTCTTCTGGTCTGTCAGATGATGAGATCGACCGGATGGTTAAAGACGCCGAAGCAAATGCTGAAGCCGATAAACAACGGAAAGAAGAAGTCGATCTACGTAATGATGTGGATGCATTACTCTTCTCAGTTGACAAAACGTTGAAAGAATTAGACGGTAAAGTCAGCGAAGACGAAGTCAAAAAAGCTGAAGCTGCCCGTGACGAATTGAAAGCCGCCGTTGAAGCAAACGACGTGGAACAAATGAAAGAAAAACGGGATGCGTTAAACGAGATCGTTCAAAACTTAACCGTAAAACTTTACGAACAAGCAGCTCAACAACAACAACAAGCTGATCCAAATGCTGCCTCAGATGCAAAAGATGGTTCAGATGATGTCGTAGATGCTGATTTTGAAGAAGTAGACGACGATGATGATAAAAAATAGTTAGTCGCAGTTGTAAAACTGATCGAAGTGATTAGTTTACAGCGCAACAAAAAGCCAAAGTCATCGCTTTGGCTTTTTGTTTTTTAAGCAGCAGGTCTAACTGGTGTCTTTAACGGAAGTTTTCTTAAAAATTGGTGCAGGCCATGCGGTTTTTTTACAAGTTGTGATACAATACTAACGATCTTAACGAAATATGGAGGGAAGCCAATGGCAACCAAACGTGATTATTACGAAGTCCTGGGAGTTGAAAAAGGGGCTTCGGATGATGAAATCAAAAAAGCATACCGCAAGCTTTCCAAAAAATACCATCCTGATATCAATAAAGCGCCCGACGCGGAAGATAAATTCAAAGAGATCTCAGAAGCTTACGAGATTTTGAGTGATCCGCAAAAACGTGCGGCGTATGATCAATACGGTCATGCCGGTACCGATCCAAATTACGGCGGCGGTGGCGCTGGTGGATTTGGCGGGTTTGATGGCGGTGGATTTTCTGGCGGCGGCGGATTTGGATTTGAAGATATTTTTGAATCCTTTTTCGGTGGTGGCGGCGGTCGGCAAGCTGATCCGACAGCACCACGTCAAGGGTCAGATCTACAGTACAGTGTCAAATTGGAATTTGAAGAAGCGATCTTCGGCGTTGAAAAAACCATCAAGTATAACCGCGAAGAAGTATGTCATACGTGTGATGGTTCTGGGGCTAAACCAGGAACGCAACCAGAAGTTTGTCACAAATGTCACGGCGCAGGCACGATCAATGTGGAACGGCAAACACCGCTGGGCCGTGTAATGAGTCGCCAAACGTGTGATGTTTGTCACGGGACAGGAAAAGAAATCAAAGAACCTTGTCCAACCTGTCACGGAACGGGGCACGAGAAAAAAGCCCACAGCGTGAAAGTCAACGTGCCTGCCGGGGTTGAAGACGGCCAACAAATGCGGGTGCCAAGCCAAGGAGAAGCTGGTATCAACGGCGGACCTTATGGCGATCTGTATGTGGTCTTCAAAGTTGCGGCCAGTGATATTTTTGACCGGGATGGCTCTGAGATCTATTACACGTTGCCGCTAAGTTTCGTGCAAGCAGCGCTAGGGGATGAAGTAGCGGTACCAACTGTTCACGGTGATGTGAAATTGAAGATCCCAGCTGGAACGCAAACTGGAACGAAATTCCGGTTGCGGGGCAAAGGTGCACCGCGCTTGCGAGGAAATACGACTGGTGATCAACAAGTTACCGTGAAGATCATCACGCCGAAAAATCTTAATGATGAACAACGAGAAGCTTTACGGGCATTTGCTAAAGCAGGTGGCCAAAACGTGTCTGAACAAAAAGATGAAGGCTTCTTTGGCAAAGTCAAAGATGCTTTTGGCGGTAAAAAATAAATGAAAAATAGATCTGGGCGAATGCTCAGATCTATTTTTTGGTTGAGCGCTCCAAAAAGCCCCGTTACCTGAAAGAAGTAACGGGGCTTTTACACGTTTATTTTATTGACCGCTTGCTTTGACTAAAAATTTTTTGATCCCGCGGAGTTCTTTTTCACCTTGGACCGGTGCGTTGTCGACTACGAGTAGCGCGATCATCACATAGGCGATCCAGCTGTCTCGTGAATACAACACGTAGCGCGGGCTCCATTTAGTGGCATATTTGTCTTTGTACTCTTTTAAACCTTCAAAGGAATAAAAGCGGGAACCAAAATTATAGACGAGATAAGCGAAGCGCTCTTGGATAAAACTTTTGCGGGAAGTCCCGACATTTGCAAGAGGTGCCATCCCGAGATCGAAGTATTGATACCCTTCAGCCCCTAATTGTTGGAACAAATTGATGAACAGAAAATCCATCACACCGCTGGGGGCTTTTTCCGGATCGTGGCGCATCAGATCGATCGTGCCGACTTCTTTAGTGTAAGTCGGCATAAAATTAGCGAACGCGACGAGCTCGCCCTCAGCATTTTTGACGACGGCGATCGGCGCGCGTTGCAAGTAAGGTTCTGAGAAGAAACCTAATGAGAAGCCTTTTTCTTTGCGGCCGTTGAGCCAGGCGTCTGAAATGTGTTTCAGTTGCTGCATCGTCGCTTGAGAAAATGGTGGCTTGATGATGTCGAATTGGAAGCCGTCACGGATCGTGCGGTTGATGGTCGCGCGTTGGCCTTTCATCTTTTTGCCGGTTAACGTAAAGTCTGGCAAATGGACGTGGGCTTTTTCACCGAATTTGATGAAGTCATACCCAAACTCATGAAGCAACATCACAATCTCTTCGCTGTTTTCGTAAAAGACCGGTAAATAATTGTACTGATCTGCCTCGTGCAACAACGTCTCAAGTGCGGCTTCGAAATCAGCCTTTTTGCCAGACGGATCGCCCATGACTAAAATTTTGTTGTTGAAAGTCGCCATTTGGAAAAAGACCGTATCTTCTTTACCATCATTATAGAAAAAGGCGTCTTTGTCATGTAAGAAGACGAGTTGGCTATCGGGATTGCCGCCATAAGTAGTTAAAATATGGTTGATTCGTGCTTCATCTACCACGCCGCCGACTTTGTACCGCTCGCCTTTCAAATAATTGATCAAGCCTAAAACGATCACCGACACGATTCCGATGGCAACTAGACCTACCATCCAAATTTTTTCATTTGGGAAAAGGAAAAATTCTGGCATGTGATGCCGGTGATGAATCGTCGGACTGTTGTAGACGCCGATCACGATGTAAAGAATTGCTAATCCACCGATGATAATGCCGTCGATCGTCAGCCACTCCGCCGAATAAACCAGCTGTTTGCGGTACAATTCTTTTTTCGAAAAGATCACAAAGATAAACAAGAGTGCTAAAAAGAAGCCGGTCGACCAGCGAAAGCCGGCGTTGATGGCGTACAGAAACGTCAAAAAGACTAAGATGAGAGTCGGTTTGTACGCTCGAGCGACCCGCGCGGCGATTCCGCGGCCGGCGATGATCAAAAGATAGCCGAGTAAAATTGCAGGAAAGATCACGATCACGCGGGAACGAATCGGATTCAAATGCTGTAAAAATGGCAAGCGGACAAAGGCTTCCGGAATCGTTGCTGATAAGACCAACATGATGCCAGTGAAATATAAAAAGAAAGCTTCCAATTTGTGGGAGAGTTCTTGTAAGAGATTCAGCGGGATGCCGTCATAACGTTCGTTGATGGTACCACCGAGATTTTTAAAGAGTAAGACCAACCCGATCGCAAATGGGATGAGGTAATAAAATAACCGGAACAGCAAGATCCAAGCCACGACAGTTTCGCGTTCGACATTTAAAGCTGATAAGCCGATGATCATCATGACATCAAAACTGCCCAGCTCCCCGGGAATCATTGAAGCGATCCCGATGACCGTTGCCGCAATGAATAGTGGTACGACTTCGCGGATCTCTAAATTGACGCCCATCAAAAGTCCGGTCGTGATAAAACTGACTAAGACCCCTGTCCATTCCAAAAAGGAGGAACCAACTAGTTTCAACCGTTGACTCGATTTCAAATCCCCTAAATATTCGCCGCGGCCGAAAATACTCAAACCAAAAACGATGGGAAAATATAAGCCGCCTGCGATCAGCCAGATCCAATACTGTTTTAAATACGGTTTCGTCTGACCGAAAATAACTAAGAAAAAGGAGATCAGCGCATAGATCGAAAGTCCGGATAAGGTGAAGACTAAAATTTTCGATAACGCTTTGACGACGGACTTGCCGGAATTTTTTTTGCCATAAAACTCAGAACGCAAGCCGGCACTGATAAAGCCGCCGAACCCGGCGATGTTGTTTAACGTGTTGATCAGCCAACTCGTTTCGAAAATATACATTTTTTTCGGTTTTTGGCCTAAGATCTCGTTTAACGTAAAATCATACCCCAGCATTGGGACAATCGAGATGAGACCGATCACGGCCATCAAGGCTAATCGTGTTTTGGGAACGTTACTGAACGTTGCGGCCAATTGATCTGGTGAGATGGTTTTGGCGATATTCATCAGTTCGAAAGCGACGACGACGATCACTGAAAGTAAGAAGATGATTTTTAATTTACCGGCGTGGTCTTTGAACCAGCGGGTGATTTTTTCCACAGCACTCACGACCTTTCTAATAAAAATTGCAAGACTTCTTGGTTGAAGCGTTTCGGATTGCGCCGCGCAAACATGTGTCCTTGACCAGAGACGATCACAAAACTCGCGTTGGGGATCGAACGAGCGATGTACATGGAGTGTTTCGTTTTGATCACATCGTGTTTGCCGACGATGACAAGCGTTTTGGCCGTGATGGCATTCAGATCTTTTTCCGTTAAGCCGATATCGCGAAACAACAAGCGCAAGATCGGCAAAAAATTGCGCATGCCAGTATCCACAAAAGCACCTAGCCAGACGATCCCGTATTGCACATAACTGGCAAGGTGGGGTAAGAGCCGCACGCCATGGGGATCGGTATTGCCGGCATTCAAGACTAAATGATCGACTTTTTCTGGATACAAGTGGGCAAAGACCATTGCGAGATTGGCGCCATCGCTAAAGCCTAACAGATCTGCTCGAACGACGTGTTCTTGTTCCATGATCTGGTGTAAGTCTGCGGCCATCAAACTAAAGCTGGTTTCTTTTTGCGTGTTGGTGGAACGGCCATGACCGCGGCTGTCTACCACGAACACTTTGAAGTGCTGACTGAAACTTTCGATTTGATTGGAAAAATATTTTCCGCTGCCGCCATTGCCATGAAGCAAAAACAGCGCGGGGCCTTGGCCGATCGTTTCATAATAGATTTTGGAACCATCGGGCAGCAAGGCGAATTTTTGTTCACTATTCACACTATCACCTACTAGCTCTAGTATACCGATTTTTACATAACATTCACAACGTTTTGAGTGTGACATTTTTGCAAGGAAGTTAAAGAAGTCTAAAACACAGCATTTTTTATTTTTAAATCACTGGAATTTCTAGTAAGATGGAACAAACTAGAGAGCTTGGATGATGTAGATGGAAAAAGTCAAACGTGGATTGAAAATTATTTTTGTGTTACTGGTAGTCGCTGCCCTGCTGCTGGGCGGTTTTTTATTGTTCCGAACGGTGAAGCACGCTAAACAAGTCGACAGCTATCGTTCAGTGGTGGAAAAAAGTGCGGCAAAATACGGTGTCAAACCGTATACGAATGTGATCTTGGGAATCATGATGACCGAATCAAAAGGTCGGGGGACTGACCTGATGCAAAGTTCGGAAAGCGCGTATGGTGATCAAGGCAAGATCGCGACCAAAGCCGAAAGTATCGAGAATGGAGTCAAACATTTTGCTGAGACGTACCAAGCCGCTAAAAAAGCGGATTGTGATTTGAATACGGCGGTCCAAGCGTACAATTTTGGCTTGCAATATATCGATTACGTCGCCAAACACGGTGGAAAAAATACGGTGGAGCTAGCGGAAAATTATTCTCGTGATGTCCTGTCACCAGTGTTAGGCAATAAGCAAAAAAGTCAGTACCGCTATATGAAGCTCCAATCGCTTTTTTATAACGGTGGCTACTTGTATAAAAACGGCGGCAATATGTTTTACGCAAACGTCGTGAAGATGAACCAGCAAATCGTCGAAGCGTATCATAAAGTGAAAAACGGTGGGGGCTGAGCCTGCATTTACTCTTGCATTTATTAGTGTTCGTTTCACCGTTTGGGCTCAGTCGAAGGTAGCAACTTCAACTGGACCTACGCTTTAAACTTATACGTCCAGCTAAGAAGGCACAGCGATTCAGTTACTGAGTCGTTTTTCTTTTGGCTTTTTTTAGTTGGTGAGGACGTTTGAAAGGAAAAAAATTTGGAGCGCGGTCCAGATTTTTCTTCATTAGAAAAACTTATGAGTAATCAAACAGAAAGCTTGAAATTCCGCTGATTTGTGCTAAAATGATAGCTGTATAATTTTGCCTAGAAGTCGCGCTGATCAACGAAGTATTGGGGCGATTTTTACAGCTGTTATCAGAAAAATGAGGTGACGCTTCTTGCAAAGGATTCCCCAACAAGTGATCGAGGAAGTTCGGGAAAAGACGGATATTGTTGAAGTGATCGGACAATACGTCCAGTTGAAAAAATCCGGTAAAAATTATTTAGGTCTCTGTCCGTTTCATGAAGAAAAGACGCCTTCTTTTACCGTCGCAGCAGACAAACAGATCTTTCATTGTTTTGGCTGCGGCAAAGGCGGCAATGTCTTTACGTTTTTGCAAGAGTTAGACGGGATTAGTTTCCCGGAAGCTGTGAAAAAAGTGGCGGACTTAGAACAGATCCCGCTAGCAATCGAGATTTCAAGCGAGCCTAAAGTCGAGTCGAAAAATCAGCCGTTGTTGAAGCTCCATGAAAAAGTTCGCGAGCTGTACCATCATTTGCTCGTTCATACCAAAGTCGGCGAACCGGCATTACAATATTTACATGAACGTGGGCTAAGTGATGAACTGATCGCAGAATTTAAAATCGGTTTTGCGCCGAATCAACGGGATTTTTTAGTCCAAGTCGCTAAACAAGAAGAGCTGTCGGCTGATGTGCTAGCGAAAAGCGGTTTGTTCATCGCTCGGGATGACGGCAGTTTCAGCGATCGATTTTATCAGCGGGTCATGTTTCCGCTAAATGACGCGCGGGGACAGACGATCGGATTTTCGGGGCGGTTTTTACCGACAAAAGAGTTTGACGGAGCGGATCAGCCGAAGTATTTGAACTCACCGGAAACGGAGCTATTCAACAAGCGGCAAGTGTTGTTCAATTTTGACAAAGCGCGCGGTGAGATCAGAAAAAGCGGCGAAGCAATTTTATTTGAAGGGTTTATGGATGTTTTGGCAGCTTGGCAAGCCGGGATCAAAAATGGTCTGGCGTCGATGGGGACGAGTTTGACGGATCAGCAGATCACCGCCATCGAACGGGTGGCAAGTCAAGTCGTCGTGGCGTATGATGGCGATGATCCTGGTCTGGCTGCGACTAACCGTGCGTTAGACAGCCTGAAAAACCACAGCCGTTTGCAACTAGCGGCCGTGATCGTGCCGGAAAAATTGGACCCGGATGAGTATTTGCGTAAGTACGGAGCAAAAGAATTACAAAATCTGCTCCAGCATGGACGCAAGACGACGTTCGTCTTCAAGATGACCTTTAAGCGCAGTCAGTGGAACTTGGAAAATGAGAAAGATCGCTTGGATTATTTAGCTGATGTGTTGCAAGATTTGGCGTTCGTTCGTTCGCCGATCGAGCAAGATCTTTATCTGGGACAGTTGGCGACTGAATTTAGTTTAGATAAAGCCAGTCTCAAACAGCAGTTGCGACAATTACGGCAGCAACAACGCCATGAGGTGCGCCAATCGCAAACTAAAACGGTCGCTGTGGTCGCGCCAAACGTCAAAAAAATGTTGACCAGAGAAGAAAAGGCTGAACAGATGTTGATTTATCGGGTGATGTATGAACGAGCGACGCGGGAGTTGTTAGTGAGTGAAGATTTCCAGTTCATCCATGATGCTTATCAAGAGTTGCTGTTATACATCGACAGTTATTTGACGACACAAGATACGTTCGTGTTAGCCGATTTTTTGAATTACTTGAAAGAAGATCATTTAAAGCAATTGGTCATTGAGATCTCTGAGCTGGATCTGACAGAACACAGTACCGAACAAGAGCTCGTGGATCTGATGCAGGTGATCGGTCAAGCTGGCATCGCTGATGAAATAAAACAACGCCAAAAAGAGCAGCTTGAAGCCAGAAAAGCCGGCAACCAGCAACGAGAATTAGAGCTTACGATCCAGATCATTGAACTGACGAAGCGCTTAAAACAAGCCTAAAAGTGAAAGGGGCATTTATTTTATGGCAGACGTAAAAGGGAACAACGAATATAAAAAAGCTTTAACCGCATTGATCAAGGAGAAAAAACCGTTAGGCCAAGTCGAATATGACGAATTGACCAACAAACTGGCGACTCCTTTTTCATTAAATGCCGAAGCGATGGATGAATTGATCCAAAAAGTCGAAGATGCTGGGATTAGTGTCGTCGATGAAAATGGTGAACCATCCAAAGCGAGCTTGAAAGTCAACGAAAAAGCGGCTAAAAAAGCTAAAAATGAAGATCTGTCCGCCCCAACTGGTGTGAAGATCAACGACCCTGTGCGGATGTATCTAAAAGAGATCGGCCGGGTACCATTGTTGACCGCCGAAGAAGAAGTCCAACTGGCTTTGCAGATCGAAGAAGGCGACCAAGAAGCCAAACAACGTTTAGCGGAAGCCAACTTACGGCTAGTCGTCAGTATCGCCAAACGCTATGTCGGTCGCGGCATGCAATTTTTAGATCTGATCCAAGAAGGTAACATGGGCTTGATGAAAGCTGTTGAAAAATTTGATTACCGTAAAGGGTTCAAATTCTCCACGTACGCAACGTGGTGGATTCGCCAAGCCATCACGCGGGCGATCGCTGACCAAGCGCGGACGATCCGAATCCCTGTGCATATGGTGGAAACGATCAACAAATTGATCCGGGTGCAACGGCAATTACTGCAAGATCTAGGCCGCGAACCAACACCTGAAGAGATTGGAGCGGAGATGGATCTACCGACTGAAAAAGTGCGGGAGATCTTGAAGATCGCACAAGAGCCTGTCTCATTGGAAACGCCGATCGGTGAAGAAGATGATTCCCATTTAGGTGATTTCATCGAAGACCAAGAGGCGACGAGCCCGGCTGAACATGCGGCTTCTGAGATGTTGAAAGAACAGTTAGAAGATGTGTTAGACACATTGACTGACCGGGAAGAAAATGTCTTGCGTTTGCGTTTTGGGCTAGATGATGGCCGGACGCGCACGTTAGAAGAAGTCGGCAAAGTCTTCGGCGTAACGCGCGAGCGGATTCGTCAGATCGAAGCCAAAGCATTGCGGAAATTGCGTCATCCATCTCGTTCTAAACAATTAAAAGATTTCTTAGAATAAACGATGCGAGGCACTTGCTGCGAGTTGCAGTGAGTGCTTTTTTTTTCTGAAGTGGCTGAAAGTTTATTTTTGACTTTCAAGCGGCTGTCAGCTGTGATAGATTAAAATGGAAAAGAGCAAGAAGAGGAGTTTTTGATATGAATGAATTATTAGGTCAAGTGTTTACGGCATTGATCATCGATGAAAATGACCGTGAGTACCTCGTCCAAAAAAATGGCATCACGTTTCGGTTGCAAAAAGGCGAAACGAAACACGCGATCGGGGATGCGGTAGAAGGTTTTGCGTATGTCGATCAAAATCACCATGCCGTGTTTACCGAAACGATCCCGCAAGTGCGAATCGGAAATTTTGGTTTTGGTACCGTGACGGATGTGCGGCGTGATCTTGGCGTGTTTGTCGATATCGGCTTGGAAAATAAAGATGTGGTCGTTTCGATGGATGATATGCCTGCTATGAAAGAATTGTGGCCAAAACGCGGTGACCGGTTATTGATCAGCTTGCGAATCGATGAAAAAGAGCGGATCTGGGGCGTGTTAGCCGATGATACGCAGTTTCGTTCCATGAGTCGTCCCGGAACAGCGGAGATGCAAAATGAAGACAAGACCGGGACTGTTTATTTATTGAAAGTTGCCGGCACGTATTTACTGACGGATGATCTGTACATTGGCTTTGTCCATCCATCTGAGCGTTACCGAGAACCAAGGCTTGGAGAAGTCGTCCAAGCGCGCGTGATCGGTGTGCGACCTGATGGCGTGTTGAATTTATCATTGAAGCCGCGCGCTTATGAAATGATCAACGATGACGCGGCACTGATCTTGACGATGTTAGAACGCAATGCCACCCATGAATTGCCGTATTGGGACAAATCTGCGCCTGATGAGATCAAAGCGGCATTTGGCATCAGTAAAGGCCAGTTCAAACGGGCGATCGGTCATCTGTTAAAAGAAAAACGGATCGAGCAAACAGAAGGAAAGATTCGCTTAAAAAATAAAAGCTAATTGAGAATAGGTTGCGGAAACTCTGGGGATAACTTATAATGATTCTAACTAAACGAAGAATTTAGTTTGCTTTTTATTTGTAATCATTATAAATACCCAGGAGGATCTGACCATGAATGCAGCGTTAGCATTGAAAAAAACAAAGAAACAACTTCACGATTCTGGATTCAAATTGACGCCGCAACGGGAAGCGACGCTGTTAGTTCTATTGGAGAATGAAAAAGATCACTTATCCGCGGAAGAAATTTATTTTTTAGTCAAACGAAAAAGTCCCGAGATCGGGTTAGCGACAGTCTATCGAACGTTGGAGATTTTGACGGAATTGCATATCGTTGACAAGATCAGTTTTGATGATGGGTTAGCGCGGTATGACTTACGCAAAGAAGGCGCGAAACATTTCCATCATCATTTATTATGTTTGGAATGCGGCAATATTGAAGAGATCGAAGAAGATCTGCTGGGAGAAGTCGAGCAAGTGGTGGAAAGCCGTTACCATTTTCAAGTCAAAGATCACCGGCTGACTTTCCACGGGATTTGCCAAGCGTGCCAGCAAAAGAAAAAGCAATAGTTTAGAAATCGACCGAAATCGGTTATAATAGACCAGCATGAGTCCCTTGTCTCGTTGCAAGGGACTTTTATATTGAAGTTGAAAAGTTGCGAGAGCTTGTGCAGCTAGAACAAAAGAAAAGCGGAGCGAGCTCGTTCAGCTTTTGAGTCAAGCGTTAGAAAGCGGTGAAAATTTGGAAGAGCAGATCAACGAATATTTGCATTATTTAGCGGTCGAGCGAGGGCTTTCCCTCAACACGCGCAAAAGTTATGAGCGGGATCTCACTCAGTACGTCGCGTTTTTAAAACAGCAAGGGGCGACGGATTGGCAAAAAGTGGAGCGTTATTTGGTCGTGCAGTTTTTGGAACAGCTAAAAGCAGAAGGCAAAGCTGCCACGACACTTGCTCGCATGATCACCAGTTTGCGGCGCTTCCATCAATTTTTACGGCAAGAGCGTTACACGGATCATGATCCGATGCAGCATATCGATAGTCCAAAGCGTGCCCAGAAGCTGCCACAGATTTTATCGTTAGCCGAAGTGGAGCGCTTGATCGCAACGCCGGATACCACGACGACTTTGGGGATTCGCGACCGTGCGATCTTGGAAGTGATGTACGCCACCGGGTTGCGGGTCAGTGAGTTGATCGGTTTGAAGCTAGGGGATCTGCATTTGGAGATGGGTTTGTTGCAAACGATTGGTAAAGGTGACAAAGAGCGGATCGTACCGTTAGGGGATTACGCGATTCATTGGATCGAGCGCTATTTGGCAGAAGCTCGGCCACTATTGACGAAAAAAACGCCGCAAGAAGTGCATTTGTTTGTCAACAATCATGGGCATGGTTTGTCACGGCAAGGGATCTGGAAAAATTTGAAGCAGCTCGTGTTAAAAGCGGGAATCAAAAAAGATGTGACCCCCCACACGTTGCGCCATAGTTTCGCGACGCATTTGTTAGAAAATGGCGCGGATCTCAGAACGGTGCAAGAGTTGTTAGGGCACGCGGATATTTCCACGACCCAGATTTATACCCATGTCACCAAACGCCGTATGACCGAGGTCTACAAAGAATTTTTCCCGCGGGCGTAAGGTGTTGATGAGTGGTGAAAATTCTAGTGTTAGCCCGTTGAGTTAGTTGAACAGCGGATAGTTATTGAGGAGGATAAAATGCTCGCAGAATATCGAAGTAATCAACGTAAGATCGCGATGGGGCTGTTAAGTTTCCATCGTAATTTGAAAGACCAGCAGCATTTGTTAAAAGAAATCGACACGTATGAACAAAATGAGCAGTTCCAACTGTACTGTTATTATTGTGAAGGCAATGAAAATGTCCAAGGCGTGATCGGAGTCGAATTGACTGCCGAAGGGATCGTCGTGCATGATATCAGTTTGAATCCGTCGTATCGTGGAGAAGGTCTCGGTTTTGAGATGTTAAATGAACTTCAAGCGCTGTACCCGGAACAGACGATCTACCCGACGAAGATGACCGAAACCTTCATCCAGAAATGGCGGGCGCGCAAGTAGTGGATGCGATCAATTTAAAACTCGATATCTTTGAAGGCCCGCTGGATCTGCTGCTGCATTTGATCCAAGAGTTGGAGATCGACATTTATGATATCCCGATCGCGGAAATCACCGAGCAGTACATGGAGTTCATCCACGCGATGAAGACGTTGGAGCTTGAAGTCGCTGGCGAGTATTTGGTGATGGCGGCAACGCTGATGGCGATCAAAAGCCAGCTGCTCTTACCCAAACCAGAAGTCATTTATGATTATGAAGAAGAAGTCGGCGAAGATCCTCGCGATGCCCTCGTGCAGCAATTATTAGAATACCGCAAGTATAAATATGCTGCGGAAGTGTTGGCAGAAAAAGAAACGGAACGCCAGCTGCATTTTGCTAAACCGCCGCAAGATCTGACGGAATACGAGGAAACGCTGGCGCCATTGCCTGCAGGAAAATTCAATTCGATCGATTTGTTTTTAGCGTTACATGACGTATTGAAACGCCAAAGACAACAAGTCCCGCAAGCAACCAGTATCGGGACTGAAACGATCTCGATCACTGAAAAAGTCCAGCAGATCACGCTGCAAGTGAAAAAATTAGCACCGGGAGCTAGTTTGACATTGACGGAGCTTTTCGTCCATTACACGAAAGAAGAAGTGGTGACGACGTTTATGGCGCTGTTAGAATTAATGAAAAAACAGATCGCGCAAGCTGTACAAGATGAAACGTATGGCCCGATCGTGATCGCAAAAGGAGCATTGGCATGAGTGTGTTGAGCCATTTAGAAGCGTTGTTGTTTGTCGTTGGCGCAGATGGCATCGGCTTAGAAGAATTGGCGTTTGCCGTTGGATTGGAGACGGCAGATTGTTACGCGGCGTTGCAGGAGTTGAATCAGACGTACGCCAAAAATCCTGACGCGGCACTGACGATTTTAGAAGTGGGACAGCATTTTGTGTTGACGACTAAAAAAGACTTCGCGCCGCTGTTAAAAGATTTTGCCCGCTCACCAGTGGCCGCTAAATTGAGTCAAGCTGCTTTAGAAACGCTCTCCATTATCGCGTATAAACAACCCATCACTCGAAGTGAAGTCGATGAATTACGGGGCGTGCAGTCCAGTGGCGCTGTTCAGACATTGACGGCCCGGCAATTGATCGCTGAAGTCGGCCGGGTGGATGGACCGGGGCGTGCGATTTTATATGGCACGACGGATTATTTTATGGATTATTTTGGATTGAAAGATTTGAGCGAACTGCCGGATGTCCAGCAGATGGAAGAAGATCTAGCCGAAGATGAAGCGCCGCTAGATTTGTTTTACGATCGCTTTAAGAAAGAGGATGAAGAAGAATGGAAAGACTACAAAAAGTGATCGCCCACGCCGGCATCGCATCACGGCGCAAAGCCGAAGACTATATCACCGCCGGGCGCGTTCGCGTCAATGGCGAAGTGGTCAATGAATTAGGAACCAAGGTCGGAAAAAAAGATCGCGTCGAAGTCGACGGGGTCCCAATCTATCAAGAAGAGCCGGTCTATTATTTATTTTACAAACCGCGGGGCGTGATCTCAGCGGTCTCAGATGATAAAAATCGGGCGGTCGTGACGGATTATTTTGCGGAAGTCCCCGAACGGATCTATCCAGTCGGTCGGTTGGATTATGATACTTCTGGCATTTTACTGCTGACTAATGATGGCGATTTTTCCCAAAAATTGGCCCATCCGAAACACGAAGTCGAAAAAGTTTATGTGGCCAAGGTCAAAGGGATCGCGGATAAACAAACGTTGCAACCATTGCGTAAAGGTGTCCGGATTGAAGGCCGCAAGACCGCACCAGCGCGTTACAATATTTTGTCGACGGATAAAAAAGCTGAAACCTCGATCGTAGAACTAACGATCCATGAAGGCCGTAATCACCAAGTCAAAAATATGCTGGCCGCAGTCAATCTGCCGGTGCAAAAATTAAAACGAGAACGTTATGGCGAGTTGACATTAAAAGGATTGCAGCCAGGAGATTACCGGCGTTTGCATCCAAAAGAGATCAAAAGTTTGCTGGGACAATCCAAGTAAACCTTTTCCTTGTATTTTGTTAGTAAATTTGTTAAAGTATGAATGTAAAAAAAAATAGATCAAGGTTCGTCTTCAGGGCAGGGTGCAATTCCCGACCGGTGGTGATAGTCCACGACCTGCGCAAGCAGTTGATTCGGTGCAAATCCGAAACCGACAGTACAGTCTGGATGGTAGAAGATAGGGCTTATTTGAGCAGATCAAATAACTCTATGCGCTGAAGTTGCATAGAGTTTTTTTGTTGGGATGGGCGTGGTTTTGAACAAACGCCGCAAGCTAGCTGACCGAGGCAATTGTTGTTGACTGATGTCTTTTCTAATGAAGCTTACTCAAATAGTTCGTGAAGATGAATTCCTGAAACTAGGAGGAATTTTTTGATGAAGAACGTGAAGTTACAAAAGATGACCGCTGTAGCCGTGTGTGCCGCGATGGGATTGATCTTGCAATTTATTGCTTTTCCGATCGTCCCGATGTTTCCCTTTTTGAAAGTCGATTTCAGTGATATCCCTGTGATCATCAACATGTTTATCTTTGGTCCGGTGGCTGGGATCGCGACGGCATTTGTGCGTTCGTTGTTGCATTTGACTTTGACGGGCTTTTCCGTCAACAATCTGATCGGAGACGCGGCGAGCTTTTTAGCCACGACGATCTTTACATTGCCGATCTATTATTTGTTCAACAAAGAAAAACACAACTCAGCTAATAAATTTTTCGGTGTGAGCTTGGGGATTATCTTGATGACGGTCTTTATGAGTATCGCCAACTATTTTATTATCACACCGCTGTATTTAGCCGCTTTTGGATTATCGGCTGGGCAAATGCTCGGGATGAGTCTTGGCCGCTACGTTTTAGTCGGGGTCGTTCCCTTCAACTTAATCAAAGGGGTCTTAGTGAGTGTCGCGTTTTTAGCACTCCACGCCAAACTCGTGCCTTGGCTTTCTAAAAAAGTCGTTCAGACTCATGGGCACCATTCCCTTTAATTTTGCAAACAGATACTAAAAAAGGTCCCACTTCTTTTCAATCGAGAAAGAAGTAGGACTTTTTTTACGCGTAAAACCAGTCTAGCTTGCGTAACTTACAAGAGTGGTGACGGATTTTGTTTTGCGTTATACTGAATCAGACGGAAAAATGACATGGGCGGGGCATTCTTTAGCGGCTTGCCGCACGGAAGTCTCAGCGGATTTTGGGATAAATTCGTGGATCGCATGCGGTTCATCGACAAAGTGAACGATCCCATTATCATCGTAATCAAACACGCTGGGCGCGATCAATTGACACAAGCCGCACGCGATACATTCTTCCGGGATGATTTTACATTGCATAGTTTCACCTTCTAAGGAGTTATGATGGACTTATTTATTTTAACGTTATTTGCGAGCGGCTACAAGCTGCGGATCTCAACTTTATACCAATTACTGACGGGGCGGCGCACGAGTTCGGTGTTACTTCACGGTTTTTTTTATGACAATTTGAACGTTTGCGGACTCTTGCCCGACTTAAAAAATGAACGTTTTAAACGAGCTATCGCGCAACTAGAAAAAAACGGCTGGATTACTCGCACGGAAAGTTTTGGCCAGTTGACGACAAGCGGGCAAGCCGAATTAGCGCAGCATGATTTTACGCCATTAGTAGGATTAAATAGTTTTCGCTATGGTCGGATGCGCCAAGAATGCTGGCAGCTGTTGAACTTTGGCATTCAAGTGCTGAGTTTTTTAGCTCATGGGCAAAAGGATTATGTGCCGCTAGAAAATCGGCCGCTGTATCTGACCCAAGTCAAACACTTTTTAGCTCAAGCACCGGCGGATCTGTTAGAGAAATTTCCACAAGAATTGACCGCACTGTTTGCGAAATTGCCAGAAGCCAGTGCGGATTTTTTAGCCAATCAGTTGACGGGCTTTCAGCAAAATGGACAAACCGCGTTTCAATTATTGCCATCAGCTTGGCAGAATACACCATGGGACAAGTTATATACTGCTAGCCAACAAGATTTATTGCTTGCGCATGTGCGACAGTTTCCCAGTCTGTATCCGCTAATCGTCGCTGCCGATCAAAAAAATTACAATCACAGTATGCTACTGACTCGTCAATTGTTTTTAGCAGGGGATTCAGTGAAGGCGATCATGACTAAACGCCAATTAAAAGAAGGCACGATCACTGATCATTTGTTGGAGTGGGCGCTCTTGGATGCGAACTTTCCTTTTGAGCGGTTCGAATTAGCCACGGGTGTGACCGGAGAGGCTGTCCGTGATTTACAGTATCAAGATTTTGATGTGAGTTATTTGAATTTTCGGTTGTCCCAGATCAAAGAGGTGAAACAGACTAGATGGAACTAGAAAAAATCTTACAGCAACGCTTTGGCTATGCCACGTTTCGGCCCGGCCAAAAAGAGATCATCCAGCAGTTGTTAGCCGGTGATCCCGTGTTGGGGATGTTGCCCACTGGAACGGGAAAATCGTTATGTTATCAATTGACAGGGGAACTTTTAGCGGGCAGTGTCGTGATCATTTCACCGCTGATCTCACTGATGGAAGACCAATTGTTGCAACTGCAGCAATTGGGCGAAAAACGAGCGGTGGCGCTGAATAGTTTGCTCAGTTACAGTGAAAAGCAGTGGGCCTTGGCACATTTAGCGCAGTATAAATTTATTTTCATGAGTCCCGAGATGTTTGTCAACGAGGCGACACTTCAGGCGTTAAAGCAGTGTCAGTTGGCGTTGTTAGTGGTGGATGAAGCCCATTGCGTCTCTCAGTGGGGAATTGATTTTCGACCGGAATATTTGAAATTAGCAGACGGGATCGCACAGCTTAACCAAACGTTTCCCGTTTTAGCGTTGACGGCGACGGCCACGAAAAAAGTGCGGCAAGACATTCAACGATTAGTGTTTGACGGCGCGGCCTCAGAAGTCGTTTATTCAGCTGACCGCCCGAATGTGGCGTTATTTGTGGTCCGCGGAGAAAAAGAGGCGCAGCTAACAGATTTATTGGCGAAATTGACCGGTTCGGGGATCATTTATTGTGCGACCCGCAAAAAAGTCCAGCAGCTCTATCAACATTTAAAAGACCAATACGCGGTGGCATTTTATCATGGCGGTCTGTCTGGGCAAGAACGGCGCGTGTTGCAGCAGCAATTTTTAAGCGGGCAGTTGCAGCTTTTAGTAGCTACCAACGCGTTTGGCATGGGGATCAATAAAGCCGACATCCGGTTTGTGATCCATTATGATCTGCCGGACTCACCGGAAAATTATTTGCAAGAAATCGGGCGCGCCGGGCGAGACGGCTTGCCAGCGCAAGCGATTTTGTTATATGAAAAAGACGATGAACAGATCCATTATTTTTTGCAGCAGCAGACACGAGAAGCGAAAAAAGTTTTTGAAGTGGTCAATGCTGATCCGGCAGTTCAAAGTCAAGACCCGCTGATCGAAAAGTGGGCACGTTTTTTTCCCCACCAAAAAGAATCCCTCTTGCAGCTGTTGGAACAGCGAGAGGAAACCCGCCGCCAGCAAGTGCAGGCGATGCTGGATTATATCGAAACTACCGGCTGCCGCCGAGAAAAACTCTTGCACTATTTTGATGAGACGCTGGTCAACAAACCTGCGAACTGCTGTGATCATGACGGTGCGCATTTAGTAACTGCAAAAGAGCTAGCTGCAACAGAAGGCACAACGCAAGCGTTGAAAAAGCAGCCGTGGCAGGAGATCTTGGGGCGATTGTTTTGATGGAAAGCGCAGGAGCTGATCAGTTTCCTGCGCTTTTTTGAATAACCATCGCTTTTTTTTTTTCCTGTGGTATAATTGTCGCTGATAGTAATAAGGAGGGATTTGATGGTAAGTCGACGAGATCGTAATCACGGAGCCAACAACGAACCGTGGGATCAGCAGATCTATGCCACCGAAGAAGCGGAAGAAGCGAAAAAAACAGCTCGCGATACGGCTGATTCTGCAAATGAAACTGCGAGTCAAGCAACAGAAAATGCTAAAAATACGGCTAGAGCAGCTGGCACAGCTGGCGCAACCAAAGCGAAAGCGAGCCGAGGCGGTAGTAGTGGTAGTGGGGGCAATGGCGGCAATAACGGCAACACGAAATTTTTAAGTATTTTAGTAGCCTTGCTCTTATTATTGATTTTGATCCCAGCTGGTGCTTATTTCTGGCTGACCCGTGATACTGGTGATCAAAGTGCTAAAGGTCCAGATTCATCACAAGTAGCGGCGAGTCGTTCAAAAGCTTCGGCGGAAAAAGCGGCCCAAGAGTCAAAAGAAAAAGCAGCTCAAGCATCAAAAGAAGCAGCGAAAACAGCAGCTAGCAAGAAAAAAGCTGAAGCCACCCAAGCGTCAAAAGAAGCGGCGCAACAAGCGCAAGCGCAACAACAAGCAGCGGCCAATCAACAAGCGCAACAAAATCAAGCCGCTACACAAAATGGTCAAAATGCAAATGGTCAAACAGCTGGTCAACAAACCAACGACCAACAAACGCAATATGATCAATACGGCAATCCGATCCAAAATGGCGCGAACCAGCAAGCAGCTGGCACGAATCAAAATGGAACGGCCGGTCAAAACGGTCAACAAACTAACCAAGCTGGAGCTGCCGGACATCAAGGCGCACCACAAGATGGGTCTGGTCAATACGGTGTCGTAAACCCAGGCGATGGCCCACGCCAAATCGCGGATCGTTACGGCGTATCAGTTGAGCAACTTTTACAATTGAACGGGATGACTATGAACGACTACTTCTTCCAACCCGGCCAATCAGTCAGAGTGCAATAAGAAAAGCGAAATGGACTGCTAAGCTCCGAGTGATAAGTAACCTGCAAATTTTTTGGCGGACTTTGCCAACAAATTGCTGGATCTTATCACCGAGGAGTTAGTCCATATAGCTAGACAATAAGAAAAGCGAAGCAAACGGGTCAGCTTCGAGCGGCAAGTCTGCCTTGAATTTTTGGCGCGCTTTGCCAACAAATCAAGGAAACTTACAGCCGAGAAGCTCGTTTACGTAGCTAGACAAAGAAAAGCGAAATGGACTGTTAAGCTCCCAGGGATAAGTAAAATGTAATTTTTGATTTGCCGTGATCTCTTAGCAGGTCGCGGCTTATTATTTGGCGAAAGGATGTTAAGATGGAAAACATTTCAATTGCAATCGACGGACCGGCGTCTTCTGGTAAGAGTACGGTGGCAAAGATTTTGGCTAACGATTTTCAGTTTATTTACGTGGACACAGGCGCGATGTATCGGGCGGTGACGTATTTGGCGTTGACCCAGAATGTTGCGTTAAATGACGAAGCCGGCTTAGTCGCGTTGTTAGAAAAATTTCCGGTGCGCTTCAAGCAAGCTGCAACCGGTCAGCGCGTGTTTGTCGGCGAGCAAGAAGTCACCAAAGAAATTCGGCAAAACGATGTGACGGCTGCCGTTTCGGAAGTTTCCGCGCAAAAAGCTGTGCGGGAAAAATTAGTCGAGCTCCAGCAAGACTTAGCCAAGACCGGCGGCATCGTGATGGACGGCCGCGACATCGGGACGACGGTGTTACCTGAGGCCGAGGTGAAAATTTTCCTCGTGGCAAGTGTCGAAGAACGGGCTCAGCGCCGCTATAAAGAAAATCAGGAAAAAGGCATCACGACAGAGTTTGAAACGTTAAAAGAGGCGATCGCTAAACGAGATTATTTGGATTCGCATCGTGAAGTCTCACCGCTAGTGCAAGCACAAGATGCAATTTTAGTCGATACGACTGGTATGAATATTCAACAAGTCGTTTCAAAAATCAAAGAAATCATCGCACAAAAAGGTTATTAATTTCTAAGAAAAGTTTTCACTTTTTGTGATAAAATCGCGTTTTTTGATATTTCAAGAGAAATCGCTTTATTTTTCCAGTGTAATATTTTAGAATAGATAGTGTAGTCTATTTACGTAATTGTTGGTTAGGAGGACAAACGTCATGACAGAATTAGATCAAAACCAAATGGACAATGAAAATTTATCCATGGAAGATGCATTAAAAGACGTGCATGAAGTAAAAGTCGGCGATATCGTCAAAGGTGAGGTGCTTAAGATTGAAGATAAGCAAGCCATCATCGGGATCGAAGGAACTGGAGTCGAGGGAGTTGTTCCAGCTAAAGAGCTTTCTACTTTGCCAGTCGAAGACATCAACGAGGTCGTGAAAGTCGGCGACGAACTAGATCTTGTAGTCATCTCTACGATCGGAAAAGATAAAGAAAACGGTAGCTATCTACTTTCGAAACGTCGCTTAGATGCGAAAAAAGTCTGGGAAGACATCGAAAAAGAATACGAAGAAGGTAAGATCATCGAAGCGCCAGTTACTAGCACGGTCAAAGGTGGATTAGTCGTTGACGTTGGTGTGCGTGGCTTTGTTCCTGCCTCTATGATCGATGACCATTTCGTCGATGATTTTTCTGAGTACAAAGGCAAGACGTTACAATTCAAGATCATGGAGATCGAACCATCAGAAAACCGTTTGATCTTATCTCACAAAGCAGTTGTGGAAGCTGAAAAAGCGGAACAGAAAAAAGAAGTAATGGCGAACCTTCATGAAGGCGACGTCGTGAAAGGTAAAGTTGCGCGTTTGACTGACTTTGGCGCGTTCGTTGACCTTGGCGGGATCGATGGCTTAGTCCACGTTTCTGAGATTTCTCACAGCCATGTCGACAAACCATCTGACGTGTTGAGCGTTGGCGATGAAGTCGAAGTGAAAGTCTTAGGCGTTGATCCAGATCGTGAACGGATCTCACTTTCCATCAAAGCAAACTTGCCTGGACCTTGGACCGACATCGCAGAAAAAGCGGCGCCTGGTACAGTCTTAGAAGGTACTGTCAAACGTTTGACGAGCTTCGGGGCATTTGTTGAGATCTTCCCAGGGGTGGAAGGTTTAGTCCACATCTCACAAATCTCACACAAACACATCGCGACACCGCATGAAGTTTTAGCGGAAGGCGATAAAGTCAAAGTCAAAGTCTTAGAAGTGCATCCTGAAGATCATCGGGTCGCATTATCCATCAAAGCACTGGAAGAAAAACCAGAAGAAGAACATACAGAACCTGAACCAGATTCTTATGATATGCCAGAAGAAAATACCGGCTTTACGATGGGCGACATGATCGGCGATGCGTTAAAAGACAACGACGATAAAGACAATCAATAATTTTGGTGTTAAGTTTCGTGCCTCGGTACGAAACTAAACATATAGCGCACCTTCATGCGCAATCTTTCTGAATAAAAAGTTCGAGAAACTCCGTTTGGCAACTGCTGAACGGAGTTTTTTGGATTATGTCGGCAACTGACTTGCCGATACAATCCACTGGGTGACCAACGGGAGCGGAGTGTCTGATTAATGTAGTTAGTAATTGCTGACTTTAATCACTGGGCGAGTGTGAGCGAGTGGAGTGTATGTTAATGGAGTAAGTTAGTCTAACAACAGTTGGGCTAACTTTTTTTAGTGGGCAACTGGCACGTCGCGATTACAAAATTTGTCTTTTCTTAGGTCTTTTTTGCAGTTGAACAATCAAATAAATAAGAAAACTCAACTTTTTTAAAGTTTGGTGAAGGGCAAAGCAAATTAAGCTAGCTAAACAGGTGAGCAGTTGTATACTAAGGGTGTAAAAACAGTGCGCTACTTGAACTGTTTTCAAAATCATGAGGAGTGAGCATCATGCTAAAACTTATTAAAACAAGTCTCGCGGTAAGTTTATTTTTTGGTTTGCAATTGGGAGCGCTAACAGTTCAAGCCGCGGGACAACCACCAACTAGTAGTGTCACTACCCAAGTCGATGATTTAGTAGCTGGGGATTTGACTTATCAAGTAGATCGAGGACAAGTGACGATCACTGGCTTGTCACCACAGGGAAAAGCGACTCCAAACCTAGTGCTGACTATTCCAGCTGAGATCGATGGCTTGCCCGTAACAGAGATCGCAAATGAAGCTTTCGGGAATCTTCTTAGAAGTGATGAAGGGGAAGCGGCTGTGGATAAAAATATAACCACCGTCGATTTTTCAAACGCTTCGAATTTAGTCATGATTGGAAGTACAGCGTTTGCCCGCACCAATCTCAAAGGGATACTTCAATTGCCCGCTACTTTGCAGTCACTGGGAGTCGGGGCCTTTGCCAATACAAATATTACGAGTGCGGATCTTTCCAACAGTACGCAACTAACGCAATTAAAGTCATCTACTTTTCTTGAATGTACAGCTTTAGAGTCGGTCAAATTACCGGCTAATTTGCAACGGCTGGATCAATCGGCGAGCTATCGTGGGGTCTTTGATGGCAGCTCGAATTTGCAGTCGATCACATTACCGAGTACATTGACTTCGATCGGGCAAGAGACTTTTAACGGAACTAATTTGAAACGGGTGACATTTTTGGGAGCTGTGCCACCAGCTTTTGATGTTAATAAATTTTCCCCTGCCTTTGAGGGAGTAAATGCTAGTGGGAAGATTTTTGTTCCGATGGGTTCACAAGCAGCGTATGAAGCAAAACGGGCAGAGTTTGGTGGACCGATCACAGCCGACGCAGCGAATTGGCCGATTGTCGGTTACGATTATAAAACAGTCAACTTCACACCAAAATTTAGCGATTCACTGATCATCAACAAGCCTGTGTTAGACTTAGCATCCACTGTAGCCGATCCAGCGCATGAATTTGAAACGACCCCTACTTGGGAGATCGTTCGTAATACCGCGGGGGCTTCATTAGTCGGAACGCACTTGACGGCGACTAAGTTAGGGAAAGTTGTTGTCGAAGAAACAGTGCGCAACCAAGAGCATGCGAATCTGAATGCACCAGATTATTGGCGGGATAAACTCTTTACCATCAATGTTATCAATCAAGCGGTGACTGGCATTAAAAATGTACCGACTACGATGACCGTGGGTAGTACCGTGATGTTATCTGATCAAGTGACCCCAACCGATGCGACGAATAAAACCGTCACGTGGTCTTTAGTGGATCAACCAGACGGTGTAACGCTAACCGGCAACCAATTGACTGCGACCGAACTTGGAACTATCCAGCTTAAGGCGACCGTGAAAGGCGGTAATGCAAATGGCAGTGACTTTGAACAACTCTTTACTCTAGCGGTCAAACCAAAACGACCTGATTTTTATCCGGTTCGTGCCATCACGGATCTGCCAAGTCAAATGACCGCAGGCGAAACGTTGACTTTAGCCGGGACCGTGACGCCTAGTAATGCGACGAACCAAGATCTGACATGGCGTTTAGTCGGCGCACCAGCTGGCGTAACACTCAAAGAAAATCAATTGACTGCCAAACAAGCCGGTGCAGTGAATTTGCAAGCGGTCGTGAAAAATGGTGCGGCGCGCACGCAAGATTTCGTCCAAGACTTTACCGTAACCGTTGAACCTGCGGCAGTCCGTCACATCGTGAACTTCACCACTGATGGCAATGGTAAATTAAACGGTGCGACGCAAATCGAAGTCGCGGATAATGAAACGATCTCGACTGCTCAACTTCCAACACCGCAAGCTAATGATGGCTATCTCTTTTCACGTTGGGAAGATCAAAACGGTAAGACAGTCACCAATTTTGCGCAACAAGCCGTAACGAAAAATATGACCTATAAAGCGATCTTCCAAAAGATCTCGCCAATCGTTCAAACGACACCATTGTATCGCTTGTATAACCCTAATTCCGGTGAACATTTCTACACGTGGGCTGCCGCTGAAAAAACGGGACTCGTGACACTTGGTTGGCAAGACGAAGGCGTAGTCGGAAACGCACCATTGAATCAACAAACCGGCGTACCGGTATTCCGTTTATATAACAAAAATGCCGGTGACCATCACTACACGACGAGTGCCGCTGAACGGGATCATTTAGTCAGTGTCGGCTGGCAAGCAGAAGGGACCGCCTTTTACTCTGGTGGGAACAAAGCCTTGTATCGTTTGTACAATCCAAATGCGATCGCCGGCGCGCACTTCTATACGCCAAGTACTGCTGAACGAGATTGGTTGCAAACACTTGGCTGGCACACAGAAGGGACTGGCTTCTGGTTGTATTAACAGCTTAAGTTAAATGAAAAGTTAGTCTGACAAACAGTCAGACTAACTTTTTTTGTGTGCTGAGAGCTAGTGGGCGATGTGATTTCAAATCATTTACAAAATGTAAGAATAAATAACAGAGGTCTGATTAGGTACTGTGACTCGTCACTTGCTATACTGGAAGTAATAGAACTGGGAAGAACTCGGTTTTACATTCATAAGGAGGAAGTGACATGCAAAAAATCGTTAAAGTTGGTTTAGTGGCTAGTTTATTGTGCAGTACACAACTCGGCTTGTTGCAAGCCCGCGCCGAAGAACATGCACCTGTGAAAAAAGAATTGCGCGCAGGCTATAGCGAGGCAAGTGTTTCAGTAGAAAATAAGGTAGGAACTCAAGTAGATCAAGAATGGGAAGATGTCACGTATAGAGTGGTTGAGGATAAGGCAATTATTACCGGCTTATCACAACAAGGAGCAAATACGTCTGACTTAGCCTTGACCATTCCAGCTACGATCGACGGACTGCCGGTGACAGAGATTGGGGATGGGGCATTTGGGGCTTATCCTGGCCCGAAATATTCCAATCTTAAACAAGTGGATTTTTCACAAGCAACGAATCTGAAAAAGATCGGAGCCTCTGCCTTTGATAGTTGTGATAATTTAAGTGGTGAGTTGAATTTGCCAGCTGGTTTGACACATATTGGAGAGGGTGCCTTTTGGGGTTGTAAAGGATTTTCTGGTGAATTGAATTTGCCAGCTGGTTTGACACATATTGGAGAGGGTGCCTTTTGGGATTGTAAAGGATTTTCTGGTGAATTGAATTTGCCAGCTGGTTTGACACATATTGGAGAGTGTGCCTTTTTAAGTTGTGATAGATTTTCTGGTAATTTGAAGTTACCAGCTAGTTTGACAAGTATCGGAAAGTATGCCTTTGCTGATTGTAGTGGATTTTCTGGTAATTTGAAGTTACCAGCTAGTTTGACAAGTATCGGATGGTCTGCCTTTTATAATTGTAGTGGTTTGAGTGGTGAAGTAGTAATTCCTAGTGGCGTGTCGACGATCTCGGCAAATGTATTCCATGGAACAAGTATCTCAGCTGTACAATTTGTCGAACCTTCACAATTAACAAGTTTTACAGGTAATTTGCAGAGCTATTCCAACTTAAAAACGGTAGCCTTCCCACAAAGTTTAACGGACTTAACGGGTGAGCCCGTGCCAGCAATGTTTAATACAAGTTCTATCACAACTCTGATTTTCACAAACCCAACGGCACCAACCTTAACAGATAATCCATTCGTTAATATTGAAAACTCAGGTACACTGTACTATCCCCGTGATGCTACAACGTATAATCAAGGAAGTTTTGGTACTCCTCAACTGGATCATTGGGACTTTGAGGAATTTGATCCGGTAACAGATCTCACGGATCTACCTGAGCGGTTAACGGCAGGGGTTCCGGTAACGATCGAAGAAAAGATCGAGTCAGCTGATCCGAGCACAAAAGCAGTTAATTATGAGCTATTAGATGCACCAGTAGGCGTTAGTTATGATCCGGCAACGAAAAGATTATCGGCTAGTCAAGCAGGCACCTTCAAGATGCGAGCGAAAGTGACTGATTCCACGGTGACCGATCATGAAACTGGTACCACACCGCAAGTGATTTATGTGAAAGATTTTACGGTGACCGTTGAGCCAAAACCCGCTCCGACTTTCCGCGCCGTCACCTCGATCACGGCGTTGCCGACTAAAATGACCGCCGGCGAGACCCTAAAACTGACTGGAAAAGTCAATCCAAGTAACGCGACGAATAAAAAGTTGACGTGGAAATTAGCAGCCCAGCAAGCCGGTGTGACTTTAGTTGGCGATCAGTTGACTGCTGAACAAGCCGGTGAAGTGAAGCTGCAAGCGATCGTCAAACAGGGTACGTCACAAACAACTGATTTCGTCCAAGACTTTACGGTGAAAGTAGACCCCGCCGCAGTCAAATACACGATGAATTTCACCACAGATGGCAACGGAAAATTGGTTGGCGAGACCAAACTTGAAGTCACGGAAAATGAACTGCTACCAGGAGACAAGATCCCGACCCCGCAAGCCAATGAAGGTTATATCTTTTCGCGCTGGGTAGATGAAACGGGTGCGACGATTGCGAATTTTGCGGAAATAAAAGTGACGAAAGACACGACTTACCGGGCGATTTTCCGTAAAGTGGCGCAACCGGTGAAAACGGAAGTCTTGCATCGGCTCTATAATCCCAATTCCGGAGAACATTTTTATACTTTGAGTACACCCGAAAAAGATCATTTAGTGACGCAGGGCTGGCAGTATGAAGGTGTGCTCGGTAGCGCAGCCGAAAAAGGCGAAGCAGTCTATCGCTTGTATAATCCAAATGTTGGCGATCATCATTACACTACATCGGCTCAAGAACGGGATCATTTAGCTAGTCTTGGCTGGCAAACCGAGGGCACGGCGTTTGCTTCAGGTGGCGAGCAGGATGTGTTCCGTTTGTACAATCCAAATGCGGTGGCAGGTGCCCATCACTACACGCAACATGCTACGGAGCGAGACCAGTTGGCAAATGTCGGTTGGCATACAGAAGGTACCGGCTTCCAGTTATATTAATTTCGCAAAACTTTCACTCCCTTCTTCTTGCAAGAAGGGAGTTTCTTCGTTAAACTAAAGAGAATTTGAAAAAGTTACGGCAATTTAGCGTAGCTTAACGTAAAGGAGCAAAAATTATGGCAAATCCAACTATCGCGATCGTCGGCCGGCCAAATGTCGGAAAGTCTACGTTATTTAACCGGATCGCCGGCGAACGGATTTCGATTGTCGAAGATACCCCCGGCGTGACGCGCGACCGGATCTACGCACGAGGTGACTGGCTTGATCACGAGTTTTCGATCATTGATACTGGTGGGATCGATATCGGCGATGAACCGTTCATGGAACAGATCAAACAACAAGCACAGATCGCAATTGAAGAAGCGGATGTGATTTTACTGGTGACTAGCGGTCGTGAAGGCGTGACCGATGCCGATGAAGCGGTGGCAAAAATTTTATACCGCAGTAAAAAACCGGTGATCTTAGTGGTGAATAAAGTCGACAATCCCGAGATGCGCAGTGAGATCTATGAATTTTACGCGTTGGGCCTGGGGGAACCGTTCCCAGTATCAGGTAGTCATGGGATCGGACTGGGAGATGTGCTCGATGAAGCAGTGAAACATTTTCCTACAGAAGACGCTGAGGAAGAAGACGACACCATCAAGTTCAGCTTGATCGGTCGGCCAAACGTCGGCAAGTCTTCTCTGATCAATGCGATCTTAGGCGAGGACCGGGTGATCGTCTCTGATATCGAAGGGACGACCCGCGATGCAGTAGACACGCATTTCACCGCAGAAAACGGACAAGAGTTCACCATGATCGACACTGCTGGGATGCGCAAGCGAGGCAAAGTCTACGAGAATACGGAGAAATACAGTGTGATGCGGGCGATGCGGGCGATCGATCGTTCTGATGTCGTCTTAGTCGTGTTGAATGGTGAAGAAGGCATTCGCGAGCAAGACAAAAAAATCGCCGGGTACGCCCATGAGGCCGGGCGCGGGATCGTGATCGTCGTCAACAAGTGGGACTTGGTGAAAAAAGATACCAACACGATGAAAGAGTTCGAACAAGATATTCGCGATAATTTCCAATATTTGGATTACGCGCCGATCATTTTTGTTTCAGCGGAAACGAAACAGCGCTTGAACAAATTGCCGGCGATGATCGAAGATGTCAGCATGAATCAAAACTTGCGGATCACTTCATCGGTCTTAAATGATGTGATCATGGATGCGGTGGCGATCAATCCGACGCCGACCGACAAAGGCAAACGCTTGAAGATTTTTTATGCGACTCAAGTGGCGGTCAAACCGCCGACCTTTATTATTTTCGTCAACGAAGAAGAGCTGATGCATTTTTCATACGCGCGCTTTTTAGAAAATCAGATCCGCAAAGCATTTGGTTTTGAAGGCACACCGATCCGCGTGATCGCGCGCCGCCGCAAATAAAGTGGAAAGACTTCCTGTCCAGCAGGAGGTCTTTTTTTGGGGTTACGGGTTGTGTCAAAGTATTCAGCAAACGCGATTTTTTATTTTGCCAGTTTATGGGGGAAGAAAAAAATAAATCTTTTTTCTGGGTTGAGGTTGGTTTTTTGACTTTTCTTTCGTTTATATCTATGTAAGCCAAAAGCAATCACCGCTTTTTTGGCCAAGGAGTGGGGAATGTTAAAAACGAAGGAGTGTCAGCGATGAAAAATATCGGGTATGGGATCGTCGCCCACGCGATCATGAGCGATCCCAACTTAACGGCAGAAGCCAAAGCGATCTATGCTTATTTGAGTGCGTATGCCGGCAAAACAAATCAAGCGTATCCGTCTCTTGTACGGATGGCGCGCGAATTGGGGATGAGTGAAAGTCGTTTATTGCGGCATCGGCGGCAGTTGATCGAGCGACAGATCTTGGTAATCCGTCATGAAGTGAAGCGGACAAAGTTTAGTACCAATACTTATTTTTTGGACCACGGTCTGCCTAATTTTCCGTCCGATCATAATGAGTGCACAGAAAAAACGACCCAACAAAATGTAGGCACTAATAATACTAAACCGAATAATACCAGAAAGAACTCTTTATCAGTGGGGCAGGCCAAAACGAAAACGCCGTACCAAACGATCCTCGATTACTTGAATCAAAAAGCGAAGCGGCAGTACAAAAATGTGCGAGCCAATCAGAAATTGATCGCCGCTCGGTTCAACGAAGGCTGCGACTTAAACGATTTCCGGCAGGTGATCGATGTGAAATGCGCACAGTGGCTCGGAACGGAGCTGGAGAAATATTTGCGACCGGCCACATTGTTTGGCAATAAGTTCGATCAGTATTTGAACGAAGCCCTGCCGAAAGACTCGCAAATGGAAGTGCCTTATTTCGTTGATGATGCTGTCGTTTGTGAACAGGAGGGGTAGCATGGAAAACCAGATCGAACGCGAGATCATCGCCAGTTTATTAGCCAAACCGACCTTGTTTCACGTCCTCACACTGAACGCTCGCTGGTTCAGTCAGCCGATGTATCAGCGGATTTTTCACGCGATCCAGCAGTTGGACGGGCGTTTTGATTCGATTTTTGATGTGGCGCGAGTTTTGATCGAAGCTGGACATGAAGAAATCACGGCCAGCCAACTGTCAAATTTAAAAGCGGAACTGGTGACGACGGAACATTTTCGCCACAAAGTCCAGCAGCTAGAGCGGTGTTTTTTAGAAAAAAATCTGCGGGCGCTTTGCTACGAGTACAGCCAAAAGCCAAAGCAAAAAACATTAGCCACCTTGCTGGATTATTCATTGCTGCTGCAAGAAAAAAGTAACGTCCGAGAGACTGGGAAGCTGACGGCGACATTGCAGCGCTATCATGCAGAGCTGTTTGCCGTTCAAAAAGTCGAGACGATCAAAAGCTATCGCTTGTTTGATCAAATGCTCGGCGGCTTGTCACCGGGAATGCTGTTTACGATCGGCGCGCGCCCGAGCGTGGGCAAGACTGCATTTGCGGCGGTGAATCTCGTCTTGACTGCCCTTGCGAAAAATACCAGTTTGGCGGTGGATATTTTTACGTTAGAGATGACCAAAAAAGAATTGCTGCAACGTTTTTTGGCGCATCTGACTCAGATCGACGGGAAAAAATTACGTGATCCAGCGTTGCGTTTGACGCCAGACCAGATCCAAAAAGTGCAAGGCGCGTTGCAGCAGTTAGCTGATTATGAGCTAAATGTGTATGACCGCAGTTTTGATCTGTTGACGATTTGCCAAGAGATCCGCCAGCACGTGAACGCTAGCGGACAAGCGCAGCATTTGGTGGTGATCGATTATTTGGGGCTGATCACGGTACCCCAGACCGGACGTTTGGAGCGGCGCTTACAAATCGAAGAAATCACTCGCCAGCTGAAATTACTTGCCAATGAATTAGGGATCGCGATCGTCTTGTTGTCGCAGTTGAATCGAGAAATCGAAGCACGGGCCGAAAAAATTCCGGTCTTAAGCGACTTGCGAGAATCCGGTTCGATCGAACAAGACTCCAATGTGGTGGGTTTTTTATATCCGACTGAAGACCAGCCAGGACAGATCCAATTTATCTTTCGAAAAAATCGTGAAGGTGGCTTAGCTCGTCGCAGTTTTAACTTTGACGGGGCTACTATGACCTTTACCGAGCAAAGTGGGTGAGAAAATGAATGAACAAGACTATCACGAAATCATGGCTGCAGAAAATTTGACGGAAAGCGAACTCGTCTGCGTATGTTTAAACGAAGCCAAACGACAACAGCATTTTTTAGATCAATTAGCTGCCTTGAATTGGCAACAGACGCGTTCTTACCAGTTGACCGAAGAGCGAAAGATCGCCGCCATCTGGGAAGCCATCGATTGGGCGCGCCATGAAAAGCTGCTGGGCTATCGCATTCTAGAAGACGGTGAATCCGTGGTGGCCGAGTATTTGGCGAATTTAAAAGCGATCAAAAAGTAAGCTGGACAACAAAAGAAAATAAAAAAAGGACCGTCATGAACGGGAAAGCTACGACAAGATCAAAGACAAAAAGGGAAGAAACCGGCATTTTAGCACATTTTACTTTGAGAAACAAACATTATCGTTCTTTGCTGAAAGGAACATGAATTTTACGAGTTTAATCGCTAAAAACCTTGCTATCATAGGTTTCATGTGCTATCGTTGTAACAGAATATTGACCAAATCAATATTTAGTTCTAATCACTGGACCACTCAGCGGTTAGAGGCAATCATTTCCCAGGAGGTGAATCCATTCATGGCAAACAAAGCAGAATTGATCGAAAAAGTTGCAACTGCGACTGACTTAACTAAAAAAGACGCGACTGCTGCTGTTGACGCTGTTTTCTCAACGATCCAAGAAGCATTAGCTGACGGAGAAAAAGTTCAATTGATCGGTTTTGGTAACTTCGAAGTACGTGAACGTGCGGCTCGTAAAGGGCGCAACCCACAAACTGGCGAAGAAATCGAGATCCCAGCAAGCAAAGTACCTGCGTTCAAACCAGGTAAAGCATTAAAAGATGCCGTTAAATAGTATCTCACTAAAACCGCTGAGGCTGAAAGGTCGGGGCGGTTTTTTTGTTGGTTATAAAAGTAAAAAGGGGCAGAAAAATAAATGAATATCAAACAGACGATCATTGACTATGCAAAGACGTTGACCGCTATCCAAGTAGATTCACCATTTAAAAAATTTCCCGACTATGTGGCACTGCGCCATCAAGGGACCGGCAAATGGTTTGGCTTAGTGATGACCGTTGAAAAACGCAATCTGGGAATCAACGCGACAGGTCGCATCGATATTTTGGATGTGAAAGCCGATCCGGAGATCATCACGATCTTAAAAAAATCGGCTGGGTACTTGCCAGCTTACCACATGAATAAAAGTCATTGGCTCACTGTTTTATTGGACGGAACAATTGACATCAAACAACTAACTAATTTGCTGCAAGATAGTTATGAATTGACGCGTAAGTGAGTCAAAGGTGTCAGTAGAGCAAATAAAAAAACCGCTGAGCTGAAGGACTGGGCGGTTTTTTATGGAGTAAAAAACTTTTGATTGACTATCTTTTAGTAATTTTAATTATTCTCCATGTGCGAATCGAACGCAACTGAAACTCATCAGAAAAGGGTAAGAAAACTTTGAACTATTAACTAGATGAATTCATTATAAAAAATCTATATAAGTTTTTCGTTTTTCATCAAACTCTGCTTGTGTCAAAACACCAAGGTCTAATAGTTCTTTTAAATTTTTTAGCTCTTGAATTGCTTCAGAACGAGTAATTTTGTTGTTTTCAAGATTACCCGAGTCAACATTTTCAGCAGGGATATTTTCGCGAATTGAAAGCCCCCCTAAGGCATGAAAATCATTGCTGTCTGCTTTGATTGTAATCTTGATCTGCTTGTTATCAGAGATTCTAAGTAACTCCAGATAACAAATCGACTTTTCTTCCACCTCTTTAGTTGTAACATTCGACTGAGCATGATTAGTAATTTTTTGACTGCCTTTTTTCTTTTTTTTATCCTTACCTTTACTACCTGCATAAGCGCCAACAGCTGCTCCTAGACCAGGGACCATCAAGTTTCCTAGAACTGCTCCCGCTACAACTTTGCCGCCTTTGCCTTTTTTTCGTTCTTTTTCAGTATACTTATTATTGATGGTTTCGGTGGAGGAGTGCGATGTAACATTTTTAAAACGCGGTCCTTCAAATTCAAGTGAAATAAGATAATAAAATTCTTCATAGTTATCTTTGAAATAAATACGTTCGTCGTCTAGCTGATAGACTTTTGAGTCGGTAGAAGTTGCGATCAAGTTATTACCACCAGCAATATAGATCCTTCTTTCAAAAGTAGTGGGTTGACTGTTTATGATAGCTAGAAAGTCTTTCTTTTGTTGATGCAGTGCTCTTAAATCGACTCCATTTACTTCATACATACTGTAAATATCATCTAGCGAGTATTCAAAGGATGAAAAGAAGCCCAGACCTAAATCCTTTTTCGCTTTCGTTTTACAAGTATCACAGATCTTTTCTTTTGTAGGTAAAGTAACGGTATTTAAAAATTTTAGACCATCACCACATAATTGACATTGTTCCATTCAATAATCTACCTCCTAAATTTAACTATCTCCGACACGCTTATGCCGGAGATGCAATCAATAGCTGTTTTATTGATTCAAATGTTGCATAGCATAATCGGCTTCTTCAGGCGTGAATTGTTCACCGTGTTCAGAGGTTAATTGATCTCTGATCCGATCTGGTGACATATCCATTTCTTGATAACTTTTTGCTTTTTCTAATGCATTCGCATTCCAATCGATTCCATGCAAATTATCCATGGCATATTGAGCTGCTTCTGGACTGAATTGTTCGCCGTATTCAGAAGTCAATTGATCATGAACTCGTTGTCTAGACATATTCATGGAAGTAGCATAACTTTTCGCTTTATTTAAAGCTGACCTATATTCTACTGGAAGACTAGCTTCTTCTGCTTCACGCTGTTTTTCAGCTTCTTGTTGAGCAACTTTTTCAGAGTTTGGTCTTACTTTGACCTTAGTACTTTCAGTGCTGCCGTCAAGAGTCGCATAGAGGGTAATAGAATCTTCTTCTTGTTTAGATAATTCATGCGTCAATGAAAAATTCCCTTCTCCATCTGCTGTAGTTGAATCGCCTATAACACCAAGTCCTACACTAACGCGTGCATTTGGAGTCGTTTTCCCCGCGATGGTCGCTTGGTTATTAGGATCAGCTTCAACTTCTGCAGGCGCTTCTAACGTGACATCGACTTTAGCTGATTCAGAGCTTGCTTTGCTTTCTTGAACTTCAGCAGCTGACGATAAAGTGCTTGTGCTGCTACTTTGAATTGTACTTTCTTCAACTGAGTTTTTGTTTTCTGATGAAGAAGAGCCGGTTTTTGGTAGCGAGCTTTTTTGAGTTGATTCAATACTCTTTGTATCCGCTCTTTCCTCAGGCTCATTACCAAATAAAAGTCCTCCCACTAACGCTACTCCGGCTGTGGCAATTGCAATGTTACGTTTACGTTTATCAGGTTTTCTCTTCACAAAATACCAAATACAAAATACGCCACCAAAAAACAACAACCCTAATACAGTACTCATACAATGATCTCTCCTTTTAAATTAATTGTTTTTTAATACAATTTAATTATATCAAAGAGAAAGGAATTGTTATTTTCAGAACTCTTGTTATAAGTGTTATTAATTTTGAGATTGGACGAAGTTGTTGGCTGATTTCAATAATAGGTACGGTACATGGATTTTTTATTTGCTACTACCTAATAATAAAGCATAAAATAAAACCCTCCCACAAAGTTAACTTTGCGGGAGGGTTAAACCTCTTTTCCAACTATCTCAATCTTTAGTTCGGTAAGTATTCCAGCATCACATCGCGTTGGTCTTCTGGCACATTGCCAGCGTAGTTTGGTGTGATCAGCGAAATGCCGCCTTGATTGTTGTAATAAGCATACAGATCGCCGGTCAGATCACGGCTGTCACCGGAGATTTTTTCGCCGAGTTGTAGCTGTGTGTTGACGGAAACTTGGTGGGGAGTTTGATTGTTAGAGCCGATCACTGGAAAGACCCGCAGATTTTTCGTTGCTACTTGGCGGACATTCGCGCGATAAACAGTTTGACTTTGTGCCCCATTCGGACCGCGAGAAATAAAGGACAAGGTACCTTCTGTTGAACTTGGTAGCGCGTTAAATTCCCATTTGATCTCGTTTGGCACGTTCATCCCGTTTGACGCGAACGTTTTCGTACCGACAAAATCATTTAAAGCGACGGCGTAAGGATATTGCGGCGAACTTTCCGCAAACCAGCCGATGCCTTCTGAACTCCAGCCCAGTTTGATCAACGAGTCGCGTTCGCCTTCACTTAACGTGTAGTGGTGAGTACCAGCGCCTAATTGGTTCGGATTATACAAGCGATAGACGGGAAGTCCGGCGTTTTGCGAATGCCAGCTGATGCCTTCTGCGCGCCAGCCTTTGGAAATCAGAAAATCATGTTCCCCTTCATCAACGGTGTAGTGGTGGTCGCCGGTGTTCGGGTTATACAAGCGGTGGACGGGTAAGCCGTCTTCTGGTGCGATCCAACCGATCCCTTCATATTGCCAACCGAGGCTACGCAAATGATCGCTCTCCCCGCGATTGCCGGTGTAAAAATGCTCCGAGCTATTCGGATTGTACAAGCGATACATCTCCGCGGCGTTGGCGTCTTGGGCAGCAGCGAGTAGACTCATCCCCAAAAGTGCGCCCCCTAAACTCAATAAAATCGTTTTTTTCATAAGCAGCCTCCTAAGATAAAAAATTTCGTTTTAATTGATTATTGCGCTTTCATTTAGTGTAGCAAATGCGTCTTAAAAAAGCGAGACGGAACTTGCGTGCGGAATTTTTACCACGCCAAATAGCCAGCCACAATTTCGGTATGGCTGGCGAGGGTTATTTCGTTTTTTGAAGTTTACATAACCAAATACTATGTACCTAAAATCAAATGCTTCATTCCATTTTTCAATGGTGCAAAATTTTTTCCGTTCCGCGTTTTCCTAGTTGCAAGAGCCCGACGAAAGGTACTAAGCTCGCCAGCACCACGAGCGCCAGTTGCCAAGGCGTGCCAGCTAAAAATAAAAGCATGGCTAAGCAGAGGAACGACCAAAAAAAGATATGGTCTAAACGTTGCATGAACAAAACACTCCTTTCCTAAGAGCCGATTTATTTGGCGAGTCAGTTTGCCAACTTGTTTCGCCAATTTTATCCTAACACTGAAATCTCGAGTTAAAGTCGCAAAAATAAATCTGCTTTTGGTTTTTGTGAAAGACGGTGGAAAGAAATGTTGTGGGAAGGACTGCAGGAAAGGGAGGGATTTTTGTTTCAATTACATTTGGGACTTTTTTTACGAACTAACTGCCTAGCATAGCCCCAGCTTGCCTTGATCATACCTTCTATTATAAAATAAACCCAACGAGGTGGGCGCGATGCAAGTTGAATTTCAACAGAGTAATGAAAAAAGTCAGGTGATTTATGGGCAGACGTTTGCCGCGATGTTACGCGAACAGCTTTTTCATGAGCGACATGTGATCTGGTGCGGTAATCAGCGGTATTATGATCGCTACGCGGATAAATTTGCGCAGTTGATCGCCTCAGACAACCCGCAAGACTGGCTGATCACGCCCAATGAACGGTATTGCAATCGGCTCGACCAGCTGTTGGATTTTGCGCGGTCACAGTTGCGTTTTTCGACTACGCAAAAGACGCTTTATATCGGCTTAGGCAATGAAGGGATCATGGAGCTTGCGACCTTTTTGCAACATGTCTCGCCATTAGATTCCCAGTTGTGGCTGATCCCGATGTCACTGCGGGCACTGGCGCAAAGTTTGACCTTTGACGCGACGATCGTCGAACCGGTGACCCAAAAGACGGTGCTACAAGTCACTAGTGCGCCGCAGCAGATTTTGTTTGATCACACGTTGGCAGATCAGCAGACTGATGGGAAACTGGTGGATCTGTTGACCTTGATTTCTTGTGGTGTGGTGGCGGCACCGGATTTTTTGTCGGAACTTTACCGCAGTTACCCTAACCAGCAGCAGTTGTTGAATCAGTCATTTGCCGCTTTTATCGCGCCGCTGTTGCAGTATTACGAAGGTCAAGGTCGTGAGATCCGCGCATTTGGCCAGTTGTTCGAGCAGGCGTTTTTTGCCACTTCCAATGGGCATTTATTGTCAGATAGTATGAAGCGGATGTTTGGCTTAGTGTTCACGTTGGCTTGGAGCGCTGAAGTGAGTGAGCTGGATTTTAATTTCAAAAATTTTGTGGTATGGTTGTACCACTTAGGCTATCCGCTGGCGTTGCCGCAAGAAATCTCCACGGCTGAATACGGGCAGCAAGTGATCGCCTTCGCGCAAAAAAAGCCGCCGCGACCGCTGAAAAAAATCGGTCAGCTCGACTTGCCGCAAGTTCCCACCGAACGTGAGCTCGCTGCGGTGTTTGACAGGTACCACCAATTAGTAGAAAAGATCAGAGGGAAATAAATGACGTATAGTGAACAGATGTTGCACGCTTTAGAAAATGAAGAATTAGAATCAGCGGATCAGTTGTTGAATCAAGCCTTGCAGCATGATTCAGCTGATGTGTTGGCCGAACTAGCTGAACAATTGCAAAACCTTGGCTTTTTAGCCGAAGCGAAAAAAGTCTACGTGAAGTTGATCCATGATGCGCCAGACCAAGCGATTTATTATTTGCCGTTAGCGGAGATCGCGATTGAAGATGACGATATCGACCAAGCGTTTGATTACTTGGAAAAAATCCCGGCTGACAGTGAACATTATCCGGAAAGTTTATTGGTGACAGCGGACTTGTATCAAGTGTTAGGGATTCCCGAAGTCAGTGAGGCAAAATTGTTGCAAGCGAAAGCTTTGCTGCCAGAAGAGCCGATGATCACCTTTGCGCTTGCTGAATTGCATTTTTCCAATAACCAATTAGGTGAAGCGATCGATGAATACGGTCAGCTGGAAAAACAAGGGATCACGGAACTAGTGGGGATCTCACTGGATGAACGGATCGGGACCGCTTATAGTTTGATGGGTGGCTTTGAAGAAGCGATCCCGTTTTTAAAACAAGCGTTAGCTGAAGAAAAAACGGCGGATCGCTTGTTCCAGTTGGCGTTCACGTATTATCAGCTGCATGATGCGCAAAATGCGATCACCTACTTTGAAGAGTTGGCAGCCCTTGATCCCCATTACCAGTCGTTGTATTTTTATTTAGCGACGGCGTTAAAAGACGAAGAGCGAATCGAAGAAGCGTTGACCGCCGCAGAAACTGGGATCAAAGAAAATCCGTATCAAGTCGAGCTGTTGCATTTAGCTTCTGAACTAGCGTATCGGTTGCATGACCGGACGCTTGCGGAAAACTATTTACAAGACGCGCTTGTTGTTGGGGAAAAAACCGATGAGACACGTTTGACGTTGAGTAATTTGTATTTGAATGAAGGCGAGTATGAAAAGGCGATCGACATGATCCAGCAAATGGATGAATTAGATAATCCGTACGCGGAATGGAATCTAGCGCAAGCGTATAATGAATTAGAAGACTTCGAACAAGCCGCAAAAGCGTTCAAAGCCGCGGCGGAAAGTTTGCAGCATGAACCGGATTTTTTGAAACAGTACGGACTATTTTTACGAGAAGATGGCAAACTGACAGAAGCCCGCGACGTCTTAACAGCGTATCTAGCCTTAGAGCCGGGGGACTTGGAAATCTTGTCACTATTAGAAGACCTGAATTAAAAGAGGAGTGGATCAGATGATTGATGTTGCGGAAAAACGCGAATTTCTCGTTTGGTTGATCAATAATGTATCTTTTAAGCGCCGGGAAGTCATCTGGATCTTGAACTACTTGATCAACCACGAAGCGATTTTGAAAAATGTTCATATCACCGAGCAAGTCGATGTCACCAAGCGCGGACTGCTTTTGCGGGATATCACACAAAAAGATGACGCGATGACGCTGTTTATCCAAGGGCAAGCTTTTCACAACAGCGACCAGATCTTTCACGAGATCCGTCTCCACTGGCAGCAGCCGCTGTATTTAGAATGCAGTTTCCCCAACGCGTGGCAAAATGAACGTTATTTGTCCGTTTTGGAAGACAATCCCGAAGCGTCTTGGAATGACCAAGTCAGCGAGTCGATCGTCAGTGAAGTGGAAGCTTACTTGGCGCTGGAAGAGCTGGAGGCAAAGATCAAACTAGTTTACCATCAGATCGATACTGCGTTGGAAAATGGTGACCACGAAGCGTTTTTGGAACTGTCTGATGAGGTCAACCGTTTGCAATTGCAACGCTCGGAACTGCTGACGAAAAATCAATAACTGTAACCGCCCCGCGCAACTGAAATTCACAAGCGTTGGGGTGGTTTTTTTGTGTCTGAAAATCATCACGTCATTCAAATTAATTCAAAAAAAGATTAAAATTTGCTACACTTAATGAATAAACTATGAAGTGAGGTGGCAAAATGATGAGAAAAGGGAAACAGATTGCATTGACAACCGGGATGTTCGGACTTCTCTTGTTTGGAACCGTTCAACTATTTAATTGGAGTGAAGGCGCTACAAGTCAAGTGGAGGCTACGGCAACATCAGACACATGGCAAGATGAAGGCGGTTACCAGATCAAAGGTGACCCATCTGGCTATGAGGCAGAAATCTATTCAGTGAAGATCAAAAAAGGCGGGAATTATGCAATTCGGCAACAAGTTTCAAATGGCCCCACAGTCGATGTCAACACGGATAATGGCGCCGTTGATTTGACGTTAAACATGTACACGATCATGCGAGGTTCGGAGACGCCACTAGTGACTAGCGGGAAGGCTCCCAGTACCATCACGATGGAGCGAGATAGTGATATTTATGGCAATAAAGCAGGGATTCAAGGTGAAAACTTGACCTTGAAAGGTGATGATCCACTGCTGACTCAAGGTGGAGAATATGATGATATCGTTGCTAACCCAACAGCAGGGTTGAAAGGCAATAATGTCGCGATTGCACGTGGTCCTAATGGCGTGATGACCGCACAAGGTTCGGCTAGTGGTCTAGCGGGGACGATCACCATCAACAGTGGCAATATCGCCGCGTCTTCTTTTGGAAATGGCGCAGGTTTCATGGGGGGCTACCCTTATCAAGATGTTCCACAATCGAAACTCACCATCAATGGTGGAAAAGTCCAGCTAGGTGCTGATTCAGATGCAGCAGGTGTAACGTTGCTAAATATGTCAGGTAAGCAGCCCAGTAGTTTTGAAATAAATGGCGGACAAGTGACCTGTACGGGAACTGCTGCTGGGCTAGTTACTGTTGGTAATGCATCTGATGCGGCGACAGTCAATGGTGGAACGTTGACGCTAGTTGATGGCCCGCGTTATCAAGAAGCGGTTGAAACATTTGGTGGGGAAAAACCAAGCTTGCAGATCAACGGCGGCAGTGTCAAACTCGACCCGACCCATTATAACTTACTACCGACAAATCACAGCTTCGGCACGTTAGATGGAACGAATATCACGTTGCCGACAACTGTCCAGCTGCCGGGACAAAAAGCGTTTGAATTGACAGATCACCATCCAGACGATAATAATTTTTATTTCTACTTGGAAAATGGCGCGGATCGAGTAGCGAAGATTGGGACAGGCGATGCGGAGCAGCACTATTTGTTCAAATGGGATGCCGCCAATCAAAAATTCGAACCGGGCGTTTTGATTCCGAAACCAGTATTTGACACGACGGATTTACCAGCAACGGTTGTGGGTGATGCGTACAATCAAACGATCACGGCTAAAAATGCGGACAGTTATGAGCTGGATGGCAAGTTGCCAACCGGGATGAATTTTGATTCAAAAACCGGCGTGCTTTCTGGAACACCGACGCAAGCGGGCACGTTTGATTTTAAAATCATCGCTCACAATGCTGGCTGGGATCTGACCGCTGGTTATGTACTTGAGGTCAAAGATAAATACACTGTGACCTTTGATCCAGCAGGTGGCGGCAAGATCTTTTCCGAAACAGTAGTCGAAGGGGATTCGCTGAAAAAACCAGCCGATCCTAAACGAGCGGATTATACATTCTTAGGTTGGTTCCCGGAAAAAGATCTGAATCACTCCTATGATTTCACCAAACCTGTCACGGAAAATATGACGTTACATGCGGGTTGGCGCCACAATGAAGCGCCGATTGAACACGAGACGATCACTTTTGATTCCAATGGCGGCTCGAGTGTCGCGCCACTCACCGTCAGAAAAGGCGAACAGCTACAAAAGCCAACCGACCCAACAAAGAAAGGCTACACCTTTGATGGTTGGTACACCGATGCGGCATTGACGAAAGCCTATGATTTCAGTCAGCCCATCGAAACGAACTTCACATTATATGCCAAATGGAAATCAGAGACCCCAGAAGATGCTGGCCAAGAGCCGTTGTATCGGTTGTACAATCCAAATTCCGGTGAACACTTCTACACGAAAAGTGCAAAAGAACGAGATTGGTTGATCTCATTAAGTTGGAAAGATGAAGGCACCGCGTGGATCACACCGAAAAAAGGCACGCCCGTTTATCGCGTGTATAATCCAAATTCCGGTGAACATTTCTACACCAAAGACGCAGCGGAACGTGATGACGTAGTCAAAGCCGGTTGGCGCGATGAAGGCATCGGTTTTTATTCTGATGAAACCAATAAGGCCGTACCGATCTACCGCGTCTTTAATCCAAACGCTAAAAACACGAGCAGCCACTTATTTACGAAGAGTCAAGCCGAAGTCAATGGGCTGACAACGAAAGGCTGGCTGGATGAAAACATCGCGTTTTACGGTGTTGAACCAGCAGGAGCGGAATAAAGTTAAAATAAAATTTTCCCAAGTAATGGTGCGAGCTGTTGCTTGGGATTTTTTGTGTGCGAAGAGCAAAAAATTCTAATCAATTCATAATTTTAATTCACTTTGATATAATTTAATTAATAGTTTAGTTAAAAAAGTAACTAGCGTTTTCTAAAAGGTAGAGGTAGCATTGAAAGAAGGAGGCGGAAACGGAATGCAGTATAAAGGAAAATTTATTTTATTAGCTAGTTTGGTATTGGGATTTCAGTTGAGTATGTTCGTGCCAGGATCAAATCAAGTAAGTGGTAGTCATGTGGCGTATGCGGCAGAAGACGAGTGGAAGCAAATTGGAGATTTTGAGGTGCAAGGTGATCCGAGTGGCTTTACATTAGATGACTCGGGGAAGTATCCAAAATCTCCACCGTTAGTTTTTACTAAAGGTGGAAATTACACAATCAAAAATGTTGATCAAATTAAAAATAGTTTGACTGGTATCTATATTAAATCGGATGAGCCGGTTAATTTGACCTTTGATCAAGTTAAGATTCAAACCTTGAAAGACAGCGGTACGTTATCAGGGATTCGAGTATTTAATGGAGTGGGGCACGTCCTAGATTTTGTTGGGGACTGTCAAATCAGAGGGTCTCAAAGTGGTTTGACGACTTACAATGGGACTTCTGTTGAAATTCGTGGGAATGACCCATTGATATTTTCTGGCGCTCCAGAGACAGGTTATGCTCGAGGAATTGATGGTGCTGATGATGGTCCGAACTATGACGGTAGTGGACAAGTGACGATTAATCGTGGTCCAACTGGATTGATGGAAGCACAGGGTGCTGTATTTGGGATAGAAGGAAATGCTACAATTAATAGTGGAAATATTAAAGTGATGGGTGATTCGTGTTACAAATCTACAGAGTATTCTTCTACATCTACTAAAAAGCTCCAGATCAATGGTGGGAAAGTTCAACTGGGTGATCTTGAGCATATATCTGCAGGAATTCAAATCATTAATGGTAGTACATTTGAAATGAACGGCGGAGAAGTGATAAGCGATGGTGCTATTATTGGATTATCAGCTGATAGTGCTACAAAAGTTGCTATTAATGGTGGAACTCTTACATTGCGCGATGGGGAAGATTGGGATTGGATAGCAGATCAGCCAAAACCTAATTTCAATATCAATGGTGGTAGTGTTAAATTCAATTTTGATCACTATGGTACAATCGCGCCGGTAAATCACAGTTTTGGCACGTTAGACGGAACGAATATCACGTTGCCGACAACTGTCCAATTGCCAGGACAAAAAGCGTTTGAATTGACAGACCACCATCCAAATGACAATAATTTTTATTTCTACTTGGAAAATGGTGCGAATCGGATCGCATCAATTGGTGATGGCGACCAAATGGAAAAATATTTATTCAAATGGGATGCCGCCAATCAGAAATTCGAACCGGGCGTTTTGATTCCGAAACCAGTCTTTGACACGACGGATTTACCAGCTGCGGTTGTGGGTGATGTGTACAATCAAACAATCACGGCTAAAAACGCTGACAGTTATGAACTGGATGGCAAGTTGCCAACCGGGATGAATTTTGATGCGAAAACCGGCGCGCTTTCTGGGACTCCGACTGAAGCTGGGACCTACACCGTCACGATCAAAGCCAACAATCTTGGTTGGGATACCGAAAAAACTTTCACGTTACAGGTCAAAAACAAATACACCGTGACCTTTGATCCAGCAGGTGGCGGCAGAATCTTTTCCGAAACGGTAATCGAAGGGGATTCGCTGAAAAAACCAGCCGATCCCAAACGAGCGGATTATACGTTTTTAGGTTGGTTCCCGGAAAAAGATCTGAATCACTCGTATGATTTCACCAAACCAGTCACCGAAAACATGACCTTGCAGGCTGGCTGGCGGCACAATGAAGCACCAATTGAACACGAGACGATCACTTTTGATTCCAATGGCGGCTCAAGTATTACGCCACTAACAGTGAGAAAAGGCGAGCGCCTGCAAAAACCAACCGACCCGACGAAGAAAGGTTATACTTTTGATGGTTGGTATACCGATGCGGCGTTAACGAAAGCCTATGACTTCAATCAACCGATCGAAACGAATTTCACATTATATGCCAAATGGAAATCAGAAACGCCAGAAGATGCTGGCCAAGAGCCGTTGTATCGACTGTATAATCCAAATTCCGGTGAACATTTCTACACGAAAAGTGCACAAGAGCGGGATTGGTTGATCTCCTTAAGTTGGAAAGATGAAGGCACCGCGTGGATCACACCGAAAAAAGGTACGCCGGTTTATCGGGTGTACAATCCAAATTCCGGCGAGCATTTCTACACCAAAGATGCAGCGGAACGCGATGATGTAGTCAAAGCGGGTTGGCGCGATGAAGGTATTGGGTTTTATTCCGATGAAACCAATAAAGCCGTACCGATCTATCGCGTCTTCAATCCAAACGCTCAAAATACCAGCAGCCACTTGTTTACAAAGAGTCAAGCCGAAGTCAATTGGCTAACAACTAAAGGCTGGCTGGATGAAAACATCGCGTTTTACGGTGTTGAACCAGCAGGAGCGGAATAAAGTGAATCGAGTAAGTTTTTCCGTGGCGAACCGACGATCAAATAAAAATTTCCCAAGTAACGGTGTGAGCTGTTGCTTGGGATTTTTTGTGTGCGAAGAGCAAAAAATTCTAATCAATTCATAATTTTTGTTAATTTTGCTATACTCAAATTAGAACGTAATTTAATTAATGAGTAATGTTTTTAAGCCATCAGTAAAGGAGGAAGAAAATGAAGTGTGGAAAAGCGATTTTATTGGCTAGTTTAGTATTAGGTTTTCACTTGAGCACAGCCTTGCCAATCTTGGATCACGCAAGCGACAGTCACGTGGCGTACGCGGCAACGACTGACTGGCATGAATTTGGCGATTATGAGATTCAAGGGGATCAGGACGGTTATCAACAAGGCATGCATGTTGTCGAATTTATTAAAGGCGGCACGTATACGATTCGCATGAAACCAGGCGTCACGACTAGTAGTACGCAAGGGATCGTGATCAATACGACCGAGGCAGTCAACTTGACGCTGGACAATGTCAAAACCGATGTCGGCATGAAAGTCAGTGCCGGGACAGGACAAATTTTAAACTTTATCGGTAATTGTGCAACGACTGGGCAAATAACTGATGCTGGGCTGTCTACGATGCCGGGAGCTAGTGCGATCATCACGGGTAGCGGCACTTTGGCAATTGCGGCAGTGGGAGATGCTTCAGCTGTGCCCGTGGGACTGAATGGAAATTTCACCATCAATCGTGCGGCAGACAGCTCAATGCAAATCACCAGTACTGTGACTGGAATGTCCGGCAATATTACCCTTAATAGTGGGCAAATGAAAGTTACTGCTCCAAGTGGTGGCTATACCGGCGACCTAGCTGAACCCAATCAGCTTCAAGTAAATGGCGGCAAGCTGACATTAAACGGTCAGCTCGGGATGGGGATCTTAGGCCAACAAGCTAAAACCTCGTTTGAACTTAATGGTGGACAAGTGATTTGTGAAGGTTCCGTCTATGGCATTTATTCATTAGATCCGGAATCGGCAGTGGTAAATGGCGGGACTTTGACCGTTACCGACGATGCACCGGAGCAAGCAGGTGGCGCGATAAAAACGAGTCTGACCATCAACGGCGGCAGTGTCAAACTTGATCCGACGCACTACGATACGATCGCGCCGGCGAACCACAGTTTTGGGACACTGGATGCCACCAACATTTCGTTGCCGACAAAAGTTCAATTACCGGGACAAAGTGCTTTTACTTTGACCGATAACCACCCTGATGATCATAATTTTTATTTTTATTTAGAAAATGGTGCAGATCGGATCGCAACGATCGGGGAAGGCGACGCCGCCCAAAACTATTTATTTAAGTGGGATGCAGTGAATCAAAAATTCGAACCCGGCGTCTTACTAGCACCGCAGTTTGAAACGACTGATTTGCCAAGTGGCGTGATTGGCGAGCCTTATAATGAGACGGTGGTAGCCAAAAGTGACGTGTATCTCTACGAAGTGACCGGCAATCTACCAAAGGGCATGGGCTTTGATGAAAAACAAGGTCGCTTTCTAGGTACACCGACTGAAGCAGGAACATTTCCGATCACGATCAAAGCGATCAACAATAACGGGAGCACCACTAAAAATTTTACCCTCCAAATCAAAGACAAATACACCGTAACTTTTGATCCAGCTGGCGGCGGCAGAATCTTTTCCGAAACGGTAATCGAAGGGGATTCGCTGAAAAAACCAGCCGATCCTAAACGAGCGGATTATACATTCTTAGGTTGGTTCCCGAGTTCTGATCTGAATCATTCCTATGATTTCACGAAACCAGTCACCGAAAACATGACCTTGCAGGCTGGTTGGCGGCACAATGAAGCACCAGTGGAACATGAGACCGTGACCTTTGATGTGAATGGCGGCTCAAGTATTACGCCGTTAACGGTGCGAAAAGGCGAACAGCTACAAAAGCCAACCGACCCAACGAAGAAAGGTTATACTTTTGACGGTTGGTACACCGACGCGGCGTTAACGAAAGCCTATGATTTCAATCAGCCGATCGAAACGAATTTCACGTTGTATGCCAAATGGAAATCAGAAACGCCAGAAGATGTTGGCCAAGAGCCGTTGTATCGATTGTACAATCCAAATTCCGGTGAACATTTCTATACGAAAAGTGCACAAGAACGGGATTGGTTGATCTCGTTAAGTTGGAAAGATGAAGGGACGGCGTGGACTACACCGAAAAAAGGCACGCCAGTTTATCGGGTCTACAATCCAAATTCCGGCGAGCATTTTTACACCAAAGACGTACCGGAACGCGATGACGTGGTCAAAGCGGGTTGGCGCGATGAAGGCATTGGGTTTTATTCCGATGAAACCAATAAAGCCGTGCCCATCTACCGCGTCTTCAATCCAAACGCCAAAGATTCCAGCAGCCATTTATTCACCAAGAGCCAAGCGGAAGCCAAATGGTTAGAAGGCCAAGGCTGGTTAGATGAAGGCATCGCGTTTTATGGTGTTGAACCAGCAGGAGCGGAATAAAGTGAATTGAGTAAGTTTTTCCGTGGCAAAAAAGTAAATGAAACAAAAATCCCAAGTAACGGTGCGAGCTGTTGCTTGGGATTTTTTTGTTTAATTTTTGAAGCAAGATAGACTCATTGGTTGAGTACATAAATTTCAAAAAGTACAGTGCTTAGCCCATCATTACGCACATTGAAATAGCTAGCTGACCGCCACATTCAATTTTTTGATCAGTGAAATAAATGGGCCTTAAGCTAAATTAATTTAAGATAATTGTGATATTTATTAAACAGTGACGATATAAGCAAAGATGTATTAGTCCTTGTAAAAGAGATAACCGACTATTGCATCAAAAATAAAGCGTTCTGAAATTATATGGCCATTCTGAAACTAAGGAAACAGCATGGTGTTAGTTATTAATGGATGGGGCATAGTATGTTCGCGGCTTAAATAGCTCAATACAACTTCCCCGAGATAATAATTCCTCAAGGATAGGGTTAGCCAAGTTGAGGAATAGCTTATTTATAATAAAAAGAATGGTTACTAATCAACTTATTCAAGTGCGATTGGGCTTGATTAAAATTAGATCTGTCGAAATAATAAACCGAGATGCTATTTTCTTTGAAATGTCGGCTTTTACTGCAAAGTTCAAAATAAATAAAGATTATTTGATTATGCGCTAAAAAAATGTTCCATTTCTTAAGTTATTTTTGTATAATTCTCAAAATAGCTTTCTATTCCTCATCAATCTATTTGCTCCGAGTCAGTTTATAGAGCTGTTTTTTTGCTGAATAAAGAGACGATCACAAAAATTGTCTTATTCGTTTGATCAAGCATTTGCCTTTTTGTCCAAGTTATTGATTTAGGAATTTGGCACTTTTTTCTAGCCACCAGCTAAACACACACACACTTCTGATGATACTTAGCTCCAATTCGATAATGGAATTGAGCTTCCTGCGCTTTCTTACTTCCATCAAATTTTCTCAATTCATTATTACTAATCGATTTATACTTTTTCATAGTCAATCCAGTTACTTTTTCCGGCTTTCAAGCGCGTCTTCTACTTGTTTTTCAGAACAAAACGAATAGATTATAACTTATTTCTCTCTGCTTGAACACGGTAGTTTTTCTTCTTAAGCGAAAAAAATGGGCCCGAGATAGGTATTCAGGAATGATTTACTGGAGTTCAGGAATTCTTTCCCTTTAATTTTAAATCTATGGCAGACTATTTGATTAATTACGAAAGGATATTAGTTAAGAAAATAAAACGTAATTAAAAAAGTTGCTAGATACTAAAAAATTTAAACTGATAAAAGCTAGGAACAGCAGCAAAAATTACGTCAATCCGACTGGAAATATTACTTAAAAATGTTGAAGTTGTATTTTCTTCTAATAAATTTCTATTGGAAGGAGTTATTTTAAATGATTCAAATTGAGTCAAACATATCTGTTTTACGATTGTTCATAGATAGTCTATTTTTTTATGGCTTATTTTTAACCGTGAATAATCAAGGAACTAGTAAAAAGCGAGTACTAGTTGCCATGTGTGGTTTGCCGATTACTTTTATGGCTCAGTTCTTTAATGACTTAGCGGAAATGATTCCTATCTTGTTCAGTTATTTATTATTAAAAACAAAAGGGAAAAATGATTATGTTCTTTTAAATGACTTACTTATCTGTATGTCCATTACCTATATCGTTTCTATTTTTAGCTCAATGCTCATACTATTTTTTGTTTCAGACGAGTATGCAGTAGGCTTTAATCGTGTTTTTATCCAACTTTTCTTTAAGTCACTAATCATAGGTAGTTATCTATTTTTTTATAAGAAGAAGCTCTATTCATTCGTTGGAAAATATAGCTCTCAGTCAACCTCTTTTTTACTGCTCTATCTGTTTTTAATGCTGTTCTTAATGTTGTTTTTAATTCCTTATGCTGCTCACTATTATAATGCTTGTGATCATTTTGTTATAGGATTGATTGTTTTTTTAGTCATTCAAACGGGGATCGTACTGTTTCTATTTTTTAAAATGCTTACTAGCCAAAAAGAGAACTACCGACAACAACTGGAGCAACAACAGTTGATTAGCTTGAAAAAATATACTGAACGATTGGAACAAAGCCAAGAACAACTTATTAAATTTAGACATGACTATAAAAATCTATTATTAAGCTTGAAAGAAGCTGCGGAGCTGGAGAATAATTCAATATTACTTAATCAAATAATTAACCTTGAAGTATATTCCGCAACGTATCTTTCGAATAAACCGTTTGATTATAGTGATTTTAACAATCTAAAAAATGATTATCTAAAAAGTCTCTTGATTTCAAAATTTGATCAAGCCAATGAACAAAAGGTTTCTTGTCAGTTTGAATGTTCAAAAGCAATAGCGGACGTTCCGATCCCAATTTTTGACTGTGTGCGAATAATGGGAATTTTGTTGGATAATGCCATCGAAGCAGCTAGAGAAAGCCATGAAATGAGCTTATCCTTAATGATCTATCAGGATGAATCTCAATTGGAGTTTTTGATTGAAAACAGCTATCACCAAACGGCTATCGCAATTGATGCATTACCTAGAAAAGGACTATCAACCAAAGAAGGCCATTCAGGTATAGGTTTGCATACCATTCAAGACTTCAATAAAAAGAATCCGAATATGTTTATTCAGTACTAAAAAACAGAGACGATCTTTTCTACGCAGCTACTTTTAATGAAATATCCGAGGTGATCTGATGACTTATCCAATTATCATTTGTGAAGATCAAATAATTCAGTTAAATCAATTAGAGACCATTATTCAAAATTTTATCCTTTTTCATAACGAGCTATTTGAGATCCAACTAAAGACCCAAAGTCCGCTAGAAGTGACGAAACATCTGGAAAACTTCCAACCGAAGCAGGGAATTTATTTTCTCGATATTGATTTAAATCATACGATGAATGGAATTGATCTTGCAGAAGAGATTCGGGAAAAAGATGTTCAAGCCAAAATTATTTTCATCACGACACATGATGAACTGATTCCGCTAACAATGAAACGTCGTGTCGAAACGTTAGGCTTTGTAGTAAAAGATCAATCATTGGAGAGCTATCGGGCAGAAATTATCGAATTATTACTTCTTGCTCAACAAAGAATTGATGCGACAAGGGTTGATCAAGATCAAGCATTTCTATTTTCGATTGGTTCACAATCTTTTACCGTCGCTATGCAAGAAATCTATTTTGTTGAATCTGCTACACTTCCCCATCGAGTCGCGCTACGTACCAAAAGTGGTCAATATGAATTTTATGGAAAACTAAGTGAGTTAGCAGAGTCCTACCCGCAATTATTTCGCGTGAGTCGGAAATGTTTAGCCAATCTTCGACAGGTGAAAGAGTTTGATTTTAAAACACGAAAACTCTATTTTGAACCAAATGTAGCAAGACATTATTCGATTGGAAAGGCTTCAAAAATAAAAGAGTTATTGAAAAAATAATCAGTACATTATTTGAAAGAATACAAACTAGTTTATTAGACTGTAGACAAAATTGTGCAAATGATTTAAGTTTACAGTCTTTTTTAGTACAGCATAAATAACAATACAGTGATATCAAGGAGTTTCGCGTATGATTCGTAAACGAACGACAGATTTTAGAAATTATTTTGGTTTTACATCCGTTCTCAGACAAAGCTGAAAAGAGATTATTGAGCTAGTTTTCTCAGGTGGAAAAGAAAAACATGGCTTACGTTGGAAAAGGCTTCGTAGATTGTTAAAAATATCAATATTGTGTGATGCTTGTTTTTGCCACAATGAATTTAAATAAATTAGCTGGTTATAGAAGAACGGAAAAGTTCCTGATAGGATTTGATGATAGAAATTAGAATTAACCCAATTAAATAATTTTTCAAAAAGAAAACACCGTCTCAAGCCATTATTAACTGCTTGAAACGGTGTTTATCTATGCTCTGCGGTACTTGACAACTATTTATTTGGATTTATGAAAATAATTGGCTGCAGAAATGCCATACAATATACTAAAAACTGAAATTATGCTAAAATATATCATTTTTTGTTTAGGCATACTGTATCCAAACAAATATAGAACTATGTCCATATAAATTAATGATAGGGCAAAGATCATTGATGCTATAAAAAAAATTTTCTTTTTACTTCGGAGAATAGAATTATTTCTTTTTAGTTTATTCAAAAATAATCCTATAATTCCAAAACTATAAAAAACTACCTTTGATTTTTTCTTATCAGTCATGGAGTTATCTCCTATAAAACCTATTAATGCCAACCATGTTGAGGTTTTTTATTATATCCCCATCTAACACATGATCCAAAAAATCCCACAACACCTCCGCCAAAGCCTCCGGTTAATGCTCCACCTACTGTGTTAATGGCGCAATTTACATCGTCACCACCGATAGTTTTTTGCATTTCTTGAACAGTCAATTCTTTAACATTTTGCATGTTTTAACACGCTCCTTCTAATTATTTTTTGGTACAACGTGACTATATCATAACTTTTTTTCTCTTGAAAAATCCTTCCTGAACCCGTGGTTTTTCTTCTTAAATGGTTTATTTCGGTAAAATACTTCATTCAGGAATAGTTCCCCTGAGGTTCAGGAAGACTTCCCTTTTAATTTTAAAGTTATGGCATACTACTCTTAAGTTATTGACAATGGGGGAGTGTTGACTGTGAAAATAAAAACTAGTGAAAAAAGTCGCTAGATGAATTTGAGTTGAATAGAGACGATAGTGTATAGCTTATGATTATTTCGAGATCTGCTATTTTTTATGAATTGTTTTTAGCAGTGAATAAACGTGTAATAATTAAGAAGCGAGCATCAGTTATCATGTTTATTTTACCGATTACTTTTATAGTCCAGCTATCTAGTGGGAGATCGAATATCATTCTTATATATGCTTATTACTTATTTTGGAAATATCTTACCGAGATAGGGAATTTATTTTCTCGATATTGATTTAAATCATACGATGAATGGAATTGATCTTGCAGAAGAGATCCGGGAAAAAGATGTTCAAGCCAAAATTATTTTTATCACGACACATGATGAATTGATTCCGCTAACAATTCAACATCACATCAAAGCTTTAGGCTTTGTCACAAAAGATTCTGTTTTCAATCAGCTCACAATTTTTTCCGGTTGCTAGGTAAGAAATCTATTTTGTTGAACCCACTACACTCCTCATTGAGTCGGTCTAAACGACAAAAACAGTCAATATAAATTTTCTAGGAAATTAGGTGAGATAGCAGACGCTACCTGTAATTATTTCGTGCAAGCCAGAAATGTTTGACTAATTTTCCTACAGATAGTGGAGTTTGACTTTAAAGAATGAGGACTCTATTTTGAACCAAAGGTAACAAGAAATTATTCGATTGAGAAGATTCCAAAATAAAGAATTATTGAAGAAGTAATCAGTTCATTATTGGAAAGGATAAAAACTAGCTCATGAAAACGTTTTCTTGAATGCGGCAACTAGATGAAAAAGATTGTGGTGTCGCTTGCTTAGCTATGATTTTAAAATACTATAAAACAGAGATTTCCTTCCATAAACTCCGTGAATTTTCAGGGACAGACTTGAGAGGAACCTCGGTTTTTGGACTAAAAACAGCAATGGAAAAATTGGATTTTGACTGTTTAGCTATTCAGGCAGAAAAAAATGTATGGCAAGAGAAAGAACTTCCGATCCCGTTGATTGCTCACGTAATTGTTGATAACAGTCACATGCATTATGTAGTTGTATATGGAATCATTGGCGAGCAGTTACTTATCGCAGATCCAGCAAAGGGAAAAAGTAGAAAGAAAATTGATGACTTCTCAGAAGAATGGACTGGTGTATTACTTCTGCCCACTCCCAAGGATTCTTATACGCCTAACAAAGAAAAAGCTGCTGGTTTAAGTTCGTTTTTACCAATTATTTGGCAACAAAGGAATTTAGTTTTTCATATCGTTTTGGCAGCATTTTTCATCACTTTATTTGGTATTGGCAGTTCTTATTACTATCAAGGAATCTTAGATTATTTTATACCTAACCAAGCTAAGTCAACATTAAATGTTATTTCTATTGGGTTAATAATTGTCTATTTATTCAGAGTTCTTTTTGAATATAGCCGCAGCTATCTATTAGTAATTTTAGGGCAACGAATGAGTATGGCGATCATGTTGAGCTACTTTAAACATGTTTTGTCGCTTCCCATGACCTTTTTTGCAACGCGAAAATCAGGAGAAATTATTTCACGTTTCTTAGATGCGAATAAAGTTATTGATGCTTTGACTGGCGCTACTCTTTCTGCCTTTCTAGATATCGGAATGGTCTTAATAGTTGGGACTACATTAGCTATTCAAAATGCAACCCTCTTTTTTATCACTGTGGCTTCTTTACCTTTTTACCTCGTGGCAATTTTAGCTTTTGTCAAAAGTTATGAAAAAGCGAATCAAGAAGAAATGTCTGCGGGAGCCACACTGAATTCAAGTATCATTGAGAGCCTTAAAGGCATGGAAACAATTAAAGCTTATAGTGGGGAAGAAAAGGTATATGATCACGTAAATCGAGAATTTATTAAGCTAATGAAAAAGTCTCTCCGTACTATTACTTTAGGAAACGCACAACAAGGACTAAAACACATCATCCAATTAATTAGTAATGCGTTAATTCTTTGGTTAGGATCTTATTACGTAATGGAGGGTACAATTACTTTAGGGCAACTCATCACATATAATGCGTTACTTGTATTTTTTACAGATCCATTACAAAATATTATTGATTTACAAGTAAAGATGCAAACTGCTCAAGTAGCTAATAAACGATTAAATGAAGTCTTTGCCATTGAGTCAGAACAAGTGAATATTGGAGTCAATCGTAGTATTTCTAACGATAACTTTCAACAAGGAATTAAGATAAATAATCTATCTTTTTCCTATAATATGAAAGAATCTACGTTAAAAAATATTTCTTGCACTATTCCTGCAAATAGTAAAATAGCTTTGGTGGGGGTAAGTGGTTCTGGCAAATCAACATTAGCGAAATTACTTGTAAATTTCTATTTGCCTACAGGAGGCGCAATTCAGTATGGAGAAATCAATCATTTAGACATTGACTATAAACAATTACGAGAACATGTAACATATGTTCCGCAAGAATCTTTTTTCTTTAGTGGAACAATTTTTGAGAACTTAACCTTTGGCTTACCTTTTTCTCCAAGTTTTGATGAAGTCCTAGAAGTTTGTCATGCTGTCCAACTTAGTAATTTTATCAATGAACAACCCTTGCGTTTTGAAACAGTGTTAGAAGAAGGTGGAGCCAATTTATCTGGGGGGCAACGACAAAGATTAGCAATCGCTAGGGCATTGTTAAAGGATGCTGATATTCTTATCTTAGATGAAGCGACTAGCGGATTGGACACATTGTTGGAACATATGATTTTAGAGTATCTTCTTAACCTTAAAGATAAAACCTTACTTTTTATTACTCATCGCTTACCGATTGCTAAAACGTGTGATCAAATACTTGTCCTTCATGAAGGCTATTTTGTAGAGCAGGGATCACATGATTTTTTGAGATTTAATCAAGGTATTTACCAAAAACTTTGGGAAATTTAGTATGGGGAGAAGGTAACGATGGAAAACAAGAGTGGTCAGATTATTCTAATATTTATACTTAGAAATTCGATAATGCTAATTTAGTTAATGAAAAACGCCAACTTGAACAAACAAATAAAACAATTGATGAACAAAAGAAAGCAGGTCAATTATTTATTGATAATTTAACTCAAGGTAGAAATCTCTTTTCAGGAGATGATAATAGCAATCAGCTAAACAGTTTATTGGCGGAGAAGGCATCTAGTAACTATGTGAATAAACAAAGTATAGAAACAAATCAAAAGGCGCAGCAGAGCTACCAACAAACTCAAATACAGCTTTCCCAGCAATTAAACATATATCAAAATGAGCAGAATGAATGGGGAGCTGTTCGTTCTGTATGGATAAGTCAACAAAATGTTCAAGGATTCTCTAATGAACTACAAACAAAGTATCAATCTTGGCAGTTTCAATTATCGGATACACCAGAAGAACAAAAAAATCAGCTAAAAGCAATGATTTTAGCAACGATTGATGAACAAATTGCACAGCTAAAAAAGAAATCGAACGAATTCAAGGTGAACAAGCAAAATTAGTTGTTCCAATCAGCTCTGATAATGAAAAAAAGAGTTAAAATGAAAAGATAAAGTAAATAAAAGAACAAGTAATAGCTTCAACAAAGCAAAAGTTATCTGAGTTAACAGAAGCTTATATAAAAAATAAAACTTTAATACCGGCCAATGAAATGACGTCAGTTAGAACAGGAATGGAAGTTCATTTTAAATTAGATAAAAAAGGTGTGGCTCCAACTGTTATTAAAGGCACTTTAACTGAAATTTCCGAGACTAGTAACACTTCTAAGCAAGGAGCTTTTTGCATCGTTAATGGTATTTTGGCCTCACCTAAAAATTTCAATAATCGTTATGGATTGACGGGAGAATTATCCCTTATTGTTGGCAAGAAAACCTATTGGAACAGTTTGAAAGATATTTTGCTCAATTAAGAATGATTCTTTACCTCATTCACAAGAACCCTAAGCACAATAGCAAAAGAATCTTAGGCCTTTATCGTGTCAAAAAACGTAGTAAATAAATTTCTATTCTTTCAATGCCTGTCTGATAGTTTGAACGGGTGATCTGTCATGCTGATCATCCGATTTTTCCTCAAAGTTATTCGTTTTTTTACCACAAAAAAAGTTCACAGCCTCAGCAGCTGCGAACTTTTCTAGCCAACTTTCTTCGGCTTTTTCAAGCGGAATTTTCGACGTTGGGGTTTTAAGAAAGTAAAGCCTTCGCCTTCGACATCATGCACATTGATGATGGAGATGAAGGCTTTTTCATCGACGGTATTGATGATTTTTTTCAACTCGTTCATCTCTTGTGGCGAGACGACGATGTAGATGATTTTTTTCAGATCAGACGAGAAGCCGCCTTCACCGTGCAAATACGTCACGCCGCGTTCCAAATGCTCCATCAATAGTTGCGCGATCTCTTCGCTGCGGTTGGAGATGACCATCACACCTTTTGCGGCATAACCACCAGAAGATAAGATATCGACGACCCGAGAAAATACAAACGAAACGATCAACGTGTACATCATGCGTTTCAAATCAAGATACGAAAGCGAGCACAACAAGACGATCGCGTCAAAAACTAAGAGTGATTTCCCCATCGTGAGGCCTTTTTTTTGTTCCAAAATTCGCGCGACGACATCGGCTCCTCCGGTCGTTCCGCCGTAGCGATAGACTAAGCCGCTACCAAAACCGGCGAAGATCCCGGCTAACAGTGAGACGATAAACAGATCGTGATCCAAATTGATGGTAAAGGGTACGCGCTGCCAGATCCATAAAAAAGCAGACAAGCACACCGTTCCTAAGATCGTGTAATAAAACGAACGTTTCCCTAAAATTTTGCCCCCGATCAAAATCAGCGGGATATTGATCAAAAGCGTCGTATAAGCGGGATCGATCCCGAAAAGCGCTCGGATGATCAAGGTAATCCCGGTCACGCCGCCTTCTGCTAAATGATTGGCGATATTCAAATACACCAGCCCAAACGCGTAGATCGCCGTGCCGACGACGATGAAAAAGATCTCTTTGATCCGCGTCATAGTCGTTGTTGTTTCCATACTAACTACCTCCTTAATCGCACCAGACAAGAAGAAGGACAAACCAAGAAACTGGAAGCTACTTCTCTTCCAGCTAGCGGGAAACAGAAATGAACTGCTGCACCGCCTCTTGATTTGCCGCTTATGATCTGCTTGACGCGTCTTATTCTCTTCTAACATAGCATGAAGTTTCATCGGTTACAACAACATGATGGGAAAGCGGAGTGTTTTTTGTTAAGATAGTTTTGAGGTGATTCGATGGAAGAAAAAACTTTAGTTGCGATGCAGCAAGAAGTTGATGCGTATATCCAGCAATTTAAAGCCGGTTATTTTACACCGCTGGCTCAGATGGCACGTTTGACCGAAGAAGTCGGGGAGTTGGCCCGTGAGATCAACCATTACTACGGTGAGAAACCGAAAAAAACGAGTGAGCAACCAAAAACAGTCCAAGAAGAATTAGGCGATGTGTTGTTCGTGACTTTGATCATGGCCAATTCACTAGACATTGATCTAACGGAAAGTTTCAATGCCAATATGCAGAAATTTTACGCGCGCGATCAATTTCGATTTCCGCGCAAAGATGGTCAGACAGGAGCAGAAAAATGAGATTAGAAACGTTACCGTTAGAATTTCAAGGGGCGCTGCCGATCATGCGAACGTTGCAACAAGCTGGCTTTGAAGCGTATTATGTCGGCGGTAGTGTGCGAGACATCCTACTGAATAAACCGATCCATGATGTTGATATCGCCACTAGCGCGTTTCCCGCTGAGGTCAAAAGTTTATTCCAGCGGACGATCGATGTCGGGATCGATCACGGCACGGTGATGGTGGTGACTCGCGAAGACACGTATGAAGTCACGACGTTTCGGACGGAATCAACCTATCAAGATTACCGCCGGCCGGATTCGGTGGAGTTTGTTCGGTCGTTAAAAGAAGATTTGAAACGGCGCGATTTTACCATCAACGCACTAGCAGTCGGGATCGATGGCACGGTGATCGATTTATTTGACGGGTTAGTCGATTTGCGGAACAAAGTCTTGCGCGCGGTGGGCAATCCTTACGAACGGTTTCATGAAGACGCGTTGCGGATGATGCGGGCGTTGCGATTTGTCAGTCAGCTGGGTTTTAATTTGGAAAATGAAACCTTTGAAGCGATCCATGAATACCATTCGCTTCTGGCAAAAATTTCTGTTGAGCGGATCAATGTCGAGTTCGTCAAATTGTTGATCGGCTCATTTCGCCAAGCAGGCCTGGCGTCGTTTGTGGAATCAGAGTGTTACGAATATTGCCCGGGATTGCGAGAAGCCGGCGAAGCGTTGTTGCGGTTTGCGGATCTCACAGGCCCGGCGATCCCAACTGAGCGCCAAGCGTGGACGTTGTTAGTGATGGAGCTGCGGTTAGCTGAAAACGAGATTGCGCCATTTTTAAAAGAGTGGAAATGTTCCAATCAACTGATCAAAGATGTCCGGCAAATGGTTCCCGCATTAGCCTTTCGTAAAAAACAAGAGTGGGACGAGTGGACGCTGTATCAGTTAGGGCGGGAGCTGGCACTTTCAACGGAATATTTGTTGCGGTATTACGGACAAGAACCGAATTTGCCCCGCGTGCGACTGGTCTATCAAAATCTGCCGCTGCATTCATTGAAAGACTTGGCGGTAAAAGGTAGTGACTTGTTACAGGAAATCACATTGCCGCGCGGACCGTGGATTCATGAGACGCTCCAACATTTAGAACGCGCGGTCGTGGAAAGACGTTTGGAAAATAAAGCCGATGCCTTGATCGCTGCAGCCAAAACATTTGCTCAACCAAATGAATAAGAAAGAAGGACATTAAGATGGAACAATTGGTCAAAGACTATTCTGTGACCGAGCAACAAACAGCTAAACACGTCGGCTCTGGAGATTTGGACGTGTTGGCGACACCTAGTTTGGTCGCGATGTTTGAAAATTGTGCCAAAGAACTGTTAGCCGATGTGTTACAACCAGAACAAACTAGCGTTGGCTTTACGATGGAGCTAAAACATTTAGCACCTAGCCGTGTGGGGGCAACGATCACGGTGACAGCAGAAATCTGCGCGCAGCACAAAAATCGCGTTGATTTTCAATTGACCGCAACAGACGGCACCCGCAAAGTCGGGGAAGCCCAGCATCAGCGGGTGATCGTCAACGCTGCTCATTTTATGGAAAAATTAGCGCAAGATCAGAATGTGTGACCGTTTACTTCTAGTTGTGATAAAATGAAAGCATTAAGAGAATTGTGAGGAGAATGAGCATGGCAAGAGAAATGACAGCATTAAAGTTTTATTTCCGCAATGGTGAGACGTGGACGATCGAACGGCGCTTTATCGGCGATCTGTGGATCAAACACATCACGACGAGTTTTGGCCGCATCCATGGCAGTGAATTTGTTGAGATCCATCCGTGTGCCGGCTTCAAAGTCGAGATCTACCAAGAAGGTGATCACGTGTTGACATCTGATATCAACCTTGGCGGCTTAGAGATGGGGATGTTTGAACGCGCGACAAAATTCGAAGACATCGAACGCATGGAGATCTTGTACCATACTGGTCGACCTGATCTAGTGTACTTCCCGTATAAAGATAAAGACAATGAAGGCTTGGACAATATTTACCAATCAACGAAGATCTCAGAAAAAACGAACAACCTCTACATCGTGATCGATCCCGAAAAAGATGTCGATATGGTGTATGGCGGCGAATTTTAAAGCAAAAAACTTCCAACGAGCGTAAGCAGTTGGAAGTTTTTTTGCTTGAGGGATGATAAAATTTTATCACGCCAATTGTAAAATTAAGCTAGACAGTTAAAAAGTCATTTGTGCTACGCTCAAAATAGTTCCGACCAAAGAGTTATAAGGAGTGAGTACAAATGACCTATACTCATCTTACAACAGACGAACTCGTGATAATAGCCTCTTATTTCAAAATTGGTGCCCCCCGGTTACCTCAGTTGCACGCAACTTACAGCGTTCAAAACAAACGATTTACAAGGTGTATCACTTTTTAGAACAAGGAAACACTGTTTTAGATTATTACCAACAGTACAAACAAAACAAGACTCGGTGCGGTAGACATCCAATCCTCTTAGCTTCTGAACAAACAGACTACATTTAAAAGAAAGTGGCTCAAGGGTGGTGCCGGATGTGATTATCGGTCGAGCAGAGTATCCAATCAATTATTCAGTTAACGCCTCACCCCTGCAAGACACCATGCAGAGTTTTTTAATCCGGTAGAAAAGCGGCGTTTAGCTTCGGGCCAAAATAGCCCAAAGTTCCTTTATTCATACGGTTTCTCAGCCTCGATAACCTTGTTCATATTACCCTAAAGACAGTTTGTGTTCCTAATATGACTCAAACACAGGAGAAGTACATTATAATAAATGATTCAATTCTTCAAAGTACAACATTACAAAAAAAGAATCTATCTAGAATAGCTACTTAGATAGACTCTCGATTTAACAATTAGGCTTAGAAACCCAGAAACCCGCTAACATATTTGGAAAACTAATCTTTTCTTATTGAAACAAAGCACCTTTATGAACGGAGTCCACAAAAATTACTTTTGATAAGGAATTGTATATTTGATGATGGAATTGTTGTGTTCTCAAAAATTAAAAAGATTAGACTTCTTTTTCTATTAGAAATTTTAATTTTTAGCCAATAGCTTATTTGAGGGCTGATCGTAGTTCTTTTTTCTATAGAAAAGCTTTTTATATCAGACTTTTTTATTCTAAAATAATCTTTATAAATATTATTATCATCTAATCCATCTGTAGAAAATATAGAACCAATTCTCTTAACAATCATTTCATTCTCCGTAAAAATAAGTAAATCGACTTTATAAATCAATGCGTCTATAATTGGCATTTTTATCCAATCAATAATTTTACTTGGATATCTAAATCCTAAACAAAAATTATGATTAGGCACTAAACCTATTTTTTTGATAAATTCTTCATACTGACTTGTTTCATATGACAATTTTATCTACCAGCCGCACAAGAAACCGCTGTTGCTCCGACCGAAACTACTATTACTACCCAATTAAATTTTGCTAACTGCGCCGGAGTTAAGACTGTAGCAGCAATACCTTTTAACATATCAACAGCATAATCAAAATTTTTACTAGCAAGAGCATTCACAAATGCTTGAAGTTTTGATTGGCCAGTTAAACAGTCATAGACAATACTTCCAAATGGAATAGAATTCAAAATTACACATTTAGCATACTCTCCAAATCCGTTACGCTGCAATTGTGGAGAAACTAAAGTATTAAAGAAAAAATCAGCTGCTAACGCTCTATCTCCCCCTATATTTCGTCTTGCTTGCAATGCTTGCAGATCAGTTATTACATACTGGTTATTACTATCTAAGTAACCAGCTTCTTCAAAGTAAAATCTAAGTTCAGAAACTAGTTCTTCATCAGATATTTCGTTATCAGTTTGAATATTTTTATTTGTTATTTCCTGTGATGCTACCTCAGCAGCGAAAGCACCTGAAGCACTAGTGATTAATGGTGTTATTCCCAACAAAGCAGTTGCGATAAAGCAAAAAACCTTTGACTTTTTAAACATTTTTCCCACTCCTAATAAGTTATTTTTGCTACATTTCTAATTAAATCAAATAAAAAATAAATTGTAAATGTCTTTTTAATTTTCTGATTATTCAAAAGTTAATTTTTTTGAATCGTTAATTGTAAAATTAAGCTAGACAGTTAAAAAGTCATTTGTGCTACGCTCAAAATAGTTCCGACCAAAGAATTATAAGGAGTGAGTACAAATGACCTATGCCCATCTTACAACAGACGAACTCGTGATGATAGCCTCTTATTTCAAAATTGGTGCCCCGGTTACCTCAGTTGCACGCAACTTACAGCGTTCAAAACAAACGATTTACAAGGTGTATCACTTTTTAGAACAAGGAAACACTGTTTTAGATTATTACCAACAGTACAAACAAAACAAGACTCGGTGCGGTAGACATCCAATCCTCTTAGCTTCTGAACAAACAGACTACATTTAAAAGAAAGTGGCTCAAGGGTGGTGCCGGATGTGATTATCGGTCGAGCAGAGTATCCAATCAATTGTTCAGTACGTACGCTTTATCGGATGTTTGAAAAAGGGTTCTTCGATGTTCTTACATTAAAAGTCATTGAATTATCGAACACCATTGGAAGTTTTTTTGAGTTACATGAATGAAAATGATTTGTCCAACTTAATTTGACATTTGGGACCAATAAAAAATTTGTGATCCCAAGTCTAAAAATAGCTAGCTTCGGAAATAAGATGAAGAAAGAGGGGAGGTTTTGCTAGAGTCTTCACCTTATTTTTTGAGAGTCAAACGGTTTCGCTCAGCTTTTCTTATCATACAAATAATTCCCTAAAAAAAGAAACTACATGCAATACTCGTACCCAATAAAAAATTGCACATATTAAAGGCATCTTTTGTTGCTAGATACATGAGTACAATAAAAAATGCTGATTGCGTTCTTGTTTTTTTAACTAAGTGTTTCAAAAGCGTGACCTCTCTCTATGCTGTGTGCAGTTTTTAGTGACGTATGCATCCTCCGTGGAGCTTTTGCAATTCTTTAGTGTTTAATTCTAATTTGTTGATGGGAATCTCTCCTTCTTGTAAGGCTATTTTTGAAACAAGTTGAATATACCACATGCTGATTTCAAGAGATAAAAATAATCTTGAAACGTCAGTAAATCATCCTGAACGTATTAGTCAATGGAATCCAGCTAGCTGTTCAGATTTTTGCGAAAATCACTGTAATTAGTTGCTAGCATTGCTATCTCCTTGGTAAGTTAAGCGTGGCACAGAAAAACAGACATATGAGAGTACATACTTTTTAATGAATGCCCCAATCATTAAGAAATAAATAAGGTACCGTAATAAATTGCGGTTTATCTCTTGTCAAAACGATCAGGTACCTGTATACTTCTTTTTGTAAGGTACCTTAATTACTTAAAGGAGCGAATATTATGTCAAACATGATGAATGATTTTATGAATACCCAACGAGAATTGCACCGTTACTTCCATAGTAAGATGGGCAAAGGCCAAGCTTTTGGTCCTCATCGCGGACAAGGTCGGGTCTTAGCGTTATTGAAATTGAATCCGGAGATCAGCCAAAAAGAATTGACCTTTGTTTTAGGCATGCGGCCTCAATCCGTTGGTGAACTGTTGAAAAAAATGGAAGACAAAGAATGGATCACCCGCACACCATCAGAAGAAGACGGCCGCGTGATGATCATCCATTTAACGGAACTAGGTCAAGCCGAAGCTGAAAAAGTTGGCGAACGACCTCAATTTGATGATGAACTGTTCGCGGATTTTTCTGAGGAAGAAAAAGCAGAGTTCAGCCGTTTACTGGACAAGTTGAATGACGCAATCAAAGACCAGATCGGTGATGCGCCTGAACAAGATAATTTTGCTGGTTTTGGCGGTGGTCGCGGCGGCTTTGGCGGACATCCAGGCTTTGGTCCTGGCTGCGGCGGCGGACACGGTCATGGCGGGATGCATGGCCATGGTCACGGCGGTCCCCATGATGGGATGCGGCATTTCCATGATTTTGATTTTGGTGAATAGCCGAAAAATAAAATAAGCAAAAAGTCAGCGGGAGAAATCTAGCTGGCCTACCAATTAGCAAGTCCCAGGAAATGTGGCACAAAGATGTGTCGCATTTCCTTTTTTTTTGTTACAATGGCTTAGAGAAATTTCGAGGTGGCGCAGATGAAAGAATTGAAAGTAACAGCTTTACATAAGACGTTTGGTGATAAGACGTTGTTTGATCGGATCTCGTTTATGATCCACGAAAAAGATCGCATCGGTTTGATTGGCGTCAACGGGACCGGTAAGACGAGTTTGTTGAATATTTTAGCCGGACTGGATAGCGGCGACGGAGATGTGTCGGCGATTGAACAGCCGAATGATTATCGCATTGGGTATTTAGCGCAAACGCAAACGTTTTCGCCGGAGACGACGGTGTTAGACGCAGTTTTTGCCGGCAATAATCCGTTGATGCAAACCGTTCGCGCGTATGAAGCGGCGCTGTTAGCGTTAAATGAAGCGCCGACTGATGAAACGTTATTGGCTCGCTACACTAAAGCCGAAGAAGCGATGAATAAAGAAGATGCGTGGAATGCGGATTCCGAGGCCAAAGCGATCTTGCAAAAATTAGGGATCGCCACGTTAGAGAAAAAAATCGGCGAGCTTTCAGGAGGTCAAGTCAAACGCGTCGGTCTCGCGCAAGTCTTGATCGATGCGCCAGATCTGTTATTATTAGACGAGCCCACCAACCACTTGGACTATGATGCGATCGAGTGGCTGGAAAATTATTTGAAGCATTACACTGGTGCACTGTTGATGGTGACCCATGATCGTTACTTTTTAGATCGCGTCACGACACGGATCTTTGAATTGTCGTTTGGAAAATTGTATGAATATACCGGCAACTATGAAGCGTATATCGAACAAAAAGCGGAGCGGGATCGAGTGGAAGCCGAACAAGAAAACAAGCGGCAGCAGTTATATAAACAAGAGCTGGCTTGGATGCGAGCCGGAGCGAAAGCCCGCACGACAAAACAGCAAGCCCGCATCAATCGCTTTGAAGATTTGAAAGAAAATCTCAATCAAGTCGAAGCCAATGAGCAATTGGAAATGACGATCGCCACGACCCGTTTAGGTAAAAAAGTTTTGGAATTAAAAGACGCGAGCTACACGATCGATGGTAAAACGATCTTGCAGCATTTCGATCTGTTGATCCAAGCACGGGAACGGCTAGGGATCACGGGGAAAAACGGCGCGGGTAAATCGACCTTGTTGAACATTTTAGCCGGGCGCATTCCGCTTGATGCTGGCGTGTTAGAAGTCGGTGAGACAGTTAAGTTGGCTTATTACACGCAGCAAAATGAAGCGTTGGACCCTGACAAGCGGATGATCAGTTATTTGCAAGAAGCCGCAAGCGAGGTCAAACAAGCCGATGGGACGCAGATCAGTGTCGCTGAATTGTTGGAACGTTTTTTATTTCCACGTTTTATGCACGGTACGTTGATCAAAAAATTATCCGGTGGCGAAAAACGTCGCTTGTATTTATTGAAATTATTGATCCAACAGCCGAATGTATTGTTATTAGATGAACCAACTAATGATTTAGATATCGCGACTTTGACAGTGTTGGAAGATTATTTGCGTGATTTTGCTGGAACGGTCATCACGGTGTCTCATGATCGCTATTTCTTAGATAAAGTCGCTGAGAAATTGTTGATCTTTGAAGGCAACGGTGTGATCGAACGTTATTTTGGCTCAATCACTGATTTTTTAGCCCAAGAGCAAGCAACTGAAAAAAATTTGAAACCAGTCAAAACAAAAACTGATGCCGCAAAGACGCAGCCGAAAAAGAAAAAATTATCGTACAATGAACAAAAAGAGTGGGCAGTGATCGAAGATGAGATCGCCGCATTAGAAGAAAAAATCGAACAGTTAAAAGAAGACATGAACCACCAAGGTGATGATTTCACCAAATTGCAAGAATTACAGCAAGCTGTCACGGATACCGAGGCAGCCCTAGAAGAAAAAATGGACCGCTGGGAATATTTGAGCGAACGAGCGGATCAATAAAGGAGACAAATAAAATGGAACAAGCGTATTTAGATCTCGGCCGGAAATTGTTAGAGACAGGCCATGAAAAAAGCGACCGCACCGGTACCGGGACCAAAAGTTTATTCGGCTACCAAATGCGTTTTGATTTGCAGGAAGGATTTCCTTTGTTAACGACGAAAAAAGTTCCGTTTGGCTTGATCAAAAGTGAATTGCTGTGGTTTTTAAAAGGCGACACGAATATTCGCTATTTGTTACAACATAACAATCATATTTGGGACGAGTGGGCCTTTGAGCGTTACGTCAATTCTCCAGACTACACCGGACCGGATATGACTGATTTTGGCCGGCGAGCGCTAGTCGATGAAGCGTTCAATCAGCAATACCAGCAAGAGTTGAAAGCTTTTTGTCAGCAGATCGTAGACGACGCAGACTTTGCGGAAAAATTTGGTGATCTGGGGCACATTTATGGTTCCCAGTGGCGTCACTGGGAGAAAAAAGAGGGCGGTTTTATCGATCAATTAGGGGATGTGATCGAGATGATCAAAAAAAATCCTGATTCGCGCCGCTTGATCGTATCAGCTTGGAATCCTGAAGACGTACCGACGATGGCACTACCGCCGTGCCACACGTTGTTCCAATTTTACGTCAATAACGGCAAGCTCAGTTGTCAGCTGTATCAGCGCAGTGCCGATGTCTTTTTAGGAGTGCCGTTTAATATCGCTAGCTACGCGCTGTTGACGCATTTGATCGCCCACGAGACCGGCCTCGAAGTTGGGGATTTCGTTCATACGTTTGGCGATGTGCATCTGTATTTGAATCACATCGAGCAAATGAAAGAACAATTGACGCGGACGCCAAAAGCCTTTCCGACCTTGAAATTAAATCCAGACAAGCAATCGATCTTTGACTTTGAGCTGGATGACATTAAAGTAGAAGGCTACGACCCAGCACCGGCGATCAAAGCGCCGGTAGCTGTTTAGGTGACGCGATGTTAATTGCAATTTGGGCGCAAGCTAAAAATGGCTTGATCGGTAAAGCCAACCGCTTGCCGTGGCATTTGCCAAATGATTTGAAATTTTTCAAACAGATGACGGAACATCAGACACTTGTAATGGGGCGTAAAACGTTTGAAGGGATGGGGAGCCGGCCGCTGCCTAACCGTCAAACGATCGTGTTGACACGTGCGAAAGATTACATCGCACCAGCTGGCGTCATAGTGCTCCACGACAAACAAGCGGTCTTAGATTACGCGGCCCGCTGTGAGCAAGATGTCTTTATCGCAGGCGGCGCGGCAGTTTACGAAGAATTTATTCCTAACTGTGATCGTCTCTATCGCACGTTGATCGATGCGGAATTTACCGGCGACGCGTATTTTCCGGAAATTGATTGGACCCGCTGGCACTTAGTGGAAAAAAAAGTCGGCGAAAAAGATGCCAACAATCCCTATCCCTATTATTTTGAGACGTATCACTAGTGTTGCACAAATAATTTCAGAAAAATCTGAAAACTATGTTTCATTCAAAATTGCAAAAAAGTCGAATGCTTACGCAGCGGATGACTTTTATTCCAGAAATTGTACGTTTTATTAAATT
>NZ_CACSLH010000005.1 GCF_902706605.1 Enterococcus sp. CSURQ0835 | reverse complement strand
GGCCCACTAGAATGCTTGAACAACCATATCAAGGTATTAAAACGTGTCGCCTATGGTTTCAGAAACTTCTATAATTTCAGAGAACGAATCTTTTTATACAGAGGAAAGTATTTTAGAAAACTAAAACCAACGACAAACAAACGGCTAGACAGAAGAGCTGCCTAGCCGCTTGTAATATTCTACTGATTTCACTCTACCAACACTAGTTGACAAAGAGCCGTTATGCCTTACTCCCCTATTGGCTAAAACGCCATGGCTGCTACCTAATCGTTCGTTGGCAGCTACTTGTCTTATTTGCTCAGTTCTTCGGTGGCTGCTTGAAGCGCCGCTTGCAATCCAGCTGGATTTTTCCCGCCGGCTTGCGCCATATCGGGACGACCGCCGCCGCCTCCGCCAATTTTCGGTGCGATCTGTTTGATCAAGTCCCCGGCTTTTTTACCTTCTGCCAAGGCTTTGTCGTTCATCGCGACTAATAAATTCGCTTTTTCACCTTGTGCGGTCCCTAAAACTAAAATATCAGAATAGCCTTTTTGCTTCCACTGATCAGCTAATTGACGTAATTGATTCATATCTTTGACACTGACGCTGGCTGTGATCACTGTTAAGCCATTGACCTCTTGGATATTTTTGAAGACATCGCCGGCTTGTTGGTTCGCTAATTTCGTCGCTAGCTGTTCGTTTTCTTTTTGTAGTTCTTTGACTTGTTGTTGCAATTGCTCTGTTTTAGCAACAACTTCTTTGATTTGAGGTGACTTCACGACTTGCGCGATTTGAGTCAATTGATCTTCTTGGTTGCGGAACGCTTCATATGCTTCTTGTCCCGTCAACGCTTCGATCCGACGCACACCGGCTCCGATCCCCGATTCAGAGACGATCTTGAACAACCCGATGTCCTCGGTGTTAGCTACGTGAGTTCCTCCACATAATTCGATCGACCAATCGCCGACATTTACGACCCGAACATCGTGGCCGTATTTTTCACCAAACAAAGCCATCGCGCCCATGTTTTTAGCGGTATCGATATCCGTTTCGATCGTTACGACTGGAATGGCTTCCCAAATTTTTTGGTTGACGATCTTTTCCATTTCTTTTAATTCAGCCGCCGTTACTTGACCGAAGTGGGTAAAGTCAAACCGCAAGTGTTTAGGTGCCACTAATGAACCTGCTTGATTAGCGTGATCGCCCAACACTTCTTTTAGCGCTTTATGGAGCAAATGGGTTGCCGTATGGTTTTTGATGATCTTATTGCGCATACTTTGATTGACTTGTAAGAAATAATTTTTACCTTCTGCTAAGGTCCCTACGACTTCAACTTTATGCAGTGGTTGACCATTTGGCGCCTTTTGCACATCGATGACCTTAGCCACGATCTTACCATCAAGATCAGAAATGATCCCATGATCGGCGACTTGTCCGCCCATCTCTGCGTAAAATGGTGTAGCTTTAAAGATCAATTGCGCTTGACCGTCACTGACATCTGCGACTAAGTCTTCCCCTTTGATCACCGTTAGCAATTCACTTTCCACACTTAAATGCTCATAGCCGACAAACGTACTTTCGACTTTGATGTCTCCCAGTAAAGCGGTCTGCACACCCATTGATTTTTCAGTTGTCCGAGCTGCCCGAGCCCGTTCTTTTTGTGCTTGCATCTCAACGTCAAATCCGGCATGGTCCACGGTTAGCCCGGCATCTTCTGCAACTTCTTCAGTCAATTCGACTGGGAAACCATAAGTATCATATAGTTTGAAAATGATCTTACCATCTAATTGACTTTCATTATTTGCTTTGACGTCTGCTAAAACTTGATCTAACATCGCCAATCCTTCATTGATCGTCTCATGGAAACGCTCTTCTTCAGAACGCACGACTTTTTCAATGAATTCTTTTTGTTCTAAGACTTCAGGATAATAGCTCACCATGATCTCACCGACGACAGGAACTAATTTATACAAGAAGGCTTCATCGATCCCTAGCTTTTTCCCGTGCATGACAGCCCGGCGCAATAAACGACGCAAGACATAGCCGCGGCCTTCATTTGAAGGAAGGGCGCCATCCCCGATCGCAAATGCTAGCGAGCGAATATGGTCAGCGATCACTTTAAAGGAAACATCTGTTGCTTTGTCCTTGCCATAAGTTTTCCCACTTAGTTCTTCAACTTTATGGATGATCGGCATAAACAAATCCGTTTCAAAATTCGTTGGCGCATCTTGGATGATCGAGACCATCCGCTCTAAGCCCATCCCCGTATCAATGTTTTTATGAGGTAGCGGTTCATAGTTGCCATCTTGGGTATGATTGAATTCAGAAAAGACCAAGTTCCAAATTTCCAAATACCGTTCGTTTTCGCCACCGGGATAATTTTCTGGATCATCTGCCGGTAAATCGTTGAATTTTTCACCTCGATCGTAAAAGATCTCTGAGTCGGGACCACTAGGACCTGCTCCTAGATCCCAAAAATTATCTTCAACTTCGACGACATGGTCTTCTGGTAAGCCAACTTCTTCTAGCCAGATCCGTTTAGCTTCCGTATCTTTAGGATAAACGGTCACGTATAATTTTTCCGGGTCAAATCCAATCCAATCAGGTGAAGTCAAAAATTCCCACGCCCAATGAATCGCTTCAGTTTTAAAATAATCTCCGATCGAAAAATTTCCTAACATTTCAAACATCGTATGGTGACGCGCGGTTTTCCCGACGTTTTCGATATCGTTTGTTCGGATCGATTTTTGCGCATTCGTGATACGAGGGTTTTCAGGTACGATGGTGCCGTCAAAATATTTTTTCAACGTCGCCACACCCGAGTTGATCCATAAAAGGGTCGGGTCATTAACGGGCACTAATGAAGCGCTGGGCTCCACCATATGTCCTTTTGATTTGAAAAAGTCTAAAAACATTTGCCGAACTTCGGCACTTGATAAGTGTTTCATCTTCATCCTCTTTTCTAAAAAAAATAAACTACCACTGCAGTCAAGGACGAAAACATTCGCGGTACCACCTTGATTGCAATGATAGTTTGATCATTACCTCTTCAACTCGTTAACGCCGAGTTACGTTTGATGATTAGTCAAAAAGTGCAGGGAGCAACTTAACTGGTCCAACATCCAGCTCTCAACTTTGCTGGACTTTCTGTGGATGGCTTAAGTCAAATCATATCCTGCAAAAAGTATATGCAAAAAATTTCCAAAAGTCAAACTGAAACTTGCGCTAAACTTAAAATACGGTAGTGTGTTTTTTCAGCGATGCACTAAATTTTGACGATGATCGCTTTGCGGTATAAATACTCAGCCGGATCTAAAACTTTTTCCGCAGCTAACAAGTCATTTGGTCGGTAATAGGTCGACAGCGGTAATTTATCCACGACCGGGATTCCGCAACTTTCTAGCGCGGGTCCTAACTTGACGACGCCTGGATCTTCGGTGAGTTCAAAACGTGCCATTCGCGTATCAAAAATCAAGCCGAACATATTCTCGCCATGCATCATGACTTTCAACTTTTTCCCGCGGTATAAATCATTTACATTCAACTCATTGCCCCACCGAAATAAGCGGCGACTGCCAGCACCATTGACATATTCCCACTGGTCTTCAGTCAATAGATCGAAATTTTTCTTCCGCACACTGTTTCGCAAACTAGCATAGGATTGTTCTTCATGACTAAAAACATAGTAATTATCCGTAGTTGGCACTTGTTCGATATACCACCGATTTTTTACTAATTTTGTGACTGGAAATGACCAACTCAAACTTTCAGCTGGTGTCAGTTGTGGGAACAAAGCTGTTTTGATCTCTGCTTCAAAGGTCGCAAACTGATCGGCAGCACCGTGAAAGCCACCTGTGATCGTGTCATAGATCCCCAAGTAATTCGTCCCAGCCGGCAAAGCAAATTTTTGCACTAACATTGGCGGGATCACAACTTTGCGCAATTCTGAGGTATACTGGTTGATGTATTCCGCTAATGCATGAGTGTCTAATAAATTAGCTTGATCACTTAACTGCTGCGGGTTCTGCGCATTTTTTTGCGGTGCTGTTTCTAAGAGCGACAATCCTTTGACCCCAAGATTCCAACCCAAAATCGCATCTTGATTTCCTGGAATGAAAACAAACGGTTCTTCATCGATCAAAAGCTCAAAAGTCTGACATTTGATGCCATAGAGTTCAAACTCTTTTAACTCGATATCTGTCAACCGCATCAAAGGATTGACAAAATACATCAACACTTGACTAAACAAAGTGCGTTTATCTTTTTCATTCAATCGTTTCCAATACGACCAGTCCAGTTGGTCAATAATATTCATACTTTTCTCCCCTACTCCTCTTTGTTATCATTAAGTATACCACTAACTGTTGAAATGAGGAGTCAGATGAAGGAATTTTTTGGTTCTGAAAAATGGCTACAAGCAGCCGCTTTTGCCTTGCGTTATGAAGTTTTCGTCTTAGAACAACAAATCGAACCGCAATTAGAATTTGACGCGTTAGATGATCATACTCGTTCATATTATGTTGCCTTTATAGAGCAAAAACCCGTGGCGACGATCCGTTATCAAACAAGTACTGCCACGACTTTACAGCCAGACCGCCTGTGTGTGGCTAAAAATTTTCGCAAACAAGGTCTCGGTACTCGAGCGCTTTTAACGATCGAAGCCAAGGGTCGTGCTGCTGGTTTGAACCACGCCCAACTAGTAGCTGAAGTAAGTGCGCAAGTTTTTTATGAGCGCCTAGGCTATCATAAAACTTCAAGTCCCTATTTAGCAGATGGCATCTTGTGTATCACGATGCAAAAACAGCTCTCAGATTAAAATTCTGAGAGCTGTTTTCAATTTGACGGCAAACTAGGCTTGCTCGAATTTTTTATGAATGCGTATTTTTTTTGTGTTTCCGAGCACTACGCTGATCTTTTTTGCGTGCTTGACGTCGTTTTTGCTGATTTGATTTTTCGATCGCCCGGTCGATTTTTTTCTTATAACCAGGTTTGACTTTCTTTTTCTTCTTTTTGACTAAACCGATCAAAGTCGGATCAAGTTCGTCTTTATTCTTTTCGCGTTTTTTCCGTCGGTTACGATCATAACTGTCAACGATCTCACCGTTTTTGATCTCTTTTGGTTGGAAAGTCACCCCAAAGTTTTCGATTTGATTGATCAAGTCTTCTTCCCCGGGTGAGTAGAAAGTAATCGCCGTTCCAGGTAATCCATTTCGCCCCGTTCGTCCGACTCGGTGAATGAAAAATTCTAGATCTTGTGGGATCTCCGCATTGATGACATGAGAAACGCCTTCGATATCGATCCCGCGAGCAGCTAAATCGGTGGCTACTACATATTGAAATTCTAAATTTTGAACTTGGCGCATCACTCGTTTTCGCTCACGAGGCGAGATGTCGCCATGGATCTTACCAACTTTTAAGCCTTGTGACTTCAAGTATTCGGTGATCTCGTCCACATGCTGTTTCGTGTTAGCAAAGACGATCGCTAAATAAGGATGTCCCAAAGTCAACACTTGATAGATCAATTGATTTTTTGATTGGCCTTTTGTTTGGATCAACCAATTTTCGATCGTATCAGAAATCACCGCTTTAGCTTTGATCTCTTCAACCACTGGATTATCCATATATTTTTGTAAAAATGGTCGTAGTCTTTCGGGGATCGTAGCTGAAAAGACGAGCATCTGCAACCGCTTCGGCAAGCGACCCGCGATTTGATCGACTTCATGTAAAAAGCCCATATCCAGGGTCATATCAGCTTCATCTACCACGAACGCTTGCGCGGTGTGAACTAAGAGCGCTTTTTCATTCATCATATCTAAAATTCGTCCTGGAGTCCCTACCACGACATGAGGTTGCTGATGCGCTAATTTTTCTAATTGACGTTTTTTATCTGTCCCACCGACAAAGTTCGTTACCCGCAACTCTACTGGTGAAAATTTAGCGATCTGAACTGCGGCTTGATAAATCTGATCCGCTAGCTCCCGACTCGGTGCGGTGATCACCAATTGGACTTCATTTTTAGTCCCGTCTAATCGATCGAACAACGGCAGTAAAAACGTGTGGGTCTTTCCTGAACCGGTTTGCGATTGGCCCACGACACTGCGGCCTTTTTTGATCACCGGGATCAATTTTTCTTGGACTGCAGTTGGGTTAGTAAAACCTTTATCTTTAATTGCCGCTAAAATAAAAGGCTGGAATTGAAATGATTCAAATGACATAGTTTCCCTCTTTCTCTGACTTTCCTGACCGAGAAACGACCGTGCTGATCGTCATGGTCTGACTTGCTTTTTCATGGAATAAACGATCTTTTCGTCTCAGTTGAGCATACAATAAGTTAAAGCCAAATAAAAGCAAAATCGCTAAACTCAACAATAGAATTAACAAATATGCTAGCATCACGGTATGGTTTGGCACCGTCAGATGAGTCAAAGTAAAGTTGAATAAGCGTAAAGTCACCCCCAACATGCCATAAAAAAAGCCATAGCGGATCACTAATTTTTTCAACGAGACACGTTGCCCGTTTTGAGCCGTGACTTTGATTCGAACGATTTTTTTCCCGACAGTAGTTCCACCGGTCACATAAGTCACCCCAACAAAATACAATGCGACTTCTAATAAGAACCAACCAAATGAAGTCACTTCATTCACCGCTAAGTTTAAGTGAAAAGTAGCTAAAAGTAATGTTACGAAAGTACTTACAACGCCGATCACTGACCAGTCGATCACACTTGCGATACTGCGACGCAAAACTGACACATGTCTTCCTTTCACCCACGCTTCCTGATCTAGATCATCCCGGCTTGGTAAGAAAAAGACAAATAGTGGTTCAAAAATAAAACCCAGCAAACCGCCCAGCGTATTATGCAGTAAGTCATTGACATCAAACAAACGATAAGGGCGCGGATAAATAAAATACAAGCCACTCAATTGAGTTAACTCAAAAAAAAGTGACAATAAAAAGCTGGCACCGATCGTTTGTTTGTAAGTGAGTTTAAAATAATAGCGACAGTAGATCCCAAATGGAAACAACAATAATAAATTAAAGACTGGTTCTAAAAAAACACTTTGTTTTAGCGCAGGTAAATAAGTCGCGGGCTGGCTTGGCCGAAAAACAGTCTGCGTCAAAAATTCCTGTAGCGAATGAAATAAACGCAACTCATAACGCGGACCAGTCAATTGCGCGACTACACTCCGAGGTGGCAAAGGCAAAATGACCAGAAAATAAGCGCACAATAAATAAAAGACAAACGAGTACAAGATCAAACTGCGCTTTTTTCCTAATGTCCCGTAACGCCGATAGTAATAGATCAAAAATGGCACCGTAATTGCAAAAGCTAAAAAAGGAAAGATCAGCAGCGCCATTTTGATTGGAAAGGTATAACTTGTCATGCAATCCAACTCCTTTTTTTCACTTTACTAAACTTTGAAAAATTAGACAAATCTTGTCTTTTGGGTTGACTAATGCTAAGTTTTTGTCAACACTGAACTAAAGGAGGTTTTTCAGTTGCTCAATCCATTTTTTGCTTTCGGAATCCCCGTTGTACTCATTATTTTATACAGTATTTTTTACAGTCTGAAAAAACTTAAAAACGCCGATTATCGTCAATTCGTCTTAACTTTGATCTCAGTTTTTTTAACGACTTTCAGCTATCAAGTTTATCGCTACGGCCAATCGATCACCAATCTCAATTCATTAAAAGACTTTAAAGAAACTTTCGGTTACGCCCCACGATTATTGCTCTTGCCACTGCTCGTCGGTCTCTTATTAACGATCTACAACTTTTTCCGCTTGTTTCGGCGATTACAAAAAAGAGAATAGCGACCTGCTATTCTCCAAAACTAAACATTTCGATTTCGACTTCTGACTGATACCGTAACGTATTCAAGTCTAATGTGACCCATTCTTTAGTCGTCATTTGATAATGATTGGCTTCCATCGCTTGTTCGATGAGTCCTAACAAATAGGAATTACTTAACTGAAGCTTCGACTTATCTAATAGCAGATGGACCAAATATGGATTCCGTAAGAGGAAATAATCCTCATTATATTTATATAAGATGACTTGGTACGTTTTTTTCAACAAGGGACAGCGAATCACAAAAAGACCTTCATCGACTTGCGGCAAAACAGACAACATGCGCTCTGGTTTTAATACCACCCGATGCAACATAACAGTGGACCCCCTTCTTACTTTATCAGTATAAAGGGGAAGTACGGTCAAACAAAAGTGATTTGATCGGTCAGACTCTGTTTTTCATTTTCAATTCATTTTAAGCTGGGAAGTTAAAATCTTCCCCACATTCTGAATAAAATTCCAGTAAAAAATCTTGCATGAAGCGGACACGACGGTCGGCTTCTTTTTTGCCGGTCGCTGTATTCATAGAAGCTGGCAATTTAAAAAGCTTTTCATAAAAATGATTGAGTACGGGGCCTTTTTTACGATAAGCGGCTTTAGTCTCAAATGTTTGAGGTGGTTGCTGGGGATCATATAGCGGACTATCAGTATGCCCACCATAATATGCGGTCCGTAAAATCCCGATCGCACCTAATGCATCTAACCGATCCGCATCTTGAACTAGCTGCCCTTCCAAACTTAAGTGGGCTTTCCCAAATTCTAACTCATTTGAAAAAGACAATTGCTCAATGATTGCAAAAAAAGCAACTTGGCGCGTAAGTGACCAACCAAGACTTTTTAAAAACTCAACCAAGTCTTTTCTTGCTGCTACTGGATCTGCAGCGACTTTATCATCGATCACATCATGTAAATAAGCAGTCGTCAACATCAGCTCCATGTCTATCTCCGTTGTATCATGGGCTAATTCTTGAGCGGTTTTAGCTACTCGCTTTGCATGAAAATAATCATGACCTGACGTATCTGTTCCGACTTTTTCTCGACTGTATTGTTGCACTTGAGTTAAAAGATCAGTCATGTGGCTGTTCCTTACGAGGTGGTCGCGTTCCCCAATATTGGAAGAAATCAGTTCGGATCGCACCGTTATAAAGTTTCCGTTTTTTCGTTGCTTTGGCTCCATAAAATTCTTCAAACGCCAAATCACTGGTCAAAATATATTTGCTCCACGTTTTTAAAGGCCGGAAAACTTCGCCCATCTCATGATACAACCGTTGAACGGCTTCTTCATCCCCTAAACGTTCGCCATAAGGAGGATTGGCCACAATGACGCCATATTCTTTTTCAGTTTTGAAATCTTTAACCGCTTGTTGTTTAAACGTGATCGAATCCCCTAAACCGATCTCTGCTGCGTTTGCTTTGGCGATTTCGATCATTTGGCCATTGATATCCGAACCGGTAATATCCAATGTTAGATCATAATCAGCAGCTTGATCTGCCGCCGCCCGAACTTGTTTAAAAACAGCTGGTTCAAACCAATCCCACGCCTCACAAGCGAATTCACGATTGAAACCAGGAGCGATATTGTGACCGATCAAGGCAGCTTCAATACATAAAGTTCCCGAACCACAAACTGGATCGTAAAATGGTCGGTCTTTGCGCCAATTCGTCAACATGACAAGCGCAGCAGCCATATTTTCTTTCAATGGCGCGCCACCTTTTTCCAGCCGATAGCCTCGTTTGAATAAACTAGGCCCCGTCGTATCTAAAGTTACTTGCACATGATCTTTTAACAGTGCGACTTCTAATTGGAAAAAAGCACCCGTTTCTGGCAGCGGTACGCGTGCTGGTCGATGGTAAACTTCTCGTAAACGTTCTACGATCGCTTTTTTTGTGATCGCTTGACAATCAGGAACGCTGTATAAAGTCGATTTGATTGAACGACCGGCAACTGGAAATTCAGCATCAAATGGTAAAAAGTCTTCCCAAGGTAGGGCTTTGACCTTTTCAAATAATTCCTCAAATGTAACAGCATCAAATTCCCCGACGATGATTTTGACCCGATCGGCGGTCCGTAGCCACAAATTAGCCGTCGCGATTGTTTCTTGCGTTCCTTTAAAACGGGCACGGCCATTTTCTACTTGGCAATCGATCCCTAAGTTGCGCAATTCTTTGCCCACCAGTGCCTCGATTCCACTTGCCGCCGTAGCGATCAATTGATATTCTTTCATAATAAACTCCTTTAAGTGTTTTTTTATTTCCCTAAATGACGGCTGAACAGCTTCATTCCTAAAAAATTACGTTCAACTAGCTAGATTCGATAAAAAAAACCTTCACAACAATGTTGGAAGGTTCCCCTGAATGCTGCAATTTTCTGTAAGCCATGTTTTGTACGTCTGACTAACTCAGGGAAGCTAGTCGCGTGGTAATCATCTATCTCCGGTTCTCACCGGCTCTTTCATCGTTCATTTCCTTAGAAAAAGCGCCCCTACCATTGTTTGGGTTGCTCGCTCGAGGGGTTTACCGCGTTCCACCATTTTAGTTTCCCAAAATGCTTCGTCACTGTGGCACTTTTCAAGAATACTCAAGCATAGATCGCTCCGTAGCTTTTTTTTCTGCCGTTACCGTAAAGGTACCTTAGCTTATGGTTTCGCTAAGCACGAACACTACAGACATCGCAGTCTGTGCGAGCATGGACTTTCCTCAGCTAGCGCAAGTCTAGCCGCGATCACCCGAAAATTGCAAAGCTGTTCAAATTAAAATTGCCGTGTCTTTTCATTGTCGTCGTCATCAGCTTGTGAGTAATTATTTTTAAAATCATCATTTGCTGAGGTACGCGTTGCTTGCACGTGCTGTTGTTGGTCTAACTTTTTGCCAAATACTTCGCGCTCTAGATTAGACAATCGTTTCAAAATATCAAAGTTCGTTACTGCCGAACTTTTTGGAACTTCTTTAACCCGCGAAGGTGCTGGTTCCACTGATTTTTCAGCTTGTTGGACTTTAGCTTTCAACTGTTCGTTTTCTGCTTTTAAATCCGCGATCTCTTTGCCGTAAGTCTCGTAATCTTTAATGATATTATCTAAAAATTCATCGACTTCGATCGGATCATACCCGCGCATTTTGGTTTTGAATTCTTGTTCTAAAATGTCATTGGGAGTATAGATTACATCCGCCATTTTGTTCACCTCGTTAACATCATTCAATAGCTTTCTTTTTCATTCTAGCCGATATTTCACGGGAAATCAAACGGAATCGTCAAAGATTGCATTTTCTAAGTCATCCATCGTGATAGATTGGATCGAATAAGGCTTCGTTTCCTGAACTTTTCGAGCAGCTGATAGAAAATATTTCGGTTTTCCCGGAAATTCTTCATCGTAAACGATCAAAGCGCCATCCGTATGGGCTAAAAGAAAAGTCGTCAAATTTTTGAACTGTCCGGGATTTTTATAGGGTTCATGGCTGACTGAATCACAAAAATCAGCTTGTGTTTTAACTTCTGTCAACAGCAATTGATTTTTTTCGTTCCATTGATTCCCATAATCTGCAAAAGGCAAAATCAAAGCGAGTTTTAGTTCAGGATAAGTCGGTTTCAATTCCGCCACGACTTCCCCGGCCCACAATTCTATTCCCAGCCCTCCAGCTACCATCACCCACTCGAGTCCATTTTCAACGTAATTTTTGATTTCGTTTTTTAAAACTTTTTTAATGACTTGCAATTTTGGGTCTTTTTCATTAAAAATCCCCAACTCATAACTTTGATAACCTGTGATATATAATTTCTTGACAGTTTCTTCCATGAAATTAAAACTCCTCTCTAAAAGTCCAGCTTTTTTTGTTATAATACCAATTAGGAGTGTGATGAACGTGGCAATCCACTATCCGAATGGCCAGCCATTCGCCAAAAAAAACCAGACAGCTAAACAACATAAAACAACATTTGCCAATCGTGGCATGAACTTTGAAGAAGCGATCAACGAAAGCAATGTCTATTATTTAAATCATGATATCGCGGTCGTTCATAAAAAGCCAACCCCTTTGCAGATCGTCAAAGTCGATTACCCGAAACGTAGTGCGGCCGTGATCAAAGAAGCTTATTTTCGTCAACCCTCTACTACGGATTACAACGGTGTTTACCGCGGCTATTATTTAGACTTTGAAGCAAAGGAAACAAAAAACAAAGCGTCATTTCCCTTTAAAAACTTTCATGAACATCAGATCACACACATGCGCAAATGTCTAGCGCAAGCGGGAATCTGTTTTGTCTTGCTGTGGTTTTCTAGTTTGAATCGCTGTTTCTTCTTTCCTAGTGATCGCCTGCTTACTTATTGGGACGAGCAAGCGACTGGTAAAAAATCATTGCCTTTAGCGATCATTGAGCATGAGGGCATCGAGATCCCGTCCAAAATCGCACCGCGGATTCCTTATTTGATCGCAGTCGACGAATACATTCAGCAAAGGAGCAACTAACTGATGAAAAGATTCTCCCGAACGAACCAACCAAAAACCAAAAAACACACTAGGCGCTCGCTCAAAACTTGGCAAAAGATTTTGTTAGGGATCGTAGCTTTTTTTTGTCTCTGCTTACTAGCAGGTGTCGGTCTATTTGCTTATTACGCCAATTCCGCACCGAAGCTGAGTGAAAAGCGGCTCGATGCGACCGCTTCATCTAAACTATACGCATTAAACGGTGATTTGTTTGAAGATCTAGGCGCTGAAAAACGCGAAAAAGCAACCAAAGATACGATTCCACAGTCATTAAAAGATGCGATCGTATCCGTAGAAGACCAACGCTTTTATAAGCATGATGGGATTGATCCGGTCCGCATTGCCAGCTCAGCTTTACACAACGTTTCTTCTGGCGGATTGCAAGGTGGCAGTACGTTGACCCAGCAATTGATCAAGCTTTCGTTTTTCTCAACCAAATCAGCTGACCGAAACATCAAACGTAAAGCCCAAGAAGCTTGGTTAGCATTGAAACTAGAAAAGAAAAAATCCAAGCAAGAGATCTTAACGTATTATATCAACAAAGTCTACATGGCCAACGGAATGTACGGCATGCAAACAGCCGCTAAAACGTATTTCGGCAAACCATTAGCTGAATTGAATCTGGCACAGACAGCTCTGCTTGCTGGAATGCCGCAAGCGCCAAATTCATATGATCCTTATTTACACCCCAAAGAGGCGAAAGAGCGACGCGATATCGTCTTGTATACGATGCTAGATAACCAAAAGATCTCGCAAAAAGAATATGATGCCGCCGTCAAAGTACCCGTGCAAACAGATCTGCAGCCACTGCATACTGAAAATCGTGATCGAAAAGTCGTCGACAACTATGTCAAAGAAGTCATCCACGAAGTCCAAGCTAAAACTGGAAAAAACGTGTACACAGATGGCTTAGATATTTATACTAACTTAGATTTAGCGGCTCAAAAACGTTTGTATGAGATCGTCAATACGAATCAATATGTTCAATACCCTGATCAAGATCTACAAGTAGCAGCCACTTTGATGGATGTCGGCAATGGTAAAGTCACCGCTCAGATCGGCGGTCGAAACGTCCCAGATGATGTTTACTTAGGAAATAATCTGGCAGTCAATACCCATCGTGACTTTGGCTCAACCGTCAAACCGATCACCGATTATGGTCCGGCCTTTGAGTTTTTAAAAAAATCAACTGGCACGATGATCAAAGACGAACCTTACAAATACCAGCACACTGACACCGAAGTCAAAAACTGGGACAATCGTTTTATGGGCAATATCACGTTGCGCAAAGCGTTGTATGAATCCCGCAACGTACCAGCAGTCAAGTTATACAATGAAGTCGGTCCCGAGCGCGTTTCAGAGTTTTTAAAAAGACTGGGGATTGAATATAAACAAATTGAACAATCCAACGCCATCTCTAGTAACACAAATGAACAATCTGGCACGAAATATGGTATTTCAAGTGAAAAAATGGCGGCCGCTTATTCTGCGATCGCAAATGGTGGCACTTACTTTGCACCTCAATATGTCAATAAAGTTCGTTACCAAGACGGCACAGAACAATCCTTTGAACCTAGTGGACAAAAAGCCATGGAACCTGGGACAGCTTATATGCTGACTGATGTTTTAAAAGATGTGATCTCACAAGGAACCGGAACGAATGCTCAAATCCCTAATCTTTTCCAAGCTGGAAAGACTGGGACTTCCAATTATACTGACGACGAATTGAAAAAAATCGATAGCACGGAAGCCGACCTTGCTCCGGATGTGATGTTCAGTGGCTTTACCACCTTGAAATCTTTATCGATTTGGACCGGCTATAACGATCGGATGCGTCCAATGAGCGCGAAATCCAATATGATCGCTTCAGATGTGTACCGTCAAATGATGGCTTACCTAGCTGAAAACTTGCCTAATAACGATTGGCAGCTGCCAGAAGATCTTGTACGGGTCGGGAATGAATTGTATTTCAAAGATGCTCCTCAAGATAATGCAGCGCCACAAGTTCCGGCTCAAACACAACCGAAAACAAACAACTATAATCATTACAATAATTATAACAATGGCGGGACTAGTTCAGTATCACCAAGTTATCAAGCGCCTGCCAGTTCTGCCAGTCAATCCTACAATCAAACACCACAGTCCTCTGCACCTACTACTCCAAATTATAATGGTACTGGTGGCGGCAATACGACTAACAACAACGGCAACAATAATTATGTACCACCAACTAATAACGGTGGCACCGGCAACAATTCAGGTAACAATAACGGCGGCGGTGCCGTGACACCTCCAGCTGGCAACAATAATAACGGCAATGCCGGCAACAATCCAGGGGGCAATGGTGCTGGCGGGACGGGCGGTGGTGGAACGCCACCGGCTGGTAACGGCGGCACTGGTGGTAACGGTAACGGCGGTGGCAATACTGGTGGCGGTGCTGTGACACCTCCAGCTGGTAATGGTGGTGGTCAGCAACCTGCTCAATAGAACAATTCTCAATAAAAATGCCTTGTGAGACTACGCTCACAAGGCATTTTTATTATTTTTTCACTTGCGCTTTTTTCATGCGTTCTTTGCCGTCTTGACAAAGATCTAGCAAAGGACAGATCGCACATTTTGGGTTACGAGCCAAGCAATGGTAGCGCCCGAAAAAAATCATCGTATGATGCGTCTTGACCCACAAGTCACGTGGTACTTTTCTCATCAATGTTTCTTCAACTTCTAAGACAGAAGCTTTTAATTTACAGATCCGCAACCGTTTTGAGACCCGCTCGACATGGGTATCCACCGCAATCGCCGGAATACCAAAAGCGTCCCCTAAAACTACATTAGCAGTTTTGCGTCCGACTCCCGGCAAGCGTACCAGTTCCTCGCGAGTCTTAGGCACTTCTCCAGCAAAATCGGTCAGCAGCATCGCTGAACACGCTTTGATATTTTTAGCTTTATTGCGGTATAGCCCGATCGTCCGAATTTTCTCAATCACATCTTCCAGCGGCGCTTCAGCCAACGCTGCTGGGGTTGGGTAAGCCGCAAATAGCGCTGGCGTTGCTTTATTGACGGAGACATCCGTTGCTTGCGCGCTCAAGATCACCGCGATCAACAACTGAAAGGGAGTTCGTGAGCGGAGTTCTCCATGGGCTTCAGGAAACATCGTATACATCCGTTCGATTGCTTCCATCGTTTGTGCTTTACTCAGCATCAGAATTTTCTCCTTCCAACCAATTATACAATGAGACTTTTGGTAATTCTTTCGTTCCCGCAATTTCTTTTTTTTGCATGATCGCTTGATCCCGTCGTTTTTTTTCTTCTAACACTTGCTCTTTTGACTGAATATTTTTCTTAGCCCAATCCAATAAGATCCGTTCCATATAACGGAAACTAAATGCTTGATTTAAGACTGCTTCCCGTAACGCTAAATTGATCAATTCAGGCGAATAATGGTCATCGTTCAACCAGTAACCGACTTCTTGGTATTCAATCGCCGTTAGCGGACGGCCAAACTCCTGCTCGATATTTTGATACATTTGTTTGACCGCTTGCTCTTCAGATTGTTCGGCTTGTTGGAAACTTTCCAATTGTTTCAAATCAGCCAGCTTGTCAAATAAAGGCAGTAAGTTATAACGGTCACTTTGTTTGCCTTCCGCATTTTTCTGCGTCTCGATAGTTAAAAAACCGCCTGCTTCTAATCTTGCCAGCAGCTCATAAACTTGGGCCGGCGTTTGCCCCATCGCTTGAGCAATTTCATTTAGATCTGGAAAAAGATCTCCTGCTTGATTTCGGCTATATAATTGTAACCACAGCATAAATTCAGCTGTAGAAAGACCCAAGTCGTGGTATTTTTGTAAGACGAGATTAGAAAGGACCGTCTGCCCAGCATTTAAATAATCAGGTAACTCTAACAAACTCAAAACCTCCTATCGTTGTTAAGTTTACACGATTCTTTTTTTGAAAGCAAAAAAACACCGCCCAAATCGAGCGGTGTCTAGTGACTGCTGGCAATTTACTCGTTGATCTCAGTTAACGCTTGTTGTGCCAAGATATTCAAGTAATTCCATGGACGGTCAAAATGCGGTTGGAAGAAGAAATCAGCTAACGCGAGGTCTTCAACCGTCATCTTATTTTGGATCGCTAAAGACATCGTGTTTGCCGATTGCGTCACATCGTATTTCGAAATAAATTGGGCGCCAACGATTCGGTTCGTGTCTTTTTCAGAGACTAATTCCATCAAGATCTTTTCAGTCGTTGGCATGAACTCAGGTCGGTAGTTGTCTTCCATCACCGTCACGTTGACTGCTAAGTTGCTGGCAGCTGCCGCTTCTTTTGTCAATCCAGTCGAGCCGATATTCCAACCGAATAGATACAAACCAGAAGTCCCTTGTGTCCCACGGTATTTCATTTTTTTCTCCGTTAAGTTTTGGCCAACTAACATCCCTTGGCGAACCGCATTCGTCGCAAGTGGGATATAGCGTTCTTCATTTGTTGGATTGTAGTGGACAACGGCTGAATCACCTGCTGCAAAAATAGCTGGGTCACTCGTTTGCATATATTCATCGACTTTGATTGCGCCATTTGGTAACATCTCAACTTTACCTTTTAAAAGTTCGGTGTTCGGCCGGAAACCAACACATAAAATGACTAAGTCTGCTTCCACTGTTTGACTGGCTGTGGTCACTTGTTTGACATAGCCATTGTCATCGGCGATAAATTCACTCACATTTTCGCCTAACATTAACGTGATCCCTTGCGCTTGTAATTCTTTTTCTAACAAGTCCGTAAATGGTTTATCTAAATATTTATTTAAAATTCGATCAAGGCCATCGATCAAAGTCACCGTTTTTCCTTTTTCAGCAAAGGCTTCGACCAATTCGATCCCGATGTAGCCGCCGCCGACAACAGCAACTTTTTTCGCGTCATCTGTTTTTGCGATGATCTCTTTTGCTTGGTTATAATTTTTGCACAACAACACATTTTTGCTGTCGATTCCAGGAATTGGTGGGATGATCGGCCAAGAACCGGTAGTCATGACTAATTTATCATATTCAACAGTTGATACTGCTCCACTTTTCAAATCTTTCGCCGTCACTTGTTTTGCTTTTGGATCAATCTCAGTAACATTGTGCTCCATGTGAACGGTTGCGCCTAATTTTGCTAATTCTTCGGGGCTGGAATAAAATAAGCCCGCTGGATCTTTTACGACACCACCGACATATAAAGCGATTCCACAAGATAGAAAAGAAATATTATCATTCCGTTCGAAAACGGTTACTTCAGCTTCAGGATGCGTACTTAAAATATTTTTGATGGCGGCAGTTCCCGCATGTGTACAGCCTACAACTACTACTTTCATAAACAGCCTCTTTTCTTTAGAATAATTATTTGTTGCAAATCATTGCACAAATAGATTATACCAAAATCACTCAATAAAATAAGCTAAACTGCTCACAAATCCGGCTGTTTATCATCATTTTTTCATTTTTTATAACAAAAAAAGAGATGGTAACAACCATCTCTTTTTTGTGAAATTCTCAATTATTTCAATTCGTTCGCAACTGACATATGGCCGATAACGTCAGTGATCCGTTTCAAATCGACGTTCCCGCCAGATACGACAGCAACGACTTTTTTGCCGTTGACATATTTGTCCACTTTACCGGCTAAAATAGCAGCTGTTGCTAAGCCACCGGCACCTTCAACGACGATTTTCGTCCGTTGGATCAAATCTTTCATCGCAAGTTCGATCTCGGTTTCAGAAACTGTGACCATATCGTCGACTAAAGCTTCTACGACGTCAAAAGTCAAGTTACCTGGGTATTCCACCGCACAGCCATCCGCGATCGTTGTGCCTTCTTTATGGCCAACAATCTTGCCAGCTTCATAAGAGGCCGTCATCCCATGGATATTTTCTGCTTGGACACCGATGATATTGATATGTGGATTAAATGTCTTCATGGCAACTGCGATCCCTGAAATCAAACCGCCACCGCCAACGGGTACTAAGACAGTATCTACGTCCCAGATTTGATCAAGAATTTCAAGTCCGATCGTACCTTGTCCAGCCATGACACATTCGTCATCATAAGGCGGGATGTACGTAACGCCAGTTTCTTCAACGATCTTTTCACAGTAAGCCTTAGCTTCATCAAAGCCTGAACCATGTAAAATCACTTTTGAACCATAGCCTTCTGTTGCTTCAACTTTGGCTTTTGGTGCCGTTTCAGGCATGACGATCGTACTTTCGATGCCTAATAATTTAGAAGTCAATGCGACTCCTTGTGCATGGTTACCAGCAGAGACCGCGATGACACCTCTGTCTTTTTCAGTTTGTGACAAATGTGCGATCTTATTGAAGGCACCTCGGAACTTGAACGAGCCAGTCAATTGCATGTTTTCCAATTTCAAGAATACTTGGCCGCCAGTTTGTGCAGTTAAAAACATCGATTGGATCAATGGGGTTACCCGTCCATATTGTTTCACGACATTTTTGGCTTCGTGGATGTCTTCAATTGTTACTGGTAATTTTTCCATGTCTTTGGTCATTACAATACATCTCCCACTTCGGTATAATCGACATCAATCGAATCAGCTAATGCTTTAGAAACGACTTTGCCGTTGTAAATGCTTAAGCCAGAAACTAGTGATTCATCAGCTTTCAAAGCTGCTTCTAAGCCTTTTTCACCGATTTCTTTCAAGAATGAAATATTGCCTTTTGCTAATGCGATCGTAGCTGTACGTGGTGTTGCACCTGGCATATTTGGTACTGCGTAATGGATTACACCATACTTCGTAAAGACTGGATCAGCATGGTTCGTTGGTTTGTCGATCGTTTCAACCGTACCACCTTGATCGATTGCGATATCGACGATAACACTACCTGGTTTCATTGATTCAACCATATATTCTTTAACTAATTTTGGTGGCTTAGCCCCTGGAATCAAGACAGTTGAGATGAAAACATCTGCTTCTTTGATTTTTTCTTCCAAGTTTTCAGTATTTGAAACGAACACATCAACGTTATGATCTTTGTAACGATCTTTTAATTCTTGGATCCGATGTTCATTGACTTCCAAGATAATGACGTGACAACCAATGCCAACTGCCATATCGGCTGCATTTTCAGCTGCGTTACCGCCACCTAAGATCACGATCGTTCCAGCTTCAACGCCTTCAATCCCTGGAAGTAAGATTCCTTCCCCACCGTGTTGTTTTTCTAAATAGTATTGACCTAAGTTAACTGCACGACGACCAGCGATAGCACTCATTGGTTTCAATAATTTCAAGACGCCATCGATGGAAATATTTTCACCAGATAAAGCCGTCACGCCGACTTCCATCATTTTTTCGACACATGGTTTGTTGGCAGCTAAATGTAAGAAGCCCCAAATGATTTGACCTTTTTTGAAATAGTGGTATTCGCTTTCCATTGGTTCTTTAACTTTTACGATCAATTCAGCTGTCCAGGCAGTATCTGTATCGACGATTTTCCCACCTGCTTCAACGTATTGTTCATTTGTAAATCCAGATCCTGCACCAGCATTGTCGTCGACTAAAACTTCATTACCAGCATCGACTAAGATTTTTACGTTTTCGGGTGTCATCCCGACCCGTGCTTCACCTTGTTTTGGATCTTTAATTACTCCAATTTTCACAATTGACCACTCCTATTAACAATTTTGTTTAGTTCTTTTTCAACCATGTTTACTATATCACAGCGTCAAAAAAGAGCCAATGAAAACGATTTTTCTATTATCGTTATTTAATTTTAAATTTAGTAAATCACAGGTATAGACTTAAGAAAAAACACTTTTGCCCATTAGTTTGTACAAAATGTTCACACCAAAAATTTGTGATCAACCATACATTTCAGCGACTTTTTTGAGTCCTTTCTGTTATCTTGAAAATGACAAACTTAGGACAAAACAAAAATATTTGTTCAACTTTAATTTTCTAATCAACTTAATGGATCGCATTCAATTTGCGTCTAAATTCACTTTAAACTTTTCAAACTATATTGAATTACTCAACAAACTATAAAAAAAGACGACCACATTTAGTGATCGCCTAAAAGCGCTTGACAGTCTGGACACAGGCCGTAAACTTCTAGTCGGTGTTCCGTGATCTGATAACCGGTCAATTGGCTAGAAGCCATCTCGACATCTTCTAATCCAGGATAAAAAAAGTCCTCGATCTTGCCACAGTTCGTACAGATCGCATGATAATGTTTGTGGCTGCTGTAATCAAAGTGGCTCGCTGCATCACCGTAACTCATCTCTTGAACTAAACCGATCTCCACAAAGCGTCGCAGGTTATTATAGACCGTAGCCACACTCATGTTAGGAAAACGTTCTTCCAACGCTTTGAAAATCTCATCAGCAGTCGGATGACTATGGTGTTCAATCAAATATTCCAAGATCGCATAACGTTGTGGTGTGATCCGGACTTTAGCTTGCTTTAAATTTTCTACCGCATGCTCAACTGCGCTATTTCCCATGATCGTAACCTCTCTTATTTATAACTTTTATTAAATGATACTATTCTTTGTTAAGAAAAGCTAGCGTTCATTCACAACCCAGCGACTGCACCGTGAAAAATTAAGCTTTACTTGAATAATTCAGTCGACAAATAGCGTTCACCATTATCTGGTAAAATCACAAGCACTTTATCTTGCGGAGTCAATTCTTTAGCAACTTGCAACGCTGCCGCGATCGCAGCCCCAGATGAGATCCCGACTAAAAGCCCCTCTTGTTTAGCACTTTGGCGGGCGGTTTTCATTGCAGTTTCACCAGTGATCGGGATGACTTGATCATATACACTGGTATCTAAAACTTTTGGCACAAAGCCTGCTCCGATACCTTGGATTTTATGGGGACCACTCGCTTCTCCTTCTAAAACCGCTGATTCTTTTGGTTCGACCGCATAGACTTTGATCACCGGATACACTCGTTTTAGTTCTTTACCGACACCTGTGATCGTGCCACCCGTTCCTACGCCGGCGACAAACGCACTCAACCCATTTTTCCCAAATGCATCTGTGATCTCTTTTGCAGTGACTTCTTCATGGACTTTGGGATTGGCTGGGTTATCAAATTGTTCCGGTAAGAACCAGCCATTTTTTTCTGCTAGTTCTTCGGCTTTTGCGATTGCACCTTTCATGCCATCAGCTCCAGGCGTTAACACTAATTCTGCCCCATAAGCGCTCATCAACTTTTGGCGTTCGATACTCATCGTATCAGGCATCACGATGACGACGTGATAGCCCTTTGCTGCCCCGATCATCGAAAGTCCGACACCGGTATTACCTGAAGTCGGTTCGACGATCGTACCACCAGCTTTTAACGTGCCCGCGGCTTCTGCTGCTTCGATCATACTCAAGGCGATCCGATCTTTCACACTTCCACCTGGGTTGAAAGACTCGACTTTAACAAACACCTCAGCCCCATCTTTAGCTAGGCGATTGAGTTTGATGATCGGTGTGTTACCGATCGTTTCTGTAATAGAATCAAAAATTTTGACCACGATCATTCCTCCTATGATAGTTCTTTTCAACTATGATAGCGGAATAATCGTGGTCAAGCGAGGATTTCGACTTATTCAATTAGAAGTTGAGCGTTTGACCTGCAAAAATCACGTGATCACTCAATTGATTTTTTTCGATCAATTGTTCGACCGAAAGATTCTTTTCTTTGGCGATCTGACTTAACGTGTCACCTGTTTTCACGGTGTAAGTCGCAGGTGCTTCAACTTTAGCAGGCTGTGCGGGTGCAGGAGCAGTTGCCGCGGGTGCATTATCAAAACGTGCTAGGTCATATGTTTCGATCATTGAGATCAATTTCGTCCCATAGTCAGGGTCAGTTGCATAATGTCCAGTTAATGCGTTAGCAGCCGTTTGATAATCAGCTGCTTGGCTTTTCCATGACGTTTTATAAGCTTCAGTGTGTAAAAGATCCGCATGGTCAGCAAATGATTCTTCATAACTGTTATACGCAGCAAATGACGCATTTTCAGTCGTCCATTGTCCGTTCAAGTATTCTTTCGTTGCCATTTGAACGGCGGGATCATTCCCGTATTCTTTGACCCCGAATAAATTATAATAAGGAGCTTGTGATAAACCAGAAGAACCGAAACCTGTTTCTAATAACGCTTGGGCTACCATCACCGAAGCGTAGAGATCTTTATCAGCTGCTGCTTTTTGAGCAGAAGTTCCAAATTGCTCGATCAACGCTTGCCGATCTGGAGCAACTTCAGCCGCCTGCGCTTCAACTTGTGCGACTTGCGCCGTTTCTAATAACCCGACTGCTGGTGTGATGATAAAACCTAATACTAATAAAGGAAGTGCTTTGATCAGCATCTCTTTTTTCGTTTGTTTAACCAAATGTTTCGCGCTTCGTGTCTTCTCCTGATTCATCTTATTCCTCCAACAATTTTTTCTAATGAAAATTTATTTCTTGCTTACAGGAAATGAGTATACGGAAAAACAAACCGCAAAACAATGGAATCACAGAAGCTTCATATCATTGCAATTAAAATGAAATATAAGTTACAGTTTTCAAAAATAAACTTCTGAGACATTCGTTATTGAAACAATCAATAAAACGAGAAGCAAGCTTTTCTGAAAACAAAAATCGTTCTTCTAAAACAAAATAAAAAAACTAGCTGGCAGTCAACCAGCTAGTTTTTGCACTAGATTTGTTTGAATGTATCGACCACGTTGTCGACCGTAAAACCAAATTTTTCTAAGACTAAGTCTCCTGGTGCTGAAGCGCCATAATGATCGATACTGATCATTTTACCGTGATCACCAAGATAGCGTTCCCAGCCAAATGAACTAGCAGCTTCGATCCCCAAACGTTTCGTTACGGCTTTTGGTAAGACGCTTTCTTTATATTCGGTTGATTGCGCTTCAAACCGATCAAAGCTTGGTAGCGAGACGACCGAAACATCTTGACCTTGTTCGCGTAAAACTTTTTGTGCTTCGACTGCTAAGTTGACCTCGGAACCAGTTGCGATCAAAATCCCAGCTGGAGTATCTGTTTGGGCTTTCGAGATCACATAGCCACCTTTTTCAACACCGGCTTGGGCGTTGTCTTTGCTACCTGGTAAAACAGGTAAGTTTTGTCTTGATAAAACTAAAAGCGTTGGCTTATCATTTGTTTCCATCGCAACTTTCCAAGCAGCTGTCGTTTCATTCCCGTCAGCTGGCCGGATCACTTGAACATTTACCATCGAGCGGACACTTGCCAATTGCTCAACTGGTTCATGGGTCGGGCCATCTTCCCCAACAGCTACCGAGTCATGCGTCAAGACATAGGTCACAGGTACACCTTGGAGTGAAGACAAGCGGATCGCTGGCCGTAAGTAATCGGTAAAGACAAAGAATGTCCCGCCGTACACGCGAGTCCCGCCATGTAATTGGATCCCATTCATGGCAGCAGCCATCGCAAATTCTCGGACACCAAACCAAATATTACGGCCTTCATACGAACCAGGCTGGAATTCTTTTTCATCGGCAATCGTCGTGTTATTAGAACCAGATAAATCAGCTGAGCCTCCCCAGAAGTTAGGGACTGCTTTTGCGATTGCTTGGATCGCTTCTTTACTAGAAACACGGCTAGCTTGGGCAGTACCTTCTTCATAAACAGGTAAAGCTTTATCCCAATCCGCTGGTAATTTAGCGGCAAAGGCAGTTTTAAATTGTTCGGCTAATTCTGGGTAATCATGCGCGTAGTTTTTGAACATCTCATTCCACGCAGCTTCACTTTGCGCCCCTTTATCTTGGATTGCAGCTTTAAAGCGTTCTGCTACTTCAGCTGGTACGGTAAAATCAGGATATTCCCAACCGTAAACAGCTTTCGCAGCTTTGATCCCTTCAGCTCCGATCGGTGAACCGTGAACTTTATGGGTCCCTTCGTTCGGCGCACCATACCCGATCACTGTTTTCACTTCGATTAACGTTGGTTTTTCAGTTTCAGCTTTCGCTTTTTCGATTGCTTCACTAATCGCTTCTAAGTCGTTGCCGTCTTTGACTAAAATATGTTGCCAACCATAAGCTTCATAGCGGGCACCGACATTTTCAGTAAAAGCTTTAGAGGTTGGACCATCCAATGAGATTTCATTTGAATCATATAAAACGATCAATTTCCCTAATTTTAAATGACCGGCTAACGAGCTAGCTTCTTGTGAGACACCTTCCATCAAGTCCCCATCGCCCACGATCGAATACGTATAATGATCCATCACATTGAAACTATCACGGTTATACGTCGCAGCTAGATGAGCTTCTGCCATCGCCATTCCGACTGCCATGGAAACCCCTTGACCTAATGGCCCCGTCGTTGCTTCCACGCCATCGGTATGATGATATTCTGGATGCCCTGGAGTCAAGCTATCCCATTGGCGGAAATTTTTTAGGTCTTCAATTGAAACTTTGTACCCGGCTAAGTGTAACAAACTATAAAGCATCGCTGAACCGTGACCAGCAGATAAGATGAAACGGTCGCGATTTGGCCAGTTCAATGAAGTCGCAGGATTGATATTTAAATGTTTCGTCCATAAAGCATACGCCATTGGAGCAGCCCCCATCGGCAGACCAGGATGACCGGACTTCGCTTTTTGGATCGCCTCGATACTTAATGTACGAATGGTATTCACGCCTAATTGATCAGTTTTATCGAACAAAATAAAGATCCTCCTTTTTGGTGACAAATACTTTTATTACTAAAATGATTGTAACCGATTTTATAATGCAATGCAATCAGAAGAACCGCTAGTCGAAAATAGCGGTAGTGCGCCGAAATTTTTCAAGTCTGCGCTCTTTTACTCCGTTACTTGCGGTGGTGCAGTCCTTTTTCTTTTTGGATCTGCTTCAATTTTTCTGGCGTGACATCTTTGCCAGCTGGATCTACGATTTTCATGCCTTCGATGTGATGCCGCATCCCTGTTCGGAATTCAGCTAAATATTCTTCCCGCAAATGTTTTTGTTCTTTAACTTCTTCGGGGGTCAATCCGTCTGTCTTTTTCTTTTTTGCTAGTTGATTGATCCGCGCGATTTTTTCATCTGAGATCATCTGAACACCTCGCTTCCGTTTCTCATTATACAACAACCGTCTAAAAAAAAGAAAAGAAAAATAGGCGAACAAACGTTTGAATTATATTTTGGGTTATGCTACACTGAAAAAAAGAAAGAAGGTGCAAGATTTGGCCAAGAAAACAGAAACCAAACAATTAGAAGTTTTGCGTTTTATCCATGAACGCGTCGAAGCAAAGGGCTATCCGCCGACAGTTCGCGAGATCGGCAAAGCGGTCAGTTTATCTTCCACTTCAACCGTGCATGGGCATTTAGCACGCTTAGAAAAAAAAGGGTTGATCCAGCGTGACCCAACGAAACCGCGGGCGATCGAATTGACTGCGCTGGGCCTAGAAAAGATCGGCGTGACCCCGCAGATCATTCCGATGTTAGGCGTCGTGACAGCGGGCGAACCGATTTTAGCGGTTGAAGAAGCAGCCGACTTTTTCCCACTACCGCCTGATCTAGCTAGTGAAGAAGGTAGTTTGTTCATGTTGACGATTCGCGGTGAAAGTATGATCAATGCCGGGATCTATGATGGCGATCACGTTATCGTTCGCAAACAATCTAGTGCCATAAATGGCGAGATCATTATCGCGATGACTGATGAAAATGAAGCGACGTGCAAACGATTTTACAAAGAAGCCGATCACATTCGTCTACAGCCAGAAAACGATCAATTAGCGCCGATCATTTTAAGTGATATCACGATCTTAGGTAAAGTGATTGGACTTTATCGCAATCATATTTATTAAAGCACAAGGCTTGTTATAGGAGAGAGTTATGAAAGCAGTCAAAAGATTTGGTTTAGTCATTGTTTTTTTGTTGCTAGGAACTTTGATCGGCCAGCTAGGTTCAGTTGTCACGATCATTTTCTTTTCGGGACTGTTCATTGTTTGGTTCATGCTGTGGGATGAACGAAAGTATGATCAGGAACACCGGTCAAAGCTCACTCAAAAAGACAGTGCTGAATCACAGACCACAGATGAATATTATTTTGAGGATTATCACTACATCGAACAGATCGATTCTCACCATTAAAAAAGGAAGTTGCGAAAATCGCAACTTCCTTTTTTAATAATCCATCAACGTCAAAATATCGTAACCTTTGATCTTATCGCGCCCGTGTAATTCATCTAATTCGATCAAAAAGGCACAGCCCACGACGACACCACCTAGTTTTTCTACTAAGTCGATCGTAGCTTTCACTGTTCCACCAGTTGCTAACAGATCATCGATCACTAAGACACGTTGGCCAGGTTTGATGGCGTCTTTGTGTAAAGTCAGCACATCTGTCCCGTACTCTTTGTCATATTCGACTTCGATCGTTTCCCGAGGTAATTTTCCTGGTTTTCTGACTGGTGCAAATCCGATCCCTAGTTCAAAGGCGACTGGACACCCAACGATAAAACCGCGTGCTTCTGGTCCTACGATCATATCGATCTGTCTTTCTTTGGCATAGTCCACGATCTGCTTTGTCGCTTCTCGGTAAGCTTCGCCGTCTGCCATTAAAGGCGAGATATCGCGGAACACGATCCCTTTTTTAGGGTAATCTGGAATACTTGCTACATAATCTTTTAAATCCATTTCAAAATCCTCCTAGTCCTTCAACCAGTTTCTTATTGTTTTGATATCACTCAAAAGTAAAAATTTTTCACTTTCGATTTGGTGCAATCGTTTTTGATAGACGTGACTTTCTTCGATTGAACGATTGGCGGGTTGCTCTACTAATTGTAAAACGCCGTCCTCTATTGTAACAAATTTCAAATCAGAAAACACGTGAATCATGAAGACCAGCAGATTTTCTGAGATTCTTAAAAAATTCGAAATATTTTTCAGCTTATAACGAACATCGACCCGCGGATATTTTTGGAAAAATTTGTACAGTGCAGCGAATTGTTGCTGACTAGCCATCCCATTCAAATAAGCTTCTTCTCGACTGTAAAGGAACAAATAAATTCGTTTCAAGGAGCTAGTCGAAACAAGTTCTTTTAAAACTGCACGTTCAGCTGGACAATCTAAGACGACTAATTGTTCGCAGTCCACGAGTTCTTCGATTAATTCCGGCGTATTATCGTACGTAACTACCGCGGCGCGTTTTTCTGGTGGCAAGATTTTTTTGCTGGCGGGATCAAAAGCCAAATAGACGGTCTTTCCCGCTTCAAGTGCTTGCTGCCAACTATATTTTGCTCGCCGATCAATGACTTGTAAGCCTTCGACCTTGAAATCGATCAACTGTAATTGGACTTTCCGATGACCGTTCCATTCATTGATATCTAGATCCCCGACAAACTGCGTGTCCGTTTGCTGGAGTTCTTCAGCTACTTCACCAAAATTAAATGCAATTACATCAAGTTTTGTGTGCTGATCATCGACTAAACAAAATTTCAAATGTTGTTGTTCAGCCCCTAGTTTTCGCATTTCAGTCAACTCTGCAGCCTCAAATAAAAAATGTGGCGCTGGATTATCTGTTCCAAACGGTGCTAACTGTTTCAGCTCTTCCACTAACGCTAGCGATGCATCCTTCAGCGCTAATTTGCCATCGATCATGAGGTTCGTACCTGAATATTGCGTCAATTGATGTTCGTGTAAATACGTATTGACCTGCTGTTGGACAGTTTCCAAGTTGGCGACAGGTAGCGTCAAACCAACGGCAGCTGCATGGCCACCAAAATGGGTGAATTGGTCGCGAAACTCGCCTAAAACAGCAAACAAATTGATCCCTTCCACACTACGACCGGAACCTTTTGCTTGGCCCGTTGTGGAGTCGATGGCGAGTACAACTGCCGGCTGCCCAGTTTGTTTGACGACATTGCCCGCCACGATCCCCAAAATGCCAGGATTCCAATCTGCTTTAGCGATCAATTGAAACGCCGCATCAGGTTCGATCAGCGCTAAAGCTTCTTTAGTCGTCTGTTTAACTAATTGTTTTCGTTCTTCATTGATCGTGTTGAGCTCAGTCGCTAACTGGAATGCCCGTTCTTCGTCAAACGTCGTCAGCAGTTCTACCGCTGGATTAGGATCCCCTAAACGGCCGATCGCATTCAACCGCGGGGCTAAACTAAAACCGATCGCCGTTTCATCAACTTTTTGGAGATCGACACCACTGACTGCCAGTAATTGATTCAACCCAACTCGTTGATTTTGTTTGATCACGCCTAATCCCAATTGGACGATCGTTCGATTCTCATCGGTCAAGGACACTAGATCTGCGACCGTCCCTAAACAAGCTAAGTCCAATAATTCAAAGGGTACTTCTTCTAATAAGGCACAGGCTACTTTGAACGCAACCCCCGCACCTGCTAATTCGCCAAATGGATACTGACCCGCTGGATGACGCGGATGGACGATCGCCAAGGCTTCCGGTAACTCCGGTGGTAACTCGTGATGATCCGTGACGATCACGTCGACTCCTTGTGTATTAGCAAACGCAATCGCGTCATTGCCGGCAACACCATTGTCTACGGTAACGATCAATTGGTATCCTTCAGCGATTTTTTCCGCGAATAATTCTTGGTTGGGCCCGTAACCATGGATGAACCGATTCGGCAACACATAGCCGACATTGGCGCCTAACATCTCAAGTGTCTCGACTAAAATCGCCGTACTCGTGATCCCATCTGCATCATAATCACCGTAAACTAAAATCATTTCATCATTTACGATCGCTTGCTGGATTCGATTGACGGCCCGTTCCATATCATGGATCAAAAAAGGATCATGAAGATCATCGATGGAAGCCGTCAAAAAGTGCTGTAACGTTTTGCTATCATGAATCCCGCGGGACCAGACTAATTGGATAAAGGCTTCACTATAGCCTTGATTTTTCAATTCAGTTTTGAAGTCAGCAGGAACTTCTTGTGGGTTTACTTGCCAATTATACGTTGCTTTTTTCACATGAACACTCCTAACCGAGCCATTATAGCATAATCAAAGCTAATTGACAGCAAGAAAAAATTGGTCACACGAGCTTATTTTTCCCCGTTTCCCCAAAAAATAAGCGGCAAAAAAAGCGAGCACATCGGCGATCATCAAAGTTTAACGCTTATAGGCTAAACTTTACGAGCCGAACTTGCTCGCTATCTTTTTTTGTTCTTTTTCTCGCTGCTTTTTAATCGTAATAATCTAACGGTTTTTGATCTTTTGGAGCTGGTTGTTTCGGAGGCTCAGCCGGGGTTAGAAGCTCATTTTCAACAGGTGTGTCTACTTGTGCTGCCGGCTGTAGTTTTTCCAACTGTTGCTCTTTTTCTTTTAAGGCCGTCTCGTAATTAGCCTTGACTGTCGCCAGTTCATTTTCTTGTTCTCGGCGCATCCGTTCTTTTTCATCCGCTAGTTTTTGTTCATTGTCTGCTTCATAGCTGGCAATTAATTTATCTAACTGTTTGATCTTCTTTTTTTGCTGAAACAGTGTCGTACTGGAAGTCAAAAAAACGACTAACGCGCCAACTAATGCTGCTCCGATAATAATGATGATCAATGGTCCAGAAACTTCCGCAAACCCAAAGTTCACCGGAACTGCTTGATTGTTCATCACGGCGAAGATCACGATGATCAACACTAAGATGAACCCCACGATCACTTTCCACTGTGTCTTCATGAAAATCGCTCCTTATTTAAAATCAAATAGATTACCCGCTAAGTAATCGCCGACTTGCGGGAAGAGCTGATAAATGCGAGCAGCCACTTCCATTACGCGCGGCCGATTGATCTCACGGGTCGCCGTTCCCATTTTGCTGACGATCTCACGAGCCAATTTTTCCGGTTTTAACACGATCGCATCGATCTGTGCCAAATAATTGCCGCTGGGATCGGCTTTATCAAAGAAATTCGTATCGATTGGGCCTGGACAAACGGTGGTGACAAACACATTTTTTGGTTTCAACTCTAAGCGCAATGCATTTGAAAAACCGATGACCGCAAATTTTGTGGCAGAATATACGCTGGATTTAGCTGTCGCCATCTTGCCAGCCATCGATGAAAGATTGATGATGTGACCATGTCCAGCCGCCACCATCTCGATTGCGATCTTTTGGGTGAAATACATCATCCCTAAAATATTGACTTCAAACATTTTTTTCGCTTGCGTCAAGTCAAAGTGAATAAATTCTTCAAATGCGCCAAACCCGGCGTCATTGACTAACACATCCACTGTTCCGACTTCCGTGTAGATCTCATTTAACACATTTTCCACACTGGCCGGATCTGCAACATCTAACTGAAAACCATACGCTGGTTTGCCACTCAGTGATTCACACCGGTTCGTCACAGCTTCTAGTAAGTTCGTGCGACGCGCGCAAGCCACGATGATCGCACCTTTTTTAGCCGCTTGGTAACAGATCTGTTCCCCTAAACCGGCTGAACCACCGGTCACGACTACGACTTTTCCATTTAAATCCATGCTACTATTCCTCCTTCAACGGTATTTCGATCTCATCAAAATCTTTAGCGACTTGCGTATTAGGAAAGACCGCCTGCGCTTCTTTTTCCAATTCATGCGCTGCCTGAGCTAAATAGCGGGCTGAGATATGCGTCAACACAAGGCGCTTAGCCTGGGCTTTTTGCGCCACTTGAGCAGCTTGTTGACTCGTCGAATGAAAATATGCTTTCGCCATCTTCGTCTCCTCTTTACGAAACGTACTTTCATGGACGATCACATCACTGTTTTTAGCTAATTCAATCGACGCTTGCGTATACCGCGTATCACCTAAGATCGTCACGACGCGCCCTTGACGTTTTTCGCCGACGAAATCTTTGCCATCGATCACTTGACCATCTGGCAAAGTGACCGTCTGACCTTGTTTGAGTTTGCCAAACAGCGGGCCTTCTGGAATCCCTAGCGCTCGTAATTTTTCAACTTGGAGCGCCCCCTCATGATCAGCTTCCGTGATTCGATAGCCATAGCTTGCGATCCCGTGCTCTAATAGTCGAGCTTCAACTTTAAATTGCGCATCTTGAAAAACGATCCCTTCTTTGAGCTCGTGATAGCTGATCGGATAACTGAGTTTTGTCTGGGAGACTCGCAAAGCTGTTTTAACGAATTGTTCCACTCCAGGAGGTCCATAAAGTGCTAACGGCGTATCCCCACCTTGAAACGATCGGCTGCTCAGTAGGCCGGGCAAGCCGAAAATGTGATCCCCATGTAGATGCGTAATAAAAATTTTTTCGATTTTACGCGGCTTGATCGTTGTACGTAAAATCTGCATCTGCGTACCTTCACCACAATCAAATAACCAAATGGCATTGCGTTCTGCCAATAATTTCAAAGCTAAACTGCTGACATTGCGGTGTTTAGCCGGAACTCCTGATCCTGTACCTAAAAATTCTAATTCCATCGTTTTCCTAACTTTCTTTTTAAAGTAGTTTTAGTTTATGAGAAACTACGCTCTGATGCAATCTATTATTGCTCGCTGTCACTATCTGTCGGAGCATCCGCCGGTTTTTCTGCGGTAGCCTGTGCTTTTTTTTGTTGAGCTAAGTCTTGGGCTTTTTTGATATCTTCTTCCACCTCAGCTAATTCAAGCCGCGTGATCTCCCCGCCTAATTCATTCATGACGACTTGATTCAAAGGACGATTGTCTTCTTCGTCTGCAATCAAGATCAAGCCGGTCTCACCTTCTCCGATTTTATCGATCAGAAATTTAAAAATACCTTCTGCGTTTTTGACTTCTTTGACATCTTGAGACGCGCCGATCATCCCGCCAGTAAACCAGCCGAGCAAAATTCCGATCGGTCCGCCTAAGATCCCGACTAACATCCCGATCAAGCCTCCGGTCGCACTTTTATTGTTGCCGGTAAAATCTAAAAAGTCTTCAATCGTAAAATTATGCTGCCCGTCGTTCGTATGGGACACGACCGCCATTTGTTCAGCTTTGATCTTTTGTTCCGCAGCTAAACGCTTAACCCGTGAAAAAGCTTGGTAAGATTGTGATTCAAGTTCAAAATTCATGATGATCACTCGTTTGGTCATTTTAGTCACTCCTTATAAAAAATTCGATTGATTTTACTTACTTCCAGTGTATCAGTAATGACGCGGTTTTAAAAATAGGAACGCTTCTTTTAACAGATTTCTTTTTACAACGTCAAGCAAAGCTTCACGAACTCGTTTGGCACTCAAAAAATAAAACGGACAAGAAATAAAGCTAGTTTGTGAAGCTCGACAGGTTTAGACTTGAAATCACCAAAAAATAAGGACGATCGGCAACTGAAGGTTCGATCGTCCTTATTTTTATTAATCTACGAATTCAAATTCAAATTTATCGATCCGGACAAGATCACCGTCTTTGGCACCACGTTTACGCAACGCTTCGTCAACGCCTAATGAACGCAATTGGCGCGCAAAACGCATCACGGTCTCATCGTGATCAAAGTTTGTCATCTTGAATAATTTTTCAATCTTATCACCTGACAAGACCCAAGTCGCATCTGGTTCACGCGTGATCGTAAATTCTGGTTCTTCTGATTGGAAGCCGTATTGCACGGTTTCTTCTTCTGTCTCGTCTTCATATAATGGAAACTCTGGCGTTACCTCCAGCAAATCGGCCGTCGCATTCAACAATGGCTCTAAGCCTTGTTTAGTGATCGCTGAAATCGCAAAAACTGGAATCGGATCAGCAAACTCATCTGGTTGATCTTTTTGCAGTTGCGCTTTAAACGCGCTTAGATTTTCCTCGGCGTTTGGCATATCCATCTTGTTGGCCACGATGATCTGCGGCCGCTCCAATAAACGCAGATCATGTGATTCTAATTCGTGATTGATGGCTTGATAATCTTCATAAGGATCGCGTCCTTCCATCCCACTCATGTCGATCACATGTAAGATGACCCGCGTCCGTTCGATATGTCGTAAAAATTGCGTGCCGAGTCCGACACCTTGTGATGCGCCTTCGATCAATCCAGGCAAGTCAGCTGCGACAAAACTCCGGCCATCACTTGTTTCGACCATCCCAAGATTAGGGACGAGCGTCGTGAAATGATACGCGCCGATCTTCGGCCGAGCCGATGAGATGACCGATAAAATAGTTGATTTTCCGACTGATGGAAAACCGACTAACCCGACATCGGCTAACACTTTCAACTCTAATTCGATTTTACGCTCTTGACCAGGTTCACCATTTTCCGCTAACTCAGGCGCGGGATTTTTAGGTGAAGCAAAGCGAATGTTTCCGCGCCCGCCACGTCCGCCGTGGGCTACGACGAGTTCTTGACCATTTTCAATCAGATCCCCGATCAAAGCTCCGGTGTCTGCATCCCGTACCGTTGTACCTGGTGGCACACTGACATACGTATCTTGCGCACCGCGACCATGCATCCCTTTACTCATGCCGTTTTCTCCCGGAGTCGCTTTAAAATGCCGGTTATACCGAAAATCCATCAAAGTCCGTAAGCCTTCATCGACGACTAAGATGACATCCCCGCCGTGGCCCCCATCGCCTCCTGCTGGTCCGCCGTCTGGAACATATTTTTCGCGTCGGAAAGCGACCATCCCATCGCCGCCTTTACCAGCTTTGACATCGATGGTTACTTGATCTAAAAACATGGACATATTTGTTGTCCTCCTTAGTTTATTTACTTGACTACTGAATCTCCACACTAAACAAAGTCTCATTTATTTTACTATAAACTGCCGGATTGTCCATCGATTGAAGCCTTTACTAAAAAAAATCTTACTGAATCCCCATCCCGTTTCGAACAGAATCTTCTATTTTCACGACCCAAGTGTAATCTTTTGACAAAAAATGCGACACAAGGCACAATAAAAAATGTAAGGAATCAAACGCCATGTTTGGTTAGAAAAAAGGAGGAACTTTTGTTTATGACAGTAAAAGTAGGTATTAACGGATTTGGACGTATCGGACGTTTGGCATTTCGCCGGATCAAAGAAGTTTCAGATGATATTGAAGTAGTTGCAATCAACGACTTAACAAGTCCTACGATGTTGGCTCAATTGTTACAATTCGATTCAACCCACGGCACTTATCCTGGTACAGTGACTGCAACGGAAGATTCAATCGTCGTTGACGGTGAAAAAACTCGTGTTTACGCTGAACCAGATGCAAGTAAAATTCCTTGGGCAAAAGAAAACGGTGTTGATATCGTTTTAGAATGTACTGGATTTTACACTTCTGAAGAAAAAGCAAAAGCTCACTTAGACGCTGGTGTAAAACGTGTCGTAATCTCAGCTCCAGCTGGTCAAATGAAAACGATCGTCTACAATGTCAACGATGATACATTGACAACAGACGACAAGATCATCTCTGCTGGTTCTTGTACAACGAACTGTTTAGCTCCAATGGCTTACTTCTTAAATGAAGAATTCGGGATTGAAGTTGGAACGATGACCACAGTCCATGCTTATACTTCAACTCAAATGTTATTAGACGGACCAGTTAAAGGCGGCAACTTGCGTGCAGCTCGTTCAGCAGCTGATAACACGATCCCTCATTCAACTGGTGCAGCTAAAGCGATCGGCTTAGTTATCCCAGAATTAAATGGTAAATTACAAGGTCACGCTCAACGGGTTCCAGTCGTTGATGGTTCATTGACTGAATTAGTGGCTATTTTGAAAACAAAAGTTGATGCTGACCAAGTCAACGAAGCAATCAAAAAACATACGGTTGATAACCCATCATTTGGTTATGATGATCGCCAAATCGTTTCAAACGATGTGATCGGAACAACTCAAGGTTCGATCTTTGACCCAACTCAAACAGAAGTTACTTCTGCTGGGGATTATCAATTAGTTAAAACCGTTGCTTGGTATGACAACGAATACGGCTTCACTTGCCAAATGATTCGTTTGTTAGAAAAATTTGCTAACTTATAAGCTAAGCATTGAATCCGATAAAGAAGGGTCCTCGTGATCCTTCTTTTTTTGTCAATCGGTAGCTTTTTTTATTTGAAATAAAAACAGTCTTTCCTCCTCGGCTAAAATCCTAAAAAAATTCATAGGAACTCCTTTTATTATTTGATATGATAAATGTGAATCATTCGAAAGGAGCTTATTATGAAAATCAAAAAAATTTTTACTAGTTTAACTTTAGCGTTAGCGATCGTAACGCTGGCTGCTTGTGGTAGCGGCAACAGCAAAACGACCGAATCCACCACCCCGAAAAAAACTACGAAAAAAAAGGTCGATCTGAATCAACTCGCACTCCCTCAACTAGATCCAAAAGTTTCAAAAGACGAATACTTAGTGGAGATGGTCACGACTGCGGGAAACATCAAAATCAAACTGTTTCCTAAGCAAGCCCCGAAAGCTGTCGAAAATTTTGTGACGCACGCAAAAGATGGCTACTACAACAATACGAAATTCCATCGTGTGATCAAAGAATTCATGATCCAAGGCGGCGACCCTAAAGGTGATGGGACTGGCGGCGATAGCATTTGGGGCAAAGGCTTCAAAACAGAAACATCAAAACAACTTTACAATTTGCGCGGAGCTCTTTCCATGGCGCGTTCTAGTGATCCTAACAGTAACGGCAGTCAATTTTTTATTGTCCAAAACGATCAAAATATGAGCGATGGTCTAGCAAAGCAATATTATCCTGATAAGATCATCAATGCCTATAAAAAAGGTGGCTCACCTCAATTAGATGGTGAATATGCTGTCTTTGGTCAAGTTACGGAAGGTTTAGATGTCGTAGATAAGATCGCAAATGGTGAAACCGAAGACAATGGTTCCGGTGAAGATTCTCAACCAAAAGATCCGGTCAAAGTCACAGAGATCAAAATTTTGCAAGAACCTGAAAAATAAAGCTTAACATCAAAACCACTCGCGTAAACGAGTGGTTTTTATTTTTGACTTGACTCACTATCGTCTGTAAAACCACTAGCGGGCTTGGTTTTCTTTTACCGTAAACTCGACTAAATTGATTTTGATGACCGCCGTTTTAGCGAGCATTTTTTCCGGTAGCTCAAACTGATCTCGTTGAGTCAATTGAGCCAATAATAAGTGTAACCCGTGGCGTTTTTGCGCGGTCGTTTCAACTAGTTCCGCGGTGCCAAAGCCCAGTAAACTTCGGTAAGCATAGGAATAATGGCAACCAACGTTCCCGCCAGAAATCAATTGATGCCGCTGGTCCATTTCGACTGCAACATGTGGATCACGTTGCAGCAAGGTGATCTTTTTCCCCACTGGCGCGCCATGAAAATAAAGACATAACTGGTCGCCTTGCCATTCAAATGCAAAATTTACCGGCACGATATAAGGAAATGGCTCGTCTTGAAACGCGACCCGCATCACCTCACACTCTGTCAATAACGTTTGGATCACAGCTCTATCGGTAACCGCTCGTTCTTTTCTTCGCATCTGATCACTCCTACATTAAAATTTTATGATAAGTTCTTTTTTGAGTTAAAAAAACTGAAAACCGTCATTTCAAGCTTAGTTGAATCAGTAGATAAAACCTTTATTTAACAGCGTTTTCCACCTTTTTTTCCTAGCTTTTTTGCGCTAAAATACCTTTTGGAAACAACGAAGAATATTTTATGAAAATTTGAAAGGTGTGTCTTGTGTGCTTACTGCCGTCGTTTTTGATGTCGATGATACGATCTATGACCAGCAACAACCGTTTAACGCTGCGCTAAAAAAAATCTTTCCGCATGTTTTAGCCACTGATTATAATTCATTATACAAAAATTTCCGCTTTTATAGCGATCAAAATTTTTGTAAAGTGACCGCTAATGAATGGACGTTGGAACAAATGCGTTCATATCGGATCGCCCAATCGCTGGCAGATCTTCATTATCCTGTGATCTCAGGTAAAATGGCGCTACTTTTCCAAGCGACTTATGAACAAGAATTGGAGCAAATCCAAATGCCAGAAGCGATCAAACGCTCCTTAGATTTTTTGAAAGCAAACGATATTTCCCTGAATATCATCACGAATGGTCCGACTGAACACCAATATAAAAAGATCCAACAGCTGAATCTATTGCATTGGGTGGACAAAGAACACATCATCGTCTCGCAAGAAACCGGCTATGAAAAACCTGATGTCGAGATCTTTAAATTAGCCGAAAAACAATTTGGTCTTGATCCAGCGACTTGCTTGTATGTCGGAGATAATTTTTCTAATGATGTCATCGGTTCTAAAAAAGCGGGTTGGCAAGCGTTGTGGTTCAACCATCGCAAGCGGCAAACTACTCACGCGGGTCTGCAAGATATCGAGGTCACTGAATTTGACGCGATCTACCCCGCCTTCCAACAATTATTCGCGTAACAAAAAAGGCATGCGGCAATGAATAAAAAATAAGGTGGGTCTAAAATAGATCGTTTTTTGCCCGGAGTCTTCACCTTATTTCCAAAAAGAGCTAGCTCATGACATTAGACATTTTTAAACTAAAACAAGGAGTGAGACTTGAATCAAGTCTCACTCCTTGTTTTTTTATGGTTGCGTAATGTTGCAACTATTCGTTTTCTGCTTTTTGCTCACGTTCTTGGCGCCGATATTTTTCCATCTTTTGACTAAACAATGCACCATTTGAAGGCGGTGTATACGTGATCGCATTGGCTCCCGCTTCGATAGTTTCACGAATCGTCTCTTCATCTGGTCCGCCGGTCGCCATGATCGGCAGCTCAGGGTAGCGTTCACGAAAATAGCGAACTGTTTTGGCAGTATCTTTGGCCGCGGAAATATTTAAGATTTTCACCCCAGCTGCTAATTTTTCATCGATTTCAGAATAGATCGAAGTGACCGTGCTGACGATGGGGATATCTGTGACATTTGAGATCGCTTTGATGGTTTTCACCGGAGTGGGTGCATTGACCACGACCCCGATACTGCCCTGCGCTTCCGCAAAAATACTCATGAATGCCGAGCACTGACCGTGCGTCAAGCCGCCACCGACGCCCGAAAAAACTGGAATGTCGGCGGCTTCAATGATACATTTTGTGATCGCGGGATGCGGTGTAAACGGATAAACGGCGATCACCGCATCAGCATCCGTGTTGCGGATAATCGCGATATCTGTCGTAAAGATGATCGAACGCAATGTTCGGCCAAAAAATGAAATACCGCTGGCTTCACTGATCACTTGCGGGACTTTCACAATATCTTGTCGTAATTCGGTGGTGATCTCTGGTATAAATTTTGCCAAGTCGATCGCTCCCTTTCGAAAATAAGTTCCTTTCCCTTATTTTACTATTAATGATCGTATTGATCCAAGTGATAGGTTTCGATCACGTTGATGATTTTTTCCGCATACCCAGGATCAGTCGCGTAACCAGCAGTTTGCAACGCTTGCGCAGCCACTTTATAATTTGGTGCCGTGACGACTTTTTCATATAAACCAGGATTCCAATTGGTCCCATTTACAAATAGTTGTGTGTGGTCATCCATCGATTCGTTCCAGCTTTTGTAAACTCGAAAGTCCCCATTGATCGTGATCCACGCTTCATTGACATACTCTTGCGTTTCCAAACTGACTTTTGGCGCATCCCCATAAGCTTTGACGCCAAACAGATTATTGTATTGACTCGCTAAACTAGACTGCCCCCAATTGGACTCTAGGATCGCTTGGCCTAAAATGATGCTCGGTAACACGCCATAGCCTTGTTGCAATTCTTTGGCATGGGGAGCTAGAGTCGCGATGAATTGTTCATGATCCATCGTCTCCGCATGCGTCTCCGGGGTTGGCGTTGCGCGTTCAGACAACACGTGTAAAGAAAAAGCGAAAGCCACCACTAATAAAATGATCCCACCCAATACGAGGGGAAGCGAACGCGGAGACTTTCGTTTTTGATATTTTTTTTTCGGCATAGATCCTCCTATTTCAATTTGTTCAAATACTCTTCTAAAGTCAGATTATGCTTAGTGATATATTGGGCATTCTTTTTACCGACATAACGAATGTGCCAAGGCTCATACGTGATCCCCGTAATGTCTTCGCAATTTTTAGGATAACGGATGATAAAACCGTACGTCGGAGCATTTTTGGCGATCCACTTCGCTCCCGGTTCATTCCCATAAGCCGCATCCAACACTTGGGTCGGGTAGTTATTGTACCAATTTTGATCCACCACATCGAGGGCCAGACCGGTATGATGCTCACTGTAACCGGGGACAGTGATCGTCTCTTTCGTTTTTTTCGTCGCAGCTTTTTCACTTAAACCATCGCTGGACATCAAGGCATAGACATTATTGTCAAAAACTTCTTGCTGTGAAGCGACCGAACGAAAGGCTGAGATCACGACTAAAGGAAAACCCGCTTTAGTTGCCGCAGCGGAGAAAGCTTCATAAGATTTAGCGATCCGCTGATCGACTTGGTGGCTCCCATCCGATAAAAGGGCGAGCTGATCGTCTTTTAATTCGGTCTGGATCTTATCTTTTGGTCCAACCAATGTGAGATCCCAATCAGTTGGTTTAGCACTTGGCAGATCAGATTTTTCGCTTTTTTTCTTCGCGGCTTTTTGTGTCTGATGAGAACTTTGGGTCGTTTGCTCAGTGGTCTGAGTCGTTGTTGCTTTTTGGTCGGCTCGACTAGCTCCTGGACTAAAAAAGAGCGAGTAACCTGTCAACCCAAACATGATGACAACGGACAATAAACCAATTATTTTCTTCAACTAAAAAATCCTTTCTCTATTCGGTGATCGAGGTATACGTCTCTGTGAGGTTCTCATTGACCCAATCCAACAGCGCCGTTTTTTTCTGGGTGCTTTCGATTTGCCGTTGCACACGAGCAGGTAAGCGGAAACTTAAAATATCGCTATAGCCCCACGTCTGGTAATCGATCGTCACGCGCAGATCGATATAATCTTGCTGTTCCTCGTCATTTTTGTTTTTGTAAGGGATCAGCTCAACTTCTGCCAGACCGCTCGCGATCCATTTTTGGGCCACAATCGTCTTCATCTCCCGATATTCTGCCACTGCAGTTTGACGCTTTTCAGGAAATAGAAATGTTTGGCGCAACACTTTTTGACTCAGCATCCATTCATAATCGGAAAATAGATTTTTGATTTTTTGATTGGCCTCAGGACTCAACGGATTATTGCCGGCCTTCCATTCTTCCCAATCACTTTTAGCAACACCTAAATACGTTTGGCAAAATTCTTCTTCGGTCTGAAACTGTTCTAAAATAGCATGTAAGATCAAATCTAAATATACTTGATTCACGAAAATCCCTCCACTCTTATTTTACTGATTTACTCAAGAAAAGACAGTTATTCTCGAAAATAAGAAAAACTTTTAATAAATCAACTGGTTCTATTATCACCAAAAAACAGGCTGCTCGTCAACTGTCGACTAGACATGGCTAGCTATATTTTCATTTTTTGGGTAAAATTAAACTAAACGTTTAAAGGAGGGAAAGCCGATGCAGATCGGACGTTTCAGGATCGGGATGCGAACTGGCAAGACGGCGCTTTCTGTTTTGATCTGCATTTTACTGTTTCACATCGCAGATCGCGGAACGCCATTGATCGCCGCGCTATCCGCTGTTTTTTCACTCCGACAAGACCTCAACACCAGTGTTTCATTCGGTCGCTCGCGAGTCTTAGGTAATTCGATCGGCGGCGGCTTTGCCATGCTTTATTTTTATGTTCAATCCGTCTTCCACAATTCATTTTATGTCGAACTGCTGTTACTGCCTGTGATGGTAGCCTTAGTCATCATCATTTCTGACGGGATCGGCAATAATACAGGGATCGTTTCAGCGATCGCCACGATGCTCATGATCTCGTTTAGTATTCCAGCTGGTGAGTCGAGCTGGTACGCATTGAATCGAGTTTTAGATACGTTTATTGGAACGATCGTTGCGATTTCTTTAAATGGCGCGATCACTCCTAAGACCGACGAAAAGGAACGCGAGATCAAAGAAGATTTGATCGAATTGAAAAAAAAAGAAGCCGACTTGGCCAAAATGCTTTACCAAGTCCGGCGTCAAATCAAGGACCAGTCAACAGATGACTGATCCTTTTTTGATTGCTTTTTATTAAAATTTACGGCTTTTACTCGCGCAGTTTAATCGTTTTCTTTCAATGCTTCGATCATGTTGATCTTTTTCAATTTAAAGTACATGATTACCCCTACGATCGCAGCAAAGAGCAACGTGATCAAACTAGCGTACAGATAGCTCTTTAAATGAATCTCTGGTGAGAACATCGTCAGATCGACTTCCACTGTATTCAAAACATAGCGGTGCTCTAATTTTCCTAAGAACAAGCCTAAAATGATCCCGATGAGTGTCAACAAAATATTTTCCCGATAAACATAGGCGACGACCTCGGAATCGTAAAAACCTAATACTTTGATCGTTGAAAGCTCGCGGATGCGTTCGGAGACATTGATATTAGTTAGATTATACAAGACGATGAACGCTAGTAATCCAGCAGCGATGATCAAGACCCAAATGATGACATTCAAACTTTTGATCGTATCAGCCAATGCATTTTTCGATTTTGATAAGAAACTGACATTGATGACATTGGGATTTTTCATCAGCTGGTCGGCCATCTGACCTTCTGCTTTAGAACTTGGCTGGCGGTCAAACAATAATAGATCGGCATTGTACCGCGGCTCCGAACCAAAAACGTCTTGATAATATGCCGCATTCATATACACAAAATGACCGACATAATTTTCAACGACCTCTTCGATCACCACTTGATGAACGAGTCCTTGCGCATCTTTCAATGGTAATTTATCGCCTCGCTTCAAATCGAACAACTCCGCTAGTTTTTCACTGACTGCCACCCCTTGACTACTCAAGCGATACTCTTGTCCGGTCTTGCGATCATTTAACAAGACGAAATCTTTAAAATTACGCGCATCTTCTGGCGCATAGACACTGACTTCTTGATCATTATGCCCCGGCTTTTCAACAGTAAAATTAAGTGCGGCAAGCGGCAAATGATCTTTAAATCCAGGTAATGTGCGTAGTTGTTTTTCGTACGCTGTCGCTTGTTTTTCACTCAATTCTTGTTTAAAGGTCGTCGTGGCTTGGTAATGCCAGATCTTATTGAACTGGATCGTCACGATATCACTGATAGAATCTCGCAAGCCAAAACCGGTGATCAGCATCGACATACAACCAGCGATCCCTAAAATCGTCATGAGCATTCGAGCTTTGTACCGGAATAAATTCCGCAAGGTCACTTTTTGCATAAAGGATAAGTGACGCCATAAAGGACCGATCCGTTCCAATAAAATTCGTTTGCCGGCTCGAGGCGCTTTGGTCCGCATCAACGCAGCAGGTGCCGATCGTAAATCAAACCGTAACACTAACAACGCCGCGCCAACTGAACAGATCAACGCCACCAAAACTGCGATGGCGACATAGACCCAATGCCAATCGGTCACAAAGTTCGGTAAATTGTACAACTGACCATACGCGTTGAAAATGATTCGCGGTAAGCCATACGTTCCGACTAATAACCCTAAGAGCGTTCCGATTCCGCCAGCTAAACTTGCATAGAGTAAATATTTTTGGGCGATCTCACCATTTTTATAGCCTAATGCTTTCAATGTCCCGATCTCGCCGCGCTTTTCTTCCACCATCCGCGCCATCGTCGTAAAGGTGATCAGTGCTGCGATCAAGAAAAAAATCACTGGAAAAACAGTTGCTAACGAAGACACTCGTTTCGCGTTGTCTTCATATTCGGTATAACCAGGATTTTCTTTTCGAGTCTGATAAATGTACCGCCCGGGCTTCAATTGTTTTAAAGCTGCTCGTTGTTGCGCGATCTTTGCTTTGATTCCAGCTGAATCGACTGGATTTTCGACTTTCGTCTGCTGTTCCAGATTTTTTTGGCCGTCATCATAGGCTTGCTGCGCTTGATCGATCTTTTCTTGAGCTGATTTCAACTGAGTTTGCGCATCTTGTTGGCTCTTGGTCAGGTCCGCTTTTGCAGTATCTAATTGCTGGGTGCCAGTAGTGATCGTTTGATTCAACTGGTCGATCTCTTGGTTCAATTGATCAATCTGACTTTGCGCATTATTCGCTGAATCCAATGATTTTTGCGTAGCTGCCACTTGTTGATTGATCGTTTGTTGCTGTTGTTGGAACTGCTGAACTTGTTGTTGCGCTTTCGTTACAAGTTCGGCTAGCTGTTGATTGAACGCTTGCGGATCATTTTGATCTAATTGACTGACTCCGTTTTTGAGTTCGTTTAAATTTTGATCATTCAACGGCGTCTGTAAATTCGCTAGCGCGCTATTGATTTGATTTTGATCCAACTGCTGACTATCTTTTGTACTATCAGCTAAAGTTTGCAAACCATCATGGACTTGTTGCGCATTTTTCAAATGATTCTCGATTGTCGTTTGCTGCTGTTGTTGCTGAGTCAAATGCGTTTGAGTTTGATTTTTATTCGTCAACTCATTTTGTTTTTGTGTTTTTGCTTGCTGCTTTTCTGTTACCTTTTGTTTTTGTTCATCCAGATAACGTTGCCGATCATCGACTTGTTTTTGAGCGGCATCATTTTTTTCTTGGTATTCCGCTTGTCCAGCGGCTAATTCACTTTTAGCTTGATCCAAACGTTTTTTAGCGTCATTTAACGCTTTGGTTCCTTCTTGCCGCGCTTTATCGAGTGCTTTTTGTTGCGCGGCCTCGGCTTGTTTCAACTTTTCTTCCGTATTTTTGATCCGTTTCTCACCCGCAGCTTTGATCGCAGCAACGCGTTTTTTCGGATCATTCGCCGTCTCTTTGACTAAAGCGTCTTGATCTGCTTTGACTCGCCGATCATACGTATTGGTATACGCCGTCACGTGAGTTAGATCGTGGTAGCTCACTAAGACTTCTGGAAAGATCGTCTGCGGAAAATTCGCTTGGTTGATCACCGCAAAATAATCGATTGAACCTTTCCCGACTTTTGTATTGCCACGGGATGTATTTTCAATGTAATGGGGACTGTTGACAAATCCCACGACTCGATATGAATGCTCTTTTAGATCATTGTCGTCTTGACTGCTGATCGTAAAGGTATCGCCGATCTGATAATAATTGCGCTCATAAGCTAACTGATCCAACGCGATCTCGGTCTTTTTTTGCGGCAAACGTCCACTGACGACTTCGTAACGATTCAAGACTTGTTTTGACTCATAGCCAAAAAAGCGGACGACTTGATTTTTCGCTGATAAATTAATGTCTTTATAGTAATTGGCTTGCGCTGTTTTGACCTTAGGATTGTCTTTGATCGAATCCAGATCACTCGTTGTCATCCCCATCGTGGACGTGACATTGCTATCAGCTAAATGCTTCGTTTTAAAATACTGATCAGCTGTCTCCAACATATCTGGACCGGTACTGCTGAGGCCGATAAAAAAAGCCACACCGAGAAAAATGATTCCTAAAATCGATAAAAAGCGCGTCTTTGATTGCCCGATCTCGCGCCAATTACTCTTGTGTAATGCTCGTTTTTTCATCTCACCCCTCCTACCACTGGATCTCTTCGACCGATTTTGGTGCAGGGTTCAACGTCTGCTTACGCACGCGTGCATCGTTGATCTGGATCACGCGATCAGCCATTGGTGCGATCGCAAAATTATGCGTGATGATCACCACAGTCGTTCCATTTTCTTTTGCGGCAGCTTGTAAGATCGCTAAAATTTGTTTACCGGTCTCGTAATCCAAAGCGCCTGTTGGTTCATCGCACAATAATAATTTTGGTTTTTTCGCTAGCGCACGAGCGATCGTTACCCGTTGCTGCTCGCCACCTGACAATTGACTGGGAAAATTATCCATCCGTTCCCCCAGTCCGACAGAACGTAAGATCTCTTCTGGGTCCAGTGCATCAGGGACGATCTGAGAAGCCAATTCAACATTTTCTTTCGCCGTCAAGTTAGGAACTAAATTATAAAACTGAAAGACGAACCCTACATCATCCCGTCGATAAGTCGTCAGCTCCTTATGTTTGAATTGTGCGATGTCTGTACCGTCCACGATCACTTGGCCGTCATCACACGTATCCATTCCACCTAAAATATTTAAAACGGTCGACTTACCTGCACCGCTAGGACCCAAAATCACCGCAACTTCGCCTTTTTCAACGGTAAAATTTATTTTTTCATTCGCATGGATTGTCGTCTCGCCCATTTTGTAATATTTACTTTCATCGATTACTTCAATATACGCCATTGCCATCCTCCCTTTTTCTTTCCCTACCTTAATAGTTTATCATAATTTGACTAATTATCGCACAGTCTTCCCTACTAAAAAATTCCACTTCTTGCTTACGAGAACAAAAAAGAAAAAGGAGTAAGACATTTAGTATGTCCTGCTCCTAATTTGTTATCTGATTCCGATCAAGGTTTGTCTTCCGTACGCGTTAAACGCAACTCCTTCATCTTTCCAACCTAATTTGAGCAACTGATCTCGTTCACTCATAGCGAGCGTAAAATGATGGGTACCGGTGACAGCATTCGGATTATACAAACGATAAACAGCCTGACCATCTTCTCCTGCCGTGTTAAAGGCCAAATCATCAGACAGCCAGCCATGCTGTACTAAGTAGCTGACCTCATTGTCATCCACTGTGTAATGGTGATCTCCTGCAACTGGATTATAAACTCTTTTAACCGTTGCGAGCGCATCACTTCGATTAGCTGCTACATGAAACGCGACACCTTCAGCTTTCCAACCGATCTCTGATAACGTGATCGATTCTGGCAGACTCGGGGTAAATAAATGTTCACCAGAATTCGGATTATAAAGCCTATAAATCGGCGCATCTTGAATCAAGTGATCCGCTTTGAGTTTGCCTTCCCCTTGATTTATTTCAGAATTAGCTGAGGTCGCAGCCGCCTGAGCCTGCAGTACACCGCCAAAAGAAATGATTCCAACGAACAAGTTGAAAAATAAGAGCATAAAACCAAACTGCTTTTTCATTTTAAATCCTCCTTGTGCTAACAACTGTTACAAGAACTAGTTTACTCCTTTAACCAGCTAAAGCGAACCTCTTTTCGCACTATCTTTTGTTACGCTTCAAACCAAAAAAGATCACATAGCTTTCGCCACATGATCTTAGTGTTCCGCTTTTAAAACGTGTCTGATCGTTCGAACTAATTTTCAATTCCTTGAATTAAGCGTGGTAGCGTTCGACCCCATCCAAATAAGTTGCAGTCAGTTCCATCGTTGGTTCTAACACGATAAAATCAGCCGCACGTCCTTTTTTGATCATCCCGCATTTATCATCGATCTTACAGCTGACTGCTGGTACATACGTTGCCATCATGACAGCTTCTTCTGGTGTTGCGATATCCCAATCCACAACATTTTTGATCGCTTCTTTTAATTTCAAAATACTTCCCGCTAAATTTCCTGATTCAAGCCGAGCGGTTCCATCTTTTACTACGACTGGAAATTCACCTAGATTATAGTTTCCATCCGGCATCCCGCCAGCCATCATACAATCGGTGATCAAGGCCACTCGATCACGGCCAATCTTATCCATCAAGATCTCTGCCGCTTGAGGATGAACGTGATGACCATCACAGATCAATTCAGAAAAAGTATGTTTCAACGTCAGCAATGCTCCAACCATTCCTGGTTCGCGATGATTCAAACCGCGCATCCCATTATAGGCATGGACGAATACACTTCCGCCAGCTTCTACTGCTGCTTGCGCTTCTTGTAACGTCGCATTGGAGTGACCTAATGAAACGACCACGCCTTCAGCAGTCACCGCTTTGACAAACTCTGCCACACCTTTTCGTTCTGGTGCTAATGCGATTTTTTTGATCAATCCGCCAGAAGCAGTCTGCCATTCATGAAATGTCGCTAGATCAGGATCGCCAAAATAACTTGGATTTTGTGCACCTTTATGTTCTTCGGTGAAAAAAGGTCCTTCAAAGTAAATGCCTTGGATCTTCGCTCCGTCAACTTCTTGATAAACTTGACCGATCGTTTCGGCGACATCTTTTAACCGTTCTTTAGAAGACGTCAATGTGGTCGGTAAAAAGCTCGTCACCCCACACGACAACAAGCCTTCAGACATTTTTTTGATCCCGTCTGCGTCATTGTCCATCACATCATGATTTTTAAAGCCGTGGATGTGGGTATCCACTAAACCAGGTGCGATCCACTTGCCTGTTTGATCGATCACCTGCGCGTCTTTTTCTGGCAACTCAGCATAATAATCACCAAACACACCATCCGTGATCTCTAAATAGCCAGCTGCTTTCGTGTCAGAATTTAAAAAGAATTTATCCGCGTAAATAAAAGTTTTCATCTTAGGCTCTCCCTTTTTAACTTGATTACTTTAAAAGTACTCTTCTTTTACGAAGAAGTCAAGAATGGTGTAGACCATTATTTAAGTTTCAGCCGGTTTTTGTAATTTTTGCTGCAGCACGTTCAATTCATTGACTTGATAATACGTTTGCACCCGCTGGCTAAAAGATAAACCGCACGCGATGACTTGGGCCGCTTCGGTCAAACGTCCAGCTTTGACTAAAAAATTGCCGTAATTGACAAACAACAACATCAACTCGATCCGTTCACTACACTCCGCTTGTGTTTGAAATAAAAAATACGCTTGTTGAAAGAATTTTTCCGCTAGAGCTGGCTCGGCTAACTGGACGCACATTTTCCCCGCCCACATCAATAATAAGATCTGACTATCGCTGACGGCCAGCGATTTTTGTTCGGCCGTTAACGCCAGTGCAGTCTGGGTGATCGCCAAAGCTTTTTGCGGATCTTTCTGGCAATAAAAAGCACACACCGCTTGAAAAAACGCCAGCTTTTTCCGTTCACTGACTAAATACACGCAAGGGATCAATTGATTCAGTTGTTCTTCTAATTGAATAAACTGTTGCTGCCGTAAATAAAAAAACAACCGGCAAAATTGACGTTCATTTCGACCCGCACTTCTTTCTGAAAGTAGTTGATCGACTTTGATTCCCAAACGTTGACACAGCTGTTGGGTCACGATGATATTCGGGATCTCTTCATCATTTTCAATTCGACTCAAAACACTTTGAGAACAAATCTCCCGAGATAATTCTTTTTGTGTCAAGCCTTGTTTTTTACGCAGGATTTTCAGCAGCTGGCCGATGGATTCCATTTTTTCCCCTCCAAATATGCGAACTCACATTTAGTTTACTGGATAGGCTCACAATAAGCAATATGCGCTGGAAGTTTCCACCTTTTACATTTTCCGATGCTTAGTATATGATAGGAAAGGAAAGAAATTTAAGGAGGGATTCCATGGAGACCCAAGAAGGACTCTTAGTTAAAACGGTCCTGTTACAAGAACGACCCATGATGCTATCCTTTATGCTATTAGAAAATGGCAAGACGATGACGGAATGTATCATCAAAGACCGCTACCTTTCAAAATATATCTTTCGCTTGCCTAATAAGAAATATTTTCTCCAAGTCAGCGGCAAACGAAATAAGCGCAACCAATTAGTCGTCAAGCATATTATGATCGAAAATATCGATGAATATATCAAGATCATTGGGACACCAGAATAAAAAATCATCAGGAACACTTTTACCTTATTATGTTTCGTAAATATAAAAAACCGTCTAAGCTTCACGATTAGACGGTTTTTAACATGCTCTTATTCTCATTATCTATTCTGCGCTTTCCTCTATACTTACGCCAATCAACTCCATAAACGCCTTTGTAGTATATTGCTTGGCATCAGGTTGTGGAACTAAGTAATTTGGACGAGTGTCTGTATAGATTTCCATCTCCACATGAAAATCATCTAAATCGTGAAATGCACCAGCAGAAAAACTAATTTCACCAGTCTCCTTGAATCGATAACACAAACTCGAACCACATTCGGAACAAAAACCACGTTCTGTCCATTCAGAAGAATCATAGAATTTCAAAAACTCTTTTCCCCCGATGATCACCTCATCTTTTGGTGCTCCCGATAAAGAAATCATGGGCCCACCGAAAAAACGCTGGCACATTGTGCAGTGACACATCCCAACAGTCTTTTTTTCTGGCTCTGGCATTTCTATCGTGATTTTCCCACAAAGACAACTACCTTGAAGTGTCATTTGTTTCACTCTCCTTTTTATATCAACTACTTTTACATCGGTTTTAGATTTTTTTCCAAGCGTGCACTTAGCCAAGCTAAACGCTTTTGTTGACCAGCGGGTGTTTTTGCATCGAAGTACGCCCGAGTATAAGTTTTTTGGATAGATGGCGGCATTTTTACAAAATTTTCATAGGCTAAAGGATTAGCTTGTAACAGTTGGGCGACTGTTGCAATTTGCTTAGGAGAAATCGCTGAAGGTTTGGTAGCTTTTTGCCACTGACCATTTTCTTTGGCTAATGCTACTTGCTTGATTCCATCCTCGTGCATTTTATTTTCGCTGATCAACTTTTCAGCTAGTTGCTTATTCTTTAATGACCACTTACTATTTGGTCGACGAGCCGCAAAGTATTTACAATAAGATTTCTCATCGATTTTCTTCATCTGACCATCGATCCAACCATGACACAACGCTTCTTCTAACGCCTCATTAGCCGAAAGAGTTTCAGGTCCTCCGGCTTTGCCGAACACAAGCCAGACTCCACCACTTTCACCTCCATTTTCTTCTAACCAAGCACGAAAACCTTCACGAGTTGAAAAAGTCAGTTTCTTTTCCATTTCATAAGCCACCTCCAGACTTGTCACATTTATTATACCATTCCATTAACTAGCATTTTCTTCACAACCCGTTGCTTTCATACTTCTATTTTACAGGATTCTTTACAAAGTAAAAAGTGTGAGGAAGACTTGTACATCAATCTTTCTCACGCCAAATATTTTATAATCCTTCAATGTTCAAAAGAGACGTTAGACCTGAAAAGCCAGATCTAACGTCTCTTTTTGACTACTTACATTTGAATGCGGACGATGGGAGTCGAACCCACACGAGCTTGCGCTCACAAGACCCTCAATCTTGCTTGTCTACCAGTTCCAACACATCCGCGCGACCTTTTTTAGAATAGCGATTTTTCGGTCACTTGTCAACCACTAAACGATCGTCGTGTCATAAACATAGGTGATGTCACCGTTGAGACTCGCGATGCCGCGAAAGAATTTTTTGTCTTCTTGTTTTAACCACGCTTCTCGAAATAAGAAAAATTGTTCCCGACTGACTTCGATTTTTTCGATCGTTCCGTCACGTAGTTGTTTTATTTGCTCTTCAAAGGGATTCATCTGCATACTCCTTTTTACTGTTGTTAAAAATAGTAGGAAGAAAATCCTTCCTACTTATCTTTAAAGTATTTACTTTCCGCCAACGTATTTTCTTCCATGATCCCACTTAATGAACGTTCCAAACGCTGGGTGCTATGATTTTTTTTCGGTTTCGGCACTTCTTCTGCGGTGGTGAACAACAAATAAGAAGTCGGCGTTTTGTGTAAGCCTGCCAAGATCTCATTGGCTGAGACCTGCTCAACTTTTTCTGGGATCAGCGACTTTGGAACTCGGGTCGGCGCAAAAGGGGTGCCACTGCGCGTTGGGCGAGTCGATTTTGCAAAGTCGACCACTGAACGCTTAGTTACTGGACGAGCTACTTTTGAAGTGTGACTTGCCTGAGCAGTTGGCCGGTGTTCTGCCTGCCGATGGTCTAAACGTTCCGCTTGCCGAGTCACGCCTTCTGTTCGAATCGAGCGACGGCCAGTAGTGGGTTGACTTTTTTTACGATCCAAGACTTGACGCGCTTCTTTAGTAAACGAATGCTCCGTCAAAAAATCATCCCGACCGCCAAATAGATCACGTTTGGGTTGATTCAAATTCAACTTAACACCTTTTGCATCATCATAGGCGGGAAAATGGGCTTTTGAAAAATCTTTTTTAATCATACGATCATCCTTATCTCTTTTTCCTTCCTAGTGTAGCACAAATTGATTAAAAAAAGTTTGGCGAATCAGTGATTGAAACGACTTTTAAACAAAAAAACAGCGTGGCAAAAAGTAGTTGCTCCTCACTTGAAGCGAGCTACTCTTGCCCCTGCTTTGTTATGGTGTAACGACCGCACTGACAAAAATCTCTTCTGCCGGTTGGACGACTTTTCCTTCGATCGTACGGTGCAACACATTGTAATCTCCAGTGTATTTTCGCGGACTGATTAGCTCGTCTACAATGATCTTTTGCGGAGTGTCACTCACATTGATCAAATAAATCGTATACGCGTCCTCTAAGTAGCGAATGATCCCAAAGATCTCATTGTGTTCTGAATAAAATGGGAAAAAGGCGCCACTTTTCATCGCGTCATATTTTTTCCGCCGCTCGATCCATTTTTGACAGCTGGTAAACAACGTTTCATCAATCGCGTGCCACGGGAAAAATTTTCGATTCTCAGGATCCCGACCACCAGTCACACCGGCTTCATCGCCATAATAAATACAAGGAATTCCCGGCATCATAAACAATAGCCCCCACGCTTTCGTCAGCTTTTCCACTGATCCACCCAGCATCGTCAAAATCCGCTCCGTATCGTGGGTCCCGATATTATTCAACTGGTTATAATAAAAATCAGATGGATAATTTTCTTGATAACGGACCATTTCATGACAGATCGCTCGGAAACTTCGACCTTGATTCAAAATATCTAAGATCTGGTTTCGCAGCGGATAATTCATCACCCCTTGCAGATGATCCCCAAAAACATACTGCCGCCGTTTATCATAGGCGACTTTATTCGAAGCATCTTCCCACACTTCTCCAATCAAAACCATATTGGGATAGCCGGAAAGATTTTTCCGAATGCCGGCAATAAATTCATCGGTCAATTCATCCGCAACATCTAGCCGCCAACCATCAATTCCTAAATCGTTCCACTTCGCTAACACACTATCGACATCGCCATAAATAAATTCTTGAAAGGTCGGGTCGCTCTTATCGACTTCGGGTAAATCGGCGATGCCCCACCATGATTTATATTCTTTTGGATAGTCAGTGAATTTGAACCAAGAGCGATAGCGACTGTCAGGATTCCAATAAGCCCCGACATCTTTTCCATAATCCCCCGCCAAATTGAAATAGCGACTATTTTTCCCGACATGGGAGAACACGCCATCTAAAATCACTGAGATCCCTGCGTGATGCAGCTTTTGTAAAAGATCAATAAAATCGGCTTCCGTTCCTAGCATGGGATCGATCTTAAAGTAATCATTCGTATCATATCGGTGATTGCTAGTCGCTTCAAAAATCGGATTCAAATAAAGCGCTGAGATCCCCAGTTCTTTCAAGTAAGAGATTTTTTCGGCGATCCCTTTTAAATTACCGCCAAAAAAATCCCAGCGAATGACATTGTCTGCTTTGTCGCGAATATAAAGCGGATCATCAGTTAACGTTCCATAAAGAAATGAATTTTTCTTAGGCGCATTCACCTTTTGATCTGGATTGCCATTCCAAAACCGATCGGGAAAGATCTGATAAAAAACGGCTTCCCGATACCAAGCTGGTGTGACTTCGGCTTTTTCATAACACGTCAACTGATAAGAGGCGACCTCTGATTCATGGTTATAAATCTTGCCTTCGCCGCCTTGGTCTTGACTGCCATAAAAACGGGTGAACTGCACACCGTTCGAGCCTTCTTGGACGATTTTGAAATAATAAAAATACAACCCACTCCCTTGATCAACAGTATAAGAACAATGATACAAGTCTTCTTGAAAGTCTGTCATCGGGTAACTAGCCAGTCCCAGCTGACCATCTTCTTTTCGGATCATCAACTGGACACTTGCGATATCTTTGACTGGCACCGACAACCAAAAATCAACTTTTTTTCCGATTTTAACGGCGCCGAAAGGTTTTTTGTAACGCTCGAGCCACGGATTATAATAAATACGTTCCATGTTGTGCCCCCCGTTCAGTCACGTGAGCAAAGACGGGTTCGATCTGCCAAATATCATCCGCATATTTTTTCACGGTATAATCGGCTGAAAAACGACCAGCATTAGCAGTGTTGATCAGACTGATCTTTTTCCAACGTTGACGATCTTTGTACGCTGTATCGATCGCATGTTGGGCGATGCAATACGCTTTGAAATCCCGTAAGACGAAAAATTCATCATTGTATTTCAACAACGAATCATAGATCTCTTGGCCTTCACTGTAAATGTTCGGGATCGAACCATCGACAAATGCATCCACGACTTTTTTCAATACAGGGTCGCTGTTGTAGACATCACTTGCCACATAATTTTGCTCATCATAATAGCGATAAACTTCTTCTTCAGTCAAACCAAAGATCGCGATATTGTCATCTCCTACCGCATCACGAATCTCGATATTCGCACCATCCAACGTCGCGATCGTTACGGCACCGTTTAACATCAATTTCATGTTTGAAGTCCCCGAAGCTTCTTTTGAGGCTAATGAGATCTGTTCACTGACATCAGCTGCTGGGATGATGATCTCAGCTAGGCTGACATTGTAATTTTCTAAAAAGACGATCTTCAATTTATCGTTGATCGCTGGATCGCGGTTAATCATGTTAGCCGTTTCATTGATGACTTTGATCACAGATTTGGCATAGTGATAGCTTGGCGCAGCTTTAGCTCCAAAAATGAAAACCCGCGGATGGATATCAAGGGCTGGATTTTCTTTTAGATCAAAATATAGCTTCAAGATGTGCATCAAATTCAGTAATTGGCGTTTGTAAGCGTGGAGCCGCTTGATTTGCACATCAAAGATTGCAGCAGGCGAAACCACTACGCCAGTTGTTGCTTCAATGTATTCAGCTAAGCGGACTTTATTTTGATGTTTGGCATCAGCTAAGCCATCTAATACTTGTTGGTCTGTTTGATAATTCATCAACCAGCGCATATCTTCTGGATTTTTATGCCAAGACGTTCCGATTGCTTGATCGACGACTTTGGTCATTTGTCGGTTTGCCAGTTGGCCCCAGCGCCGTTCTGCGATCCCATTTGTTTTATTATTGAAGCGGTCGGGATACAAGATATAAAAATCATGCAAGACAACAGCTTTCAACAAATCAGAATGCAGTTTTGCCACCCCATTAGTCGAATGCGAGCCAATGATGGAAAGGTTGGCCATATGAACTTGATCGCCTTGGATGATACGTGTCCGTTCAATCAAATCAAAAGGATGCACGCCAGTCATTTCTTGTACGAAACGCCGATCAATCTCTTCAATGATTTGTAAGATCCGCGGACAAACATCTTTTAACATCCAAGTTGGCCATTTTTCCAACGCTTCAGCCATGATCGTATGGTTCGTGTAACTCATGACTTTCACCGTCACGTCCCACGCTTTTTCCCAAGGCATTTTTTCTTCATCAACTAAGATCCGCATGAATTCAGCCACACACATTGCCGGATGCGTATCATTGATGTGAATGCCAACGAATTGATTGATCTTTTCAAACGGTTCATTTAATTTCTGGTAGTGACGAATGATACTTTGAATCCCTGCTGACACGAAGAAATATTCTTGTGATAAACGTAATTTCCGCCCAGCTTCATTGGAATCATCTGGATATAAGACCGAAGTCAGATTTTCGATTTTGCGTCGATCGTCGATATTTCGGTACTTGTCCTCTTCTTCTGCTGGGATCTCCGCACTCCACAGACGCATCGTGTTGACGGTATCATTTTCATAACCGACCATTCCCGTGTCATAAGGGACAGCCCGCACGATGTCGCCGCCTTCATAAACCGGTTCCAATTCTCCCGTCTCATCTTCTTTTAAATAAACATTCCCACCAAACCGAATGTTGACAGCTTTACTTTCTTTTCGAACTTCCCAGAGGTTGCCTTTGTTCAACCATTCATCTGGTAATTCTACTTGATAACCGTCGATAAAACGTTGTTTGAACAACCCATATTCATACCGGATTCCATTTCCGTTACCTGGTAAAGCCGTTGATGCGATCGAATCCATAAAGCAAGAAGCCAGTCGACCTAAGCCACCATTTCCTAGTGCCATATCTGGTTCCATCTTAACGAGTTCTTCCAGTTTGATCCCGAGTTCAGCTAAGCCTTCTTCAACCGTATCTAACCAGCCCATGTTCAATAAATTACTTTTCAACATCCGCCCGGGTAAAAATTCGATCGAAAAATAATAGACTTGTTTTTGTTTTTGGTTGCGGTAATCTTGCCACGTTTGTTGCCATTTTTCCGCATAAGCCGCGGTCATGATCGAACCAAGTGTCTGGTACAATTCATTGGCAGACGCATCCTTGACCTCCATCGCATATTTTTCGGCTAAGCGGCGCGTAAATCGCTGCTTAAACTCCTCTTTTGTAATCGTCATTTCTCTTCCCAACCCTTCATTTTCTTTATTGACCGTAACGCAATCATAAAATCCATTTATTTCATGATTGCGTTGCGGAATAATTTAAAACAGACCAAAATCCTACGCTTGGATTTTGGTCCGTTCGTTTAGCTTAATTGTTGATAAAGCTCTAAGTACCGGGTACTTGAAACATCCCAACTAAAATCTTTTGCCATTGCGGTTTTCATTAACTTTTGCCAAACAGCTTGGTGATTTTGATACAAGTGGATCGCTTGTTCCAAAGCTTGCATCAAATAATAAGACTGGTAATTATTAAAGCCAAAGCCAGTTCCTTCGTGGGTCACAGGATTAAAAGGTACGACGGTATCTTTCAAGCCGCCGATCTCATGAACGATGGGCAATGTCCCATAACGCATCGAGATCATCTGAGATAACCCACAAGGCTCAAACGCAGAAGGCATCAAGAACATATCCGCCCCAGCATAAACGCGTTGGGCTAGTTTCACATCAAAAGTGATATTGATGCTGGTCTTTTCCGGATATTTTCCGCCAAAGTAACGGAACCCATTTTCAAAGTCATGGTCACCGGTCCCGATCAACACGACTTGCACGTCAGCTTGCAATAGATTTTCAAGTTCAGCTAAAACTAGATGGAACCCTTTTTGATAAGTCAAGCGGCTGATGATTCCGATCATTGGAACATCTGCGCGAATCTCCAACCCCAGCTCTTTTTGCAAACGCGTTTTGTTTTCGATTTTTTTCTTCAAATGCTTCGCGTCAAACTTCTCATAAATCATTGGATCATTGGCTGGATCATACATCTCATAATCGATCCCGTTTAAGATCCCGCTCAATTTACCGCTTTCCATTCGTAAAATCACATCAAGTCCCGAACCAAATGCCGGCGTTTTGATCTCTTCGGCATAAGATGGACTGACCGTCGTCACCCGATCGGCGTATAAGATCCCCGCCTTCATCCAGTTGACGCAATCGTTGAACTTGATCGTCCCGTCTTCATACCGCTCAGATCCCATACCAAACAGATCCCATAAGATCTCTTCGCCAAACTGACCTTGAAATTCGATATTGTGGATCGTCAGCACCGTACGGATCTTTCCAAAGACATTGATCCAGTTATATTTTTCTTTCAAAAGAAACGGAATCATCGCCGTGTGGTAATCATTGACATGGATCACATCAGGAATGAAGTCGACTTTTTCCAGCATCTCAATGATCGCCATTTGGAAAAAAGCAAACCGTTCGCCATCGTCATAATCACCGTAAAGGTTGGGGCGATTGAAATAATACATATTGTCGATAAAGTAATAGTCAATGCCGTTTAGTTTCAAATATTTGATCCCGCAATATTCTTTGCGCCATCCGACATACACATCAAAGTGTAAAAGATCGACACATTGATCGCGATATTGTTGCGCCATCTTACTAAAATATGGTAAAACGACGCGGATCTCAGCACCTTTAGCGTTTAATGCTTTGGGGAGGGCGCCTGCCACATCCCCTAAGCCTCCTGTTTTAAAAAAAGGTGCACATTCCGCTGCTGCGAACAAGACCTTCATTAAGCTTCGCCTCCGTAGACATCACTGATCACGTGACTGTCTTTTTTGATCACGACTGGTTTTTCTTTTGAACCGATGATCTTCACACCAGGTTCGACGACGACATTTTTGTCTAAGATGGCATATTTAATGATCGCATTTTCTTTGATCTTAGCATTTGGCATCACGACAGCGCCTGTTACCTCAGCGCCTTTTTCAATCAAAGCACTCCGAGAAAATAGCGAATCGCTGACTTTGCCTTCAACGATACAACCAGTTGCAAATTGTGAATTTTTCACTTCAGAAGTCGGCGCGTAATACGTCGGCATCTCATTTTTTAATTTTGTATAGATCTTTTGATTGGAATAAAGCAATGACGTGAATTTTTTCGAATCCAACATCGCCATATTGGCATCATAGTATGATTTGATATCAAAAATATTGCTTAAAAAGCCAGTGTATTCATAAGCTCCCGTTTTCGAATAGCTCATCGCTTGATCAAAGAAATCTTGGATCGCAACCGGCGTCCCTTTGGCCTGGCCCTCTGTCAACGCATCGATCAACCACTGTGTTTTAGCCACATAGATATTCATCGAAAGATTTTCTAAGTCGCGCTCACTTGGCACCTCTTCAATCGTATGAGTACCCGTCACGACACTGTTTTCCGCTAGATCAAGGATCGTATCCCGTGGACAGATCTCAGCTTTTGGCATTTTTTTGTACACGACGGTAATATCTGAATCGTGTTGTTGATGGATCTTCAAGACCGCTTTTAAATCGATACTACAGATCATTTTGTTACCCATGAAGACCGTGTATTCCGATTTTGATTTTTGTAAATAATCGATCGCCGCTTCATAATACGGCTTACCTTCTGCTTTTTTCTTCAAGAAGTCTTGGAAAAAATGCACGAAGTAACGGCTCTTGATACTATCTAGATGCCATTCCCGGCCGCCGCCGATATGGTCAAAGACAGATTGAGTCAATCCTTGGTTGAAAACCATATAGATCGATTTGATATTTGCATTGACAGCGTTTGATAAATTGAAATCAATGATCCGATACTTACAATCAAACGGTAAAGTGGCTAGTGGCCGTTTTTCTGTCAACGGTAATAAATCTTGGTATTCATGTACATTGCCTAAAATGGCACACATTTCATTAGCTCTCATCTACAGTCACTCCAATCACTTCAGAATAGCCGACTACCGCGATTTCTTTTTCGCCGTCGATCACAGCGTTGTCGCCGATGATCGCATTTTCACCCACGATCGCTCGATTGATCACCGCATTGCGGCCGATCGTCGCGCCTGGCATGATGAAGCTATCTTTGACTTTGGCGCCTTCTTTGACTTGCACATCATTTGATAAAATCGTATGTTCCACGCTTCCAGCAACATAACAGCCGTCAACGACCAATGATTCTTTCACGTTAGCTGTCTCGGTTAAAAAGTGCGGTGGTGAAACTGTATTTTTCGCTGAGATCCGCCATGCTTTATCGCGAATATCTAAGCTATGACTTGGATCGATAAATTCCATGTTGGCTTCCCATAATGAATCGATCGTACCCACGTCTTTCCAATACCCATTGAAACGATAAGCAAAAACATTTTCGCCACTTTCAAGGTAAGCTGGGATCACGTGTTTCCCGAAATCCAACATTTGATCATCTTTTTGATAACTATTGAGTAACACACTGCGTAAACGTCCCCAGTTAAAGATGTAGATCCCCATAGAAGCCAAATTACTTTTCGGCTGTTCTGGCTTTTCTTCAAACTCGATGATCCGATCATTTTCATCTGTATTCATGATCCCAAACCGAGAAGCTTCCTCCATCGGCACTTCGATTACGGCAACTGTCAATGAAGCGTTGTTTTTCTTGTGATCTTCTAACATCGCTTCATAATCCATTTTATAAATATGGTCCCCAGATAAGATCAAAACATACTGCGGATCCATCTGATCGATATACTCTAAGTTTTGATAAATCGCATGAGCAGTTCCTTCAAACCACTTGCTGCCGTCATTACTAGAATAAGGCTGTAAAATCGTCACGCCCGAATTTAACCCGTCAAACCCCCAACTGGAGCCATTGCCGATATGATTGTTCAAAGCGAGTGGCTGATACTGTGTCACGACCCCAACATTATTGATGCCTGAATTGATACAATTGCTTAGTGTAAAATCGATAATTCGGTATCTTCCGCCGAAAGGAACAGCCGGTTTTGCGATCGTTTGGGTCAATTTCCCTAGTCGCGAACCTTTCCCTCCAGCCAGAATCATAGCTAATACTTCAGTTTTCATCTTTGTATTGATGAAGGCAATCCTTCATCAACCTCCTCTCCTTATTGGCTCTTGTTATTACCAATTAATGCTTTTTTCTAGTGTTGATTTTTTCTGGCCGTAAAATAATCGCACCCAATGCCGGAATCGTCGTTTTCACTAGTTGCTGGTAATTTCCAAAAGCGATTTCTTCTGTCTGGCAGTCCTCATTATGCTTCGTCCAAGTCCCACCAAATTCTTCCATCTCAGTATTCCAGATCTCCTGATAAGTTCCAGGATAGGGAACACCGATATGAAACTCTCGTCGCTCGACAGGCGCCATGTTCAAGACTACGATCAAGAAATCTTTCTTGCGTTTGCCTTTGCGCATAAATGATAAAACACTTTCTGTCGTGTTATCCGCGTCGATGATCTCGATCGTATCGTAAGAATCTTCCAATTCCCACAGTGACGGTTGCTCCTTATAAAACTGATTCAACGTCGCTGTGAAGTGCTGCATCGAATGGTTCAAATGATCTGACAGGTCACCCCACTCTAAGCCCTCATCAAATTTCCATTCCAGAAATTGTCCCCATTCGCTTCCCATAAATAATAATTTCTTGCCAGGATGCGTCATGAAATACGTGTAGAGATTCCGCAGTTGAGCGAATTGTTTATACCGATCACCCCACATTTTGTGCATCAAACTCTTCTTTCCATGAACAACTTCGTCATGTGACAGTGGCAAGATAAAGTTTTCTTGCATCATGTACATGAATGAAAAAGTGATTAAATTAAAATTATCTTTACGATAAATCGGATCCATTTCATAAAAACGTAACGTATCGTTCATCCAGCCCATGTTCCACTTATAATCAAATCCTAAAGCACCAGATTCGATCATGCCTGTGATTTTGGTTTCAGACGAACTTTCTTCAGCGATCATCAGCACATTCGGATGCGCTAATTTAATGACCGCGTTTAATTTTTGTAAGAAGTAATAGCCTTCAAAATTCCGGTTGCCACCTTCGTGATTTGGCGTCCACGGACCATCATCATAATCACGATAGATCATGCTAGAGACCGCATCGACCCGAATACCGTCAATGTGGTACATCTCCAACCAAAACATCGCACTTGAGATCAAGAAGCTTTGAACTTGTGGTTTCCCTAAATCAAAGTTGATCGAACCCCAACGAACATTTTTTGCCCGATCTGGATCTTGATATTCAAAGGTCGGGGTCCCATCATAGTAAGGCAGTGTATCGTCATTGATACAAAAATGCCCCGGTACCCAATCGACGATGACCGCGATATTATTCAAATGGCAAGCTTCCACGAAATTTTGAAATTCTTCAGGTGTCCCATAATACGAGCTCAAAGCAAAATAACCGATCAATTGATAGCCCCATGAACGCCCGAGTGGATGTTCCATCAAAGGCATAAACTCCACGTGGGTGTAGCCCATCTCAACTAAGTAAGGAACTAATTCTTCCGTCAGTTCTGCAAAGCTATAAGGCGTCCCATCTTCATGTTGCCTCCAAGAGCTAGCATGGACTTCGTAAATATTCATTGGACGTTTGAAATGGTTCACCCGTTTGCTCCGTCCACGCCACAATCCGTCTTTCCATTTCTTAGCTGGAACGGGATAAATCTCCGCCGCATCGTTCGGTCGCTTTTCAAAACGCACCGCAAACGGATCGATTTTCATGATCTCACGGCCGTCTGCTTGGCGGACTTTGAATTTGTACAACTGACCAGCTTGCGCAGTCTCCGTATAAATTTCCCAGATGCCCGTCTCATGATCTTTTTCCATTGGCAAAGTATCTTGCCAAGCATTGAAATCACCGACTAAAAAAACGGCTTGCGCATTCGGTGCCCAAACGCGAAATGTGTAACCTTCTTTTTCTTGATGCACCCCCAAGAGATGTTGGGCATAAAAATTTTCACCCGTTAGAAAATTTTGTTTTGCTTCAGCGATTTGATTTTGCGTATTCGTGTTTTCTTTCATGGTAACCCACCTTTTCCCAACAAACAGACTTATTTTCTTGAATTTTATGAACTCTAAATTAGTATTTACTAATTGTTAAGTTCTTCACCTATATTATAATAACATAAATTTATGGTTGAAAACTACCACTCAATTGATTTTATTGATTTTTTTTGCTAGTTCCATCACTGTTTTTTTATGATAAGACCATGAAGAAAATTTTGCTTCTGGAATCGAGACCATTCATCACTTTCCAAAATATATTTTTTATTTTTCGGTGGTGATAAAATAAATCTCCTATTTCTAGTGATAATTTTCGTTATTTAAATTTTTTAAGATTTTATTTTTTCCGTTGTTCTGCCAGCAAGTTGATTGCCTTTTGACCAAAAACTGGTAGGCTGGAAGAAAAATAAATGAGGTGAACGAAATGGTCGATCCAAAGATGTTGGCGATGATTTTCTTGATAAATTTTGCGTATGTCGCATTAAATACGATTCGCTTCATGTTGACGATGAAAGGCTATCGTATTTTGGCGCCGCTGCTCAGCATGATCGAGATCACCGTCTACGTTTTAGGCTTGTCGCTTGTCTTGAACCGGCTGGATGATCCGTTGAACTTACTCGTCTACGCTTTGGGCTACGCGATCGGGATCAGTGTCGGGATCAAAATTGAAGATAAACTAGCGCTGGGCTACATCATGGTCACGACGATCTTGCCTACTAATACAGCAGAGGAAAAAAGCTTGCCCCGCGTCTTGCGCGAAAATGGGTACGGAGTCACGCAATCATACGCTGAAGGCCGGGAAGGCGAACGAATGGTGTTAGAGATCCTTTCCCCTCGCTCAAATGAACGGGATCTTTATCGTTTGATCAAAGAGATCGAGGAACGGGCGTTTATCATTTCGTATGAACCAAAATATATCTCTGGCGGTTTTTGGACCAAAAAAATTCGACACCGAAAATAAAATCACAAGTAAAAAAGGCAAGCGTGATCAGCGAATTGATCTGCTTGCCTTATTTATTAGGTTTATTTTTCGATTGCGATCTTTTGACTTTCACCTGCTTGCTTCTTGTTCAACCGAATCCAATTATATAAACCATACGAACTATTGATCAAATAAGCACTCCACATAATCAACATCGTCGCAGCTTGCGGTGATTTTCCGATCAGTAAACTCCACATGATGATATTGACCACATCACCTGCTAGCCATAAGACCCATTGCTCCGCGTAACGCGAGACAGTCAAGTAAGTCGCGATGATCGTATTGATGGCAATATACGCATCAAGCAACGATAATTTTCCACCGATTGCCTGCAAGAAAAACGTATAGCCTAACGTCCCAATCAAAAGACCGGCTACGACCATGGTGAAACCTTTTTTCGACAAACGGAGTGCTTTAACATCCCCTTGGGCATCTTTCCGTTTGTTCCAAGCGATAAAGCCGATAACATTCATGGGGATATAATACAATAAGTGCAGTGTCATCCCGCCGAACAAATGGTTTTGGTAACAGATATAAGCGTATAGCACGGAATTGAGCGTTGCAAAAACATAATTTGAGACCCGGCCTTTTGCACATAAAACGACCGAAATGACACCCGCTGAACCAGAAATCAAAGCTAAAATTGGATCACGGGTCACGATCCCCACACCTAACATGATCACGTTGGAACAGACCAGCCATGATAATTCAAATTTCGTCCACGTATTGAAATAGTTTTTGAGCGTTTGCATTTAAATTTCCTCCTCTAAAGTAGCACCAGTGACTCCGACGACTTTCGCAGCTAATTCGTTAGCAGTCGGTAGTGCATCTAACAATGAAATCCCTTTAGCCTCTAAAGCTAAGAGAGCTCCGAGATGTGCATCACCAGCACCGATGGTATCCACCACTTTTGCGGGTGTTCCCACTACATAATGCGGCTGCCCATCATAATAACAAGCTCCTTTTGCACCTAACGTGACGATCACAGGACGGTTCGTTTGCTGGAACAAAACGCTCATTGCACAATGTAAGTCGGACTGCTCAGCTAAAGCTAAACATTCAGCTTCATTGAGGTGTAAGATGGGCTGAAGCATTAGTATTTGTTGCAATACTTCTGGTGCGATTTTTTTAGTGTATGGTCCTGGCGCAAAATAAAGTTGCCCTGTCTGTTTTTTCAGCCATGTAACTAGCCGCCGACCATTGTCTCCTAGACATTGATAACTAGATAAATAAATCCGATCATACTGTCCTAGATTCGCTAACCAAGCTGTTCTGATCTCACTTTCGATGCCTTGGACCGTTACGAAACTACGCTCGCCATCTGGCTCCACCAAACACAAACAATACCCATTTTCACTTTGGTCGACGGTGACGAGCGACGTGAACTGATCAGCTGCCAACTTGCGCCGGATCAGCTGACTATAAAAACCATCCCCAATTGGAAAAAACATATCCGCCGATTCAGCAAAAGATTGCATCGCTTTTGCTACATTGTAGGCACAACCACCGATCGAGATCTGCTGGTCAGTCGTTTCAACATCTTCTCCTCGTTTCGGCAAATGGGGTAAATGAACGACCAGATCCACGATGGCTGCACCAATCAGCAAAGTTTTCATCGTCTCGCCTCCCGAGCTTGGGTCAAAGCTGTACTATATTTAGTAAAATCAAGTGAATTGGCCCGCTGTAAAGTCTGAATCAGCTCAGCTGGGATCGTGCCGCAAAAAGCGCCGCAGATCGCGGTTGCCATCGCGCCGATCGTATCGGTATCCCCACCGAGGTTCGCACATAAATAGGCACAGTAAGCCGGCTCTTTGGCAAAATAAGCGATCGCCGCCGCCGCTGGTACCGATTCTGTGATCAAAACAGTCGCGCCGATCGTCTCGTAGATCGCCGTCAAAAATTTTTCCGCTTGCCCTTGATAGTTTAAAGCTAGCTCGCGTCCTAGTTTCATCCGCTGCGCGAGTGATGGGGTAAAAGTTTCTACTCCTAGTGGCCGCGCGATAGCTTCCATCGCCAGCATATCAGCAAAAACTTGTTCAAAATCTGAATTGACTAACGCCGAGCTAACGCCCATCGCGATCATCGCCGCCCCTGCGATCGTGACATCACTCGTATGGGTCACTTTCGTCACTTGATACACAAATTCCGCTAGTTCAGTTGCTTCATTTGGAGTAAACAAACAACCGATCGGCGCGATCCGCATCGCAGAACCATTAGAAACACTTTTATCCGTGAAATTAGTGGCTTCCTTCCCATTAGCAAAAGCTTTAAGCGCGACTTTTGACGTCGGACCTAAAATATTTTGTTCAAACGCATTTTCCTTTTCCGCCCAATTCAATAAGCGTTGCGCAATATCTTGCGTGTCGGGAACAAATTTCGTTGCGATCAATGAATCCAATAAAACGAGCGCTTGCCCAGTATCATCGGTGAATTGGCCCGCCCGATAATTGCAGGCTACGTCATTTTCTGCCGGACCATCTTCAAATGTTGTCAACTCACCAAAATACGCTTGGACTTTGCGGCGGCTCCATAACTCCGACGGCATTCCAAACGCATCGCCTAACGCTTGACCATAAAGGGTCGCCGCGATTTTTGCTTGCATCTTGTCATCTCCTCAATATGTCTTGACAGGTAGAGTATACTGATTGACCTATGAAAAGTCTAGCACTATGAAAAATTTCACTTTATTTTCTAAGCAAAGAAAAAGTTGGCGGTTCTAGGACAAATTAAGCCGTGACTGGTCAACCACCGCTAGACGACAAAAAAACTGTTCGCTTCCTTGATCAAGGTTGCGAACAGTTTTTATTTTTGCCACAAGAATTGGATCAGTCGCTTTTGAAACGATAAGCTGCGGGTGATGACGCTATGACCGCCACTTTTTCCCGTCACTAAATATTCCTGATAGCTTTTCGTATGCTTTTCTAACAAATAGCGCAATGAAAACGCGCTGTGGACAGAGACCGAGCCATCACTTTCGCTACCATCTTTTAAATCACCGGCCACATTCAAGACCCGCAATTTTTGCGGTAAGCGGTTCATGCTGCGGTCAAAATATTGATAGATCGGCGTGTAGCCGCTGGGACCATTTTGCGTCAGCTCATAGGCAAAGACATCTTCCGTATCTTCTGCGATCTCTAAATCATTGAAAGGCGCTGCAATCGTGACGACTTTTTCGACGACCGGCTCAGTTTGTGGGTTAGCATATTCCAGCAAATAGCGCAGCAGTGAGACGCCTCCCATCGAATGGGCTACTAGATTGACGGAATGGACGCCTTGTTTTTCTAAATAGCGCATCACACGATCGATCCATTTGCTTTGAGTGATCTCGCTTTGACTATCTTTTTCAAATAAAACCATGATCGTGGGATTATCGTGAGTATTGCGCAACTTTCCTTCAACTTGCAACTTCCCAGCTGAATCGACCACGATCGTCAGTTCACGTTTAGCGACATTTTGCCGTTCTAAATTTCGCAACAGCGGGCCAAACGAAAAAGAACTGCCTTCATAGCCATGGATAAAAACAGTCGGCGTATTCGTGTAACGAATATTCGGTTGCTTGCTCAGCGTCCCCGGTGAGAAAAAGCGGATCTGCAAATAATAGATCAACCCGATGACTGAAAAAAAGCTGATCAGTAGCAGCAACCCTCTGATGAGTCGTTTCATAGTGTTCCCTTCTTTATCAAATAAGTTAAATTCGTCGCAGTCAACTGCCGCAAGAAAAAGTGTCCGATTAAAAAAGCTTCCGGCATCGTTTCCGGTAATAAAGCCTTGACTACATCAACTGGCAGGTCGGTAGCCGGCATTTCTGGAATCAACAGCCGCGCTGGCGCTTCAGCTAAGACACCTGTCTGAAGCAGACTTTCACGAAAAATACTGGGTCGCCGCGTTCGTAATTTGCCGGTTGCGACTTGTTCAAAAATCAAGCTCACTTGGTTGAAGAAAAATGCGGGATCGACATCACCGATCAACATTTCTAACGCAGCAAAAGCTTGCGGCATCGGCGCCTCACGTGTTTGCCACGCGAAATAATTCGGTAAAGTCGGTGCGCTGGGACTGGCTGAATTTAATGTCACGAGTCGGAAGCCAGCATTTTCTAAAACAGTGGCGCAAGGCAATTCAAACGTCACCTCGATCGGACGGGTGAGCGGCTGCAACGCCAACAGCTGTAGACACGTTTCAGCTAAAACGAGCGGTGAATAGGCTTGTTGCAACTTTTTAAATTCAGCCAGACGATCAGCTGACAGTTCAGGCCACTGAGTGATGTGAGGTAAACTCAGCGTATAACGCCGGTCAAGCCGCGTAATCACGTGATGGGCGATCAGTTCATCCAGCGTTTTATCCAATTGGGGATAAGGGACCGCTTTTCGGATCTGCCGCAAGATGACTGGTTCAGTTTGTTGTTTGAAATACGCCAATAAAGCTTGCACAGTTGGTTTTTGAACGAGTTGTTGAAATTTTGGTTTCGGGTAAATGATGCTCACAGTGCCACTCCTAAAAGAAAAGACTGCAGCTATTCTGCAGCCTTTGACTTATTTTTATTTTTCAAAAGCTTCCGTCAATTGAGGAACGACTTGTTTTTTCCGCGAAACGACGCCACCTAAAAAGGCCCGATCATTCGTCAGTTTTACGTTGAAAGCTGCTTCGACTTTAGCTTTTGGTTCACCCGCTACTAACAATTCAGAATCAGAATCTAAGATGTTCGTTACGAGTAAAATAAATAGATCATAGCCATTTGCAGCGTTTTCTTTTTCCATCGCTTCAGTCAAGGCTTGTTGACGCGCGAAAACTTCGGCTAGATCAACCGTGTTGACTTGAGCGATCCGAACCGTTTTGCCACTCAATGGAAATGATTTTGCATCTAAATCTAATAATTCAGCTTCTGATTTTGTACTTAGATTCGTACCGGCTTTCAGCATGTCTAAGCCGTAGCTGTCTAGATCAGTTTCGGCGATGCGAGCTAATTCTTTAGCCGCAGCCACATCTTCTTCTGTGCACGTTGGGGATTTGAATAATAAAGTATCGGAAATGATCGCTGACAACATGAGCCCTGCGATTTCTTTTGGTACGGTCACATTATTTTCTTTGTACAATTTCAAAATGATCGTCGACGTACAGCCCACCGGTTCCGCACGATAATAAAGTGGGTTAGCCGTTTGGAAGTTCGCGATCCGGTGATGATCCACCACCGCTAAAATATTCAACTCTTCAATATCTGCGACACTTTGTTGGAACTCATTGTGATCGACTAACATCACATCAGTGGTCTCGCCTTTGATTTTTTCAACCACGCGTGGTGCAGCCAAACCAAAATGATCCAACGCGTATTGAGTTTCTTCACTTGGCGTATCCAGTGCAACAGCTTCTGCGTCGACACCGAGTTCTTTTTGTAAATGGGTAAATGCAATCGCTGCTCCGATCGCATCCGTATCAGGATTTTGGTGACCAAAAATTAAAACTTTTGACATAATCGATTCGCTCCTCTTTTTTCATTTCCTCTTTATGATAACAAAAAACGAAAAAAGAGCAACTAGGGTGAGCCGGCAAACTGACTGAGAAACAGATTTTTTCAGCGCTTTTAGTAAAGAACACACAAAAAGACGGCTGGAGTAATGTTCATTAGCCGTCCTATTTGTCGTAACCTCTAGCTCCTCGTTTTAGCCACATCCACTAGTTGCTCTTTTGTTTTAACGTTTCAAATAGCCTTTATAATCCGCGGTATGAAGAAGTTTTTTCGCATTTTCAACTCGTTCATCAGCTGGCGGTTCGATCCCGTCTAATGGATAATCAAGTCCTAGCTCTTCCCATTTGTACTTACCCATCGTGTGATAAGGCAAGATCTCCACTTTGTCGACATTGTCTAATGTTTTGATGAACTGATCCAACCGAATCAAAAATTCATCGTAGTCACTGCGAAACGGCACCAGCACATGGCGAATCCAAACGGGCTTTTTGATCTCCGATAAATATTGCGCCATCCCTAAAATATTTTCGTTGCCGTGGCCGGTCAATTCTTTATGAGCCTGCGTATCGATCTGCTTGACATCAAATAAGATCAAATCCGTATATTCCATCAACTCATTGAATTTTGAGAAAAAAGGTTCTTTGCGGGTAAACGGCTGTCCGCACGTATCCAAAGTCGTATTGATCCCGCGAGCTTTGGCTTTTTTAAACAGGTCGATCAAAAAGTCGATCTGCAATAACGGCTCACCACCACTGACTGTGATCCCGCCTTTTTTGCCCCAATAATTTTTATAATGCTCGGCTTCTTCTAACACATCGTCTGCCGTTCGTTGTTTGGCCTTTGGATCATTGATCTTCCATGTATCAGGATTATGACAAAATTGACAGCGCATGCGGCAGCCTTGCATAAAGACGATAAAACGCACGCCAGGGCCGTCGACAGAGCCAAAACTTTCGATCGAGTGGACATTACCGGTAATCATTTTTTCAGTTGCAGTCGCCATTAGGGTTTTCCTCCTGTAAGTTCAAGATACAAGGTGACACTAGCTACTAACTAGACCGCCCTTCGTTTAAAAAAGCGGATCGACTTACCGTCCATCCGCCCTAAGTGTTGCTCGTGTCAGCTTACATTTTTGCGTGGAATGTCCGGCTGATCACATCTAATTGTTGTTCACGAGTAAGATCGATGAATTTGACTGCATAACCAGAAACGCGAATCGTAAAGTTCGCATATTCTTCTTTTTCTGGGTGTTCCATTGCATCGACTAATTTTTCTTTTCCAAAGACATTGACGTTCAAATGATGCGCACCTTGATCGAAGTAGCCATCTAACACACTAGTCAAATTGTCGATCCGTTCAGTTTCGTCATGTCCTAATGCATCCGGGTTGATACTTTGGGTATTTGAGATTCCATCTAATGCATATTCGTAAGGTAATTTCGTCAATGAGTTTAATGAAGCCAACAGTCCGTGTTGTTCTGCACCATAAGATGGGTTAGCCCCTGGTGATAATGGTTCGCCAGCTGGACGGCCATCAGGTAACGCGCCGGTTGCTTTACCATAAACGACATTTGACGTAATCGTTAAGATCGAAGTCGTTGGTTCAGAATCACGGTAAGTGTGATAATGTTCCAATTTTTCCATGAAGGTCTTCAATAACCAAACCGCGATATCATCGGCACGGTTGTCATCGTTTCCGTATTTAGGGAAGTCGCCTTCTGTTTTATAATCCACGACTAAGCCGTTTTCATCACGAACGGGATATACTTTTGCATATTTGATAGCCGCAAGTGAATCGACCACATGAGAAAAACCAGCGATCCCCGTTGCAAAGGTGCGTTTTAAGTTTGTATCCATCAATGCAAGTTCAGCTGCTTCATAGTAATATTTATCGTGCATGTAATGGATGCAATTCAAGGTATTGACATACATACCGGCTAACCATTCCATCATTTGGTCATATTTTTCCATGACTTCATCATAATCTAATGCGTCATCTGATGTGATCCCGCGGTAAGCTGGTCCAACTTGGACTTTCGATTTTTCATCGACCCCGCCGTTGATTGCGTATAACAAGGCTTTAGCAAGGTTAGCCCGCGCGCCGAAAAATTGCATTTCTTTTCCAGTTTCTGTCGCAGACACACAACAGCAGATCGCATAGTCGTCACGCCAGACTGGACGCATCACATCGTCGTTTTCGTATTGGATCGAAGACGTATCGATGGAGATCTTCGTCGCATATTCTTTGAAGCCTTCTGGTAAACGAGAAGAATACAAAACAGTTAAGTTTGGTTCAGGAGATGGTCCCATATTTTCTAATGTCCGTAAGAAGCGGAAGTCATTTTTCGTAACTAATGTCCGGCCGTCCATCCCCATCCCAGCGATCGATAAGGTTGCCCAAACTGGGTCGCCAGAGAATAATTCGTTGTATGAAGGGATCCGAGCAAATTTAACCATCCGTAATTTCATAACTAAATGGTCGATCAATTCTTGCGCGCCTTCTTCAGTCAACGTTCCGTTTTCGATATCACGTTGGATGTAAATATCTAAGAACGTGGAGACCCTACCAATTGACATTGCCGCACCGTTTTGTTCTTTGATGGCAGCTAAGTAACCAAAGTATAACCATTGAACCGCTTCTTGTGCATTTTCAGCAGGACGAGAAATATCGTAGCCGTATGCCGCAGCCATTTCTTTCATGCGTTTTAACGCATTGTATTGGTCGGTGATCTCTTCACGCAACCGAATATCTTCATCGGTGAATTGACCGTGACCACAGTTCGCATGGTCGTTGAATTTTTGTTCCATCAAATAATCGATCCCATAAAGTGCTACTCGACGATAGTCACCCACGATTCGGCCACGGCCATACGTATCAGGGAGGCCGGTAATGATCTTATTGCGGCGTGCCGCTCTGATCTCAGGGGTGTAAACATCAAAGACACCTTGGTTATGAGTTTTATGATATTTATTAAAAATTTCAGTATATTTAGGATTTGGCGTGTAGCCGTAACTTTCCAAGGCTTCTTCGGCCATCCGGATCCCACCATAGGGCATGAATGCACGTTTTAAAGGCTTATCTGTTTGTAAGCCGACGATTTTTTCTTCGTCTTTTAAGCTTTCATCGATGTAGCCTGCGCCGTAAGCATTGGCTGCGGTCACCACGTCGGTCTCCATATCTAAAACGCCGCCATTTTCACGTTCTTGCTTTTGCAAACCTTGTAGTTTTTGCCATAACGTATTCGTCGCTTCCGTTGGCTCAGCTAAAAATGTTGCATCGCCTTCATATGGTTTATAGTTAGTTTGGATAAAGTCGCGTGTATTGATTTCCGTTTTCCACAAATGTCCGTTGAAGCCAGCCCACGCAGTTTTGTTTGTTTTTGTCGTCGTTCCCATTAAGAGAGACCTCCTTAAAAATTCACCTTTTAAGTGCTACAGCTTTACGAACACAGTATAACACACCTTCTTCACTTTGCAACAGTTTGTTGCTTAAATATGATCACCTTTTTACAAAACGATTGTGATCGTTGTCATAACCTTGATATCAATGCTTCTATCCTGCTCATAGATTTTATAAAAAAACTTTAAAGGCGTTTTCTTGCTCACTCATTACTAAAAGAACGCCTGCCTGTTTTACAACAGACAAGCGTTCTTTTCCAAATTATATAGTACAGTTATTCTGTTTCATTCAATTCTTGTTCTAGTGAAACGTGGAAGACTTCACCAGCTTTTTTCTCATCGATCACAAATGAACCATTTGATAAACGATCGTTGATTGGAACGTGTTCGATCACTACTTCTTCAGTTAGACCTTTTTGCGTTGTCACTAACAAGGTCCCGCTTGGTTCAGCTGTCAAATACACGAGGCGATGAGGATTTTTTTTCAATTCACGGAAGATCAATAAGCCCCGTTTCGCCCGACTCAATTGCGGCAATGATTGGGCCAACATCCGTTTGACTGCTCCTCTTTGACTGACTAAAACAAGTGGTGTATCGCCTTCTGGTAAAACTAAAGCACTGCTAACGACGGCATCGTCTGCTTTCAAATTAATCGCTTTGACACCAGCAGCTTTGGCCCCGACAACGGGAACTTCAGCTAGTGGATAGCGTAAGCCAAAGCCGCGACTGGTCGCTAAGAAAATATCGTAGCGCAGTGATTCACCCGTTAAAAAGACGGAGACAACTTGATCATCTGCCCCTTTTAATTTCATGCCGGAAGTCGGGCGGCTCTTATATGTCCGCCACGGTGAAAATTCCGTCATCCGCGTTTGTTTGATCATTCCATTGCGGCTGACAAAAACAAATAATTGATTCGCGTCTAATTCTTTATACGGAAAGGCCGCGATGATCTCTTCATCGACACTTAAATTCGTGATCGTTTGTGAAATATGCTCCCCGACTTCTTTCCAACGTAGATCCGCGATCTCATGGACCGGCCGGTAGATCAAATTTCCTTTGTTCGTCACAAGCAATAAATGATCCAATGTGTTCAACTTTTCAATAAAGATCACGGAATCATCTTCTTTCATCCCATGCTCTTCAGGTTTAGAAGCATTATAAGACCGAATACTGCTGCGTTTCAAATAGCCATCTTTGGTCAACGTGACGATCACGTCTTCTGGTGCGATCAAGACTTCCGTTTCGATTTTGATTTCTTCGATCTCGTCTTCGATCTTCGTTAGACGCGGATTGCCGTATTGTTTTTTGATTTGACGTAGTTCTGCTTTCATCACTTTGTGCAATTCTTTTTCACTATTTAAAATCAATTGCAACTCTTTGATCAAAGCCGCTAGTTCCGCCGCTTCTTTTTCTAGCTGCGTGATATCGGTATTAGTTAAACGATACAATTGTAACGTGACGATCGCTTCGGCTTGTGCTTCGGTAAAATCAAATTGCGCTACTAAATTTTGTTTAGCATTTTTCTTATCTTTACTGCCGCGGATCGTGGCGATCACTTGATCTAAAATCGATAAAGCTTTCACCAACCCTTCCACGATATGTTGCCGGTCGCGGGCTTTTTGCAGATCAAAGCGACTGCGAGCCGTGATGACCTGTTTGCGGTGCGCGATATAGCTAGCCAAAATGTGAGCCAGACCAACTTGTTGCGGTGTCATATTATCGATTGCGACCATATTGAAATTGTAATTGATTTGCAAGTCGGTATTTTTGAATAAATAATTCAAGATCCCTTCTGCATTCGTATCTTTTTTCAATTCCACTACGATCTGTAAACCAGTTCGATCCGTCTCGTCTCGCACTTCAGCGATGCCATCGATTTTTTTGCTCAATCGGATCTCGTCCATCTTTTTGACTAAGACCGCTTTATTGACTTCATAAGGAATCTCATGGATCACAATCTGTTGTTTGCCGCCTCGTAAAGGCTCAATCGACGTCTTAGCCCGCAAAATGACTTTGCCTTTGCCGGTTTCGTACGCTTTTTTGATCTCTTCTTTGCCTTGTAAGATCCCGCCAGTCGGAAAATCAGGTCCCGGAATCAATTCCATGATTTTTTCAAGACTCGCTTGCGGATGATCGATCAAATAAATCGTGCCATCGATCACCTCTGCTAAATTATGCGTGGGGATCTCTGTTGCATACCCTGCCGAGATCCCCGTAGAGCCGTTGACTAATAAATTCGGAAAAGCCGCGGGTAGCACAGTCGGTTCTTTTTCCGTATCATCAAAGTTCCAAACAAAATCCACGGTTTCTTTTTCGATGTCTTTTAACAGTTCACCAGAAAGTTTTGACAAACGCGCTTCCGTGTACCGCATCGCAGCCGGTGGATCACCATCCATCGAACCATTATTCCCGTGCATCTCGATCAAGACTTCGCGTAATTTCCAATCTTGACTCATGCGCACCATCGCTTCATAAATCGAAGAATCACCATGAGGATGGTAATTCCCCATGATGTTCCCGACTGATTTAGCTGATTTACGAAACGCTTTATCATATGTGTTGCCATCTTTGTTCATGGCGTATAAAATCCGTCGTTGCACCGGTTTTAATCCGTCGCGGATATCGGGTAAGGCCCGTTCTTGAATAATATATTTCGAGTAGCGGCCAAAGCGATCCCCCATGACTTCTTCTAAGGTCAATTCTTGAATCGTGTGTTTATTTTTCATGTGGACCACCTCTAATCAAATAACTTAATGTCTGCTGTTGGTTGTTGTTCTTCGTCTAACAATTCATTGGAAACGGAAGGCGTCAGCTCGTCTTTGTTGTCTAATAAGCTGCCGTCTTCATCTAGCGTAAATTGGACGTGACTTTCGATCCATTTGCGGCGGGGTTCCACTTTATCGCCCATTAACGTCGTGACCCGGCGTTCGGCTTGTGCCGCATCATCGATCCGCACGCGAACTAAGGTGCGCTGTTCAGGGTCCATCGTCGTTTCCCACAATTGTTCGGCGTTCATTTCACCTAACCCTTTGTACCGTTGCAACATGTAGCCTTTGCCGACTTTTTTGATCTCATTTTCCAATTCTTCATCGGTCCACGCATATTCCACCACTTGTTTTTTCCCACTGCCTTTTGACACTTTATATAGCGGCGGCAATGCGATGTAAACTTTCCCCGCTTCGATCAACGGCTTCATATACCGATAGAAAAAAGTCAATAGTAAGACTTGGATATGGGCACCATCGGTATCGGCATCGGTCATGATAATGACTTTATCGTAATTACAGTCTTCGATCGAAAACTCTGGTCCAACACCGGCACCGATCGTATAGATCATCGTATTGATCTCTTCATTTTTCAAAATATCTTGCAGCTTGGCTTTTTCCGTATTGATGACTTTGCCTCGCAGTGGTAAGATCGCTTGAAATTTTCGATCACGCCCTTGTTTGGCCGAACCGCCGGCTGAATCTCCTTCGACTAAAAACAATTCATTTTTTTGCGCGTTTTTCGATTGCGCCGGGGTCAATTTACCCGACAATAAAGATTCGCCTTTTTTGCGTTTTTTCCCGTTGCGGCTTTCTTCTCGCGCTTTGCGAGCGGCTTCACGGGCCTCGCGAGCTTTGATGGCTTTTCGCACCAGCATTTGACTCGTTTCGCTATTTTCTTGCAAATAGAAACTCATCTGTTCGCTGATAACACCATCCACTGCTCCGCGAGCTGCTGGCGTCCCTAATTTTTCTTTTGTTTGACCTTCAAACTGCAATAGATTTTCCGGGATGCGAACTGATAAGACTGCCGACAACCCTTCACGAAAATCCGTGCCTTCTAAATTTTTATCTTTTTCTTTTAACAAGCCCGTCTTGCGAGCGTACTCATTAAACGATTTGGTCATGGAGGTTTTCATCCCTGACTCATGGGTCCCGCCGTCTTTTGTGCGGACATTGTTGACAAATGACAACACATTTTCCGAATAGCCATCGTTGTACTGATAGGCAAACTCGACTTCGATTCCTTCTTTTTCACCAGAGAAATAAGTCACCGGTGTCAGCGTGTCTTTGTCTTCATTCAAATATTCAACAAATTCTTTGATGCCTTCTTCATAATGAAAAATCGCTTCAACTGGTTCTTCCCCGCGCAAATCGGTCAAGGTGATCTTAACACCGCGTAATAAAAAGGCTGATTCCCGTAAACGTTCGGCTAACGTATCATAAGAAAAACGCGTCGTTGAAAAAATCGTCTCATCTGGTAAAAAGTGAACTGCCGTTCCGTTAGTAGCTTTGGTCTTGCCGATTTTTTTCAGCGTTCCTTGCGGTTTTCCGCCATCAACAAATTTTTCTTCATAGGCCACCCCGTCTCGAACAATAGAAACCGTCAGCCATTTAGAAAGCGCGTTGACGACTGAGGCCCCGACGCCGTGAAGACCGCCAGATGTTTTATAGCCGCCTTGGCCGAATTTTCCGCCGGCGTGTAAAATCGTAAAGATAACTTCAACGGTTGGAATACCTGACGCATGCATCCCCACAGGCATCCCGCGACCGTGATCTGAGACTTTGATACTATTATCAGGATATAAAACGACTTCGATCTCACTGCCGAAGCCGGATAATGCTTCATCGACGGCATTGTCGACGATTTCATAAACTAAATGATGCAACCCGCGGCCATCGGTGGAACCGATATACATCCCGGGTCTTTTTCTGACTGCTTCTAAGCCTTCTAAGACTTGGATCGAAGCGTCATTGTATTCGTTGTTGTTCTTTTTAGGCAAACTAACCGCTCCTTATCTAATCACATCATTTGTATGATACGCTAAAAGAGGTGAAAAAAAAAGCCTCTCGTGATCACGAGAAGGCATTTTAGCAATTTTTAAACAGATTAACAAGTACTGCTATGTTATCTTTTTGCTAGTTCGATCTTCACGCAACGATTCATTACGATATCATTGCGGCCGACATTTTGCAAGATCTCAGCAGCTTTTTCACTTTCTAATCCTAATTGCGCCCAAAAAACTTTGGCATCAGTTTTTAAAAAATCTTGCGCGACTTGCGGTAAAAATTCACTGCGCCGGAAAATATCCACGATGTCGATCTTGACTGGCACATCCGTCAATTCCGCTACCACCGGGATCTCGTTGACCGTTTGACCGGCTAGTTTCGGATTGACTCCGTATAAAGTATAGCCGTAGCCTTTCAACACGTTGGCGATCTTATAGCTCATTTTTTCAGGATTATCACTAAAACCAACGACTGCAATCACTTTTGCATCGTTTAAATAGCCATCGATCACCGCTTGACTTGGATTTTGGAAACTCATCTTGGTCACCTCATTAATTTTTGCCTATTATAACACCTGTAGCGATATTGTTCACGCAATTCAAATCTGTTAGAATCATAAAGAAGTAACTCAAAGGGCGATTTTTAACGATCGGACAGTTGACCGGTCTGCGCTACTTTGAATCAAGAGAGAAATGAGGATCTAAGATGCAAACCGTTTTACTCATGGTATTAGCTTATCTTTTAGGGTCGATCCCATCAGGTGTTTGGATCGGCAAACTTTTTTTCCATAAAGACATTCGCGATTATGGCAGCGGAAATACTGGGACGACCAATACGTTTCGTGTGTTGGGCCGGCCGGCAGGTGCGATCGTCTTTTTGATGGATCTGTTAAAAGGCACTTTAGCGACTTGTCTGCCGCTGATTTTCCACTTGAACATCAATCCCCTCTGGTTTGGCTTGATCGCCGTGATCGGGCATACGTTGCCAATTTTTGCCGGTTTCAAAGGGGGCAAAGCCGTGGCGACCAGCGCTGGGATGTTATTAGGCTACAGTCCGTTGTTTTTCTTTTACTCGTTATTATTTTTTCTGATCGTCTTGTATCTGTCCAGCATGGTGAGTGTCGCGAGTATTTTAGCTGCGATCTTTGTAACGATCTCCACCATCGTTTTACCTAGTCTGTGGCCTGCGATCTTACCAAACCACAATTGGCTGCTGACCTTGATCTGTCTTGGACTGACCACTTACATCATCGTACGCCACAAAGACAATTTGCAACGCATCAAAAATGGGACCGAAAATCGCGTCTCATTTGGTTTGAATAAAGGAGCGAAAAAAAATGACCACTGATCCCTTATTGAATTGGGCCAAAGAGATCCAAGCTCTGGCTCAAGGTGGCTTGTACTACACAAAAGATCCATTTGATCACGAACGCTTTGAACGTTTACGAGAGATCGCAGTGGAGATGCTGGCCTATAAAACTGAGCTAGCGCCTGAAAAAGTCCGGGATCTATTTGCCAGTGATGTCGGTTACCAGACCCCTAAATTAGATACGCGGGCTGCGATCTTCAATGCACAAGGCGAGATCTTACTGGTGGAAGAAAGTGATCATACGTGGTCACTGCCTGGTGGTTGGGTCGATCTCGATCAATCAGTGGCCGAAAACACCGTCAAAGAAGTCAAAGAAGAAGCCGGCTTGACAGTCAAACCGTTGCGACTAGTCGCCGTTTTAGATCGTGACAAACACAACCCGCCGAAATATATTTACGGCGTCACTAAGATCTTCGTCTTATGCGAAAACCTCGGCGGACGATTTGAAGCAAATATCGAGACCTTGCAGACGGCTTATTTCGCATTAAACGAATTGCCGCCACTATCGATCGCTAAAAACACCCGTGAACAAATCCAGCTGTGCTTTGCGGCGTATGCTGATCCTGATTGGCAAGTGATCTTTGACTAAGCACAACAGCTAACACAATAAAACGAGCATCCAGACACTGCGTGCGCAATGTTTAGATGCTCGTTTTTTTACTTTAACTGATTGTGATCGAAAATTGCGTATTGAAAACATCCCCGGCAGCTAACCGATTCATCCCCGGTTTTTCTTCTAACTTGCCACTGCTATCGACTGGGTCCGCAAAGCCCCACCACGGTTCGATACAAACAAAGGGAGCTTCTTTAGGATAAGGAGACCAAAAACCGACATACGGGATGTGATTATACGTCAAGGTCACGCTGTGGAACGAATCTTCATTGCCGATCGTAAAGCGGTTCAAACCCAACGTTTCAAAGATCACCGCATCATTGGCAAACAAATCATGACTCAGTTGGACATTCGTATTCGTCTGACCGAGCGTTTTTTGATCCAAGTTGACAAACGGACCTTCTAGCGGAATCATGACCCGCGTTTTTTGCGGTGAAAAAGCTAAATAATAATCTTCAAAGTTTTGGCCGGCTTCTAGTGGCACGTTGAATGCCGGATGTCCCCCCAGCGCAAAGATCATTTCGTCAGACGACGTATTTTCCACTTGGAAGCGAACTCGTAATCCATCCGCCCACACTTCATAACTGACCGTCAAAACAAAATCAAACGGATACACTTGACGCGTCTGTTCGTCACTGACTAACGCAAGCGTCACCATCTCTTCAGTTTGATCAAGAACTTGAAAGGTTTTATCCCGGGCAAAACCGTGCTGCCCCATCGGATAGGTTTGACCTTGATACGTGTATTGATCGTCTTTTAAACGGCCGATAAACGGAAATAAAATCGGTGCATGACGCCCCCAATACTCAGGGTCAGCCTGCCAAATATATTCGAGCCCGCTTTTCTTTTGCTGGAAACTAGTCAGCTCTGCTCCTTTTTCCGCAATCGTTGCTACGACATGATCATTTTGGATTGTAATGGACATTGGCGTTCCCTCTTTCGTGATTTTTTGACCGTTTCACCAGACTAAATCTATCGGTATCGCTGTTAGCTACAGTCTCAGACTTACAGATTATTTGCGTTTATCGAGTTCTTCTTTGAACATGGGATTCAAAACTTTCAAATAAGTCCCTTTCATGCCTAGTGAACGTGATTCAATGATACCAGCCGATTCTAGTTTTCGTAAAGCATTTACAATGACTGAACGCGTGATTCCGATTTTGTCTGCGATATTTGAAGCCGTCAAACGACCTTCATCGCCTTCCAATGCTTCAAAGATCGCCTTGACCGCTTTCAACTCACTGTAAGACAATGTATTGACCGCCATTTGAACAGCCGTTTGACTTCGAACCGTCTCTTCGACATTCAAATATTGTTGATACAAGATCTCCATCCCGATTACGGTCGCGCCGTATTCTGCTAACACGAGATCGTCATCGGCAAATTTTTCTTCTGTCCGAGCTAAAACGATCGTCCCCAGCCGTTCTCCTGAACCAAAGATCGGCACAACAGTCGTCACCCCATGAGGATAGCGATCACTCGTCTCAGTTGGAAAAGCCGTCATCGCATTTTCCACCGGTAAATTGACTTCAGTTTTAGTCACATTGCCTAGTTCGTTGACATAGACATCCGGAAATTGGCGATCGACTAAAAAGGATTTGACTCGCTCTGTATTGACATCGATTTTTTCGTTATACCCCAACAATACACCTTTTGCACTGACGATATACGTCAACGTCCCTAACACATCACCTAAGATGCGCGCCATATTGTTATATGGCAATTCCGCCGTGTTATCAAACGCATTTTTTTGCTGCATCATTTTATTGATTTGGCGAGTTTTTTCTAATAATGTTTCCATAATGCTCTCCCTCGTATTATAAGATATAACGACTTAAATCTTTGTTTTGCGCGATGTTTTCCAGTTTTTCATTGACGTACGCTTCCGTGATCGTGATCTCACCCATTTGCATCTCAGGCGCTTCAAATAACAGATCTTCCAATAATTTTTCTAAAATCGTATGCAGCCGTCGTGCACCGATGTTATCGGTCTCGCGATTGACATCATAAGCGATCTGCGCGATTTTTTCGATCGCTTCTTTCGTGAAGGTCACGCTGACATTTTCGGTGCCAATCAATGCTACGTATTGTTTAATCAGCGCGTTATTCGGTTCTGTCAAGATCCGAACAAAATCTTCGGCCGTCAAATCATCTAATTCCACGCGAATCGGGAAACGACCTTGCAATTCGGGGATCAAGTCGCTTGGTTTAGAGAAACTGAATGCACCACTGGCGATAAATAAGACGTGATCGGTTTGAAGCGTCCCATATTTAGTTGAAACTTGTGAGCCTTCCACGATCGGTAAAATATCGCGTTGCACACCTTCACGAGAAACTTCGCCGGAATTTTGTTGGGATTTTGACGTGATTTTGTCGATCTCATCGATAAAAATGATCCCGGAGCTTTCCGCTAATTTGATAGCCGCCGTATTGATGTCGGCATCATTGACCAATTTAGCTTGTTCTTCTTTGACTAATAATTCTTGCGCTTCTTTGACGGAGACTGTCCGCTCGATTTTTTTCGTTGGCGTCAACGCACCGAGCGTATCTCCTAGATCGATCCCCATTTGTTCTAAGCCATTGCCCATCATCGGCATCGCTTTTTTTGGTTCATCGATTTCGATGGTGACTTCCCGCTCGTCGAGTAAGCCTTTTTCCAATTGTTCCAAGATCGTTTTCCGATTCGTTTTGATCTCATCGGTCACTTGTTCTTTGGGTTCGCCCGTTTGAGCTTGACCGAACATGTTCATCATTTGTTCGTAAGGATTACTGGATTGTTTTTGTTCTTTTTTGATCCCTGGCACTAAGACTTTCACTAAGCGTTTGTTTGCGCGTTTCAAAGCTTGGGCGTAGACCTTGGAGTATTGTTCTTTTTCTACGATCTGGATCGCATTTTCCACTAAATCCCGCACCATTGATTCCACGTCGCGCCCAACATAGCCGACTTCGGTGAATTTGGTCGCTTCGACTTTGACAAAAGGTGCTTTGACGATTTTGGCTAACCGGCGGGCGATCTCCGTTTTCCCGACACCCGTTGGTCCGATCATCAAAATATTTTTCGGCGTCACTTCTTGTTGCATCGAACTTTCCAATTGCATCCGGCGATACCGGTTCCGCAAAGCCACTGCAACAGATTTTTTCGCTTCGTTTTGACCAATGATGTATTCATCTAAATCACTGACGATTTCTTTCGGGGTTTTGTTCACTTCAGACATAATAAGCTCCTTTAAACTTTTATTTCATCTCTTCGACGATAATGTTATGGTTCGTAAAGACACAAATGTCAGCGGCGATATTCAGCGCGCCTTCTGCCATTTCTTTCGCACTCATTTCACCGTTGTAGCGTTTCATTGCTCGCGCGGCGGCTAACGCGTAATTGCCGCCAGAACCGATCGCTAAAATGCCGTCATCAGGCGTGATGACTTCGCCATTTCCAGAGACTAACAGCATCTCTTCTTTGTTCATGACGATCAACAACGCTTCTAAATTTTTCATCGATTGCTGCGTCCGCCATTCTTGGGCGAGTTCAACTGCTGCTCGTTGCAAATTGCCGTTGTATTCATTTAGCTTGCCTTCAAATTTTTCTTCTAACGTAAAAGCATCCGCCACACTGCCGGCAAAACCGACGACGACTTCTCCGTTATAGATCCGGCGAACTTTGCGCGCGGTCCCTTTCATGATGACTTGCTCGCCCATCGTGACTTGACCGTCGCCGGCCATCGCGAATTGACCGTCTTTTTCGATCGCGCAAATCGTAGTGGAATGAAATTGTGATTCTGACATAATAAAAATTCCTCCTGTTTAAGCTCGTGGAAAAAACGAGCGATAATTTTCTTGTAATCGTTCTTTCGTAACATGGGTATAGATCTGGGTCGTGGACAGATCCGCGTGCCCCAATAATTCTTGGACGGTTCGAATATCTGCGCCATTGTTCAACAAATGTGTCGCAAACGTGTGCCGCAACATATGGGGATGGATCTCACCGGTCAAACTGCTTTTTTTGATCAACTGTTTCAAAATATACCCGACACCGGCAACAGTCAGCTGGCCGCCGCGATGATTGATAAACACAAAATCATGCTCTTGCCCAAAGCGCTGCATCAACTGCGCCCGACCTTGTGTGCGATATTCAGCTAACGCATCTGCCGCAAAACTTCCTAGCGGGACGTAGCGGTCTTTATTGCCTTTGCCGTGGATCAACATGACACTGTTATCAAAATCAATCACTTGCCACGTCAAATTGATACACTCGCTCACCCGCAAGCCGGCCCCATACAACACTTCTAACAAAGCACGATTGCGTTGGTCTAACGGCGCATCGCCTTGCACACTATCAAACAGCAATTCCATTTCTTTTTGATAAAAAAAACGCGGTAAGCGCTGATTTTTTTTCTTCAAATGGACATAGGAGAACGGATTTTCGCTGACTAGCTGCTGCTTGAGCAAATAATTATAAAACGAACGCAAACTCGCGATCTTGCGACTGATCGTATTCCGACTATATTCGTGGTCATTCAATGCTGCTAAATAACTGCGGACATCCAAATGATCCAACTGTGCTAATTCTTGATCACCGGTCGTTTGCAAAAAAGCAAAAAAATCATCAATATCTCGTTCGTAGGCTTTTTTCGTCTCTTTTGAATAGCCACGTTCGGTAATTAAATAACGCATAAAATCATTTTTAAATTTCTCGTTTTGTTCCATGGATCTCACCTTCCAAAACATAAAACAAATGTAGCACAACCTTTTTTTAAATACAAACGAATTGTCAGAATTTATTGATTTTTCACGAAAACAGTCACAATATTTTAGCAAATTTTCATTAACTGAAGATGAACTGCCGCTCGTTTTATTTACGATTCGTTAAGTCGCCCTCATACTAGTAAAAAAACAGGGAACGGACAGCTGCTAACCTTAACAAAAGCGAAAAAAGATCAACGCCAGCTTGCAGCGTTGATCATATTTTTATAGATTGACCGTCGCTAACGCATCTAATGCTCGGTCAGCTAACGTTTGGTACCGTAATTTTTTGTCGCGGATTCGTTCAGGTAAGCTTGGGAACAAACCAAAGTTCGCATTCATCGGCTGGAAGTGTTTGCCTTCTGCATGGGTGATGTAATGTGCCATCGAACCTAACGCTGTCTCAGCTGGAAAAGTCACTAAGTCTTCCCCTTTTGCCAATTTTGCCGCGTTGATCCCAGCGACTAACCCACTGCCGGCACTTTCAACATACCCTTCGACTCCGGTCATTTGCCCGGCAAAAAAGAGATCCGGACGTTTTTTACTTTGATAAGTCGGCTGCAATAATTCCGGTGAGTTCATAAAACTATTGCGGTGCATCACGCCGTAACGTAAAAATTCCGCGTTTTCTAATCCGGGAATCATACGAAAGACTCGCTTTTGTTCGCCCCATTTCAAATGAGTTTGAAAGCCGACGATGTTGTACATTGAAGCTGCCGCATTATCTTGGCGCAACTGCACGACTGCATACGGGCGGCGGCCAGTTTTAGGATCTTCTAAGCCGACTGGTTTTAACGGACCAAACAACATCGTTTTGACTCCGCGTTTAGCCATGACTTCGATTGGCATACAGCCTTCAAAGAATTTTTCTTTTTCAAATTCTTTGCGCTCAGCGACTTCTGCTTCGACTAATGCTTCATAAAACGCTAAAAACTCCTCTTTTTCCATCGGACAATTCAAGTAAGCAGCTTCCCCTTTGTCATAACGGGATTTCAAATAAACTTTCTCGTGATCGATCGTGCTTTCATCGATGATGGGCGCTGCCGCATCATAAAAATAAAAACCGTGAGAACCATTGAATTGCTCGATCTCTTTTGCCAAAGCTTCTGAGGTCAACGGGCCGGTAGCGATCACCGTGATCCCGGCTGGCAAAGTGGTCACTTCTTCAGCGATCACATTTACTAGCGGATGCTCTTTGACTTTTTTGGTAATGAGTTCTGAAAAACCATCCCGATCTACGGCTAACGCGCCACCAGCTGGGACCGCGGTTTCATCAGCTGAGGTGATAACTACCGAATCCAAACGGCGCATCTCTTCTTTTAAGACCCCCACCGCATTGGTCAAGCCATTGCCGCGGAGTGAGTTGCTGCAGACCAGTTCGGCAAAATTCGCCGTTTTATGGGCGGGCGTTGATTTTTTAGGCCGCATTTCATATAGATTCACCGGCACACCGGCTTTCGCGATTTGATAAGCTGCTTCACTGCCAGCTAAGCCAGCTCCGATCACATTTACTTTTTGTACCATCTTGTTCCTCACTTCACTTTATTTTTGAACGGCTTCTTCGTAATCGCCATTGACACAGACGACTTGTTTTCCACCTTTGACTTTTTTCTCGACTAAATAGCCGCCATCTTTTGGACACGTCCGGCCGACCGGTTTGTCCCATGAAGTGAATTCACATTCTGGGTACCGTGAGCAACCGTAAAACAAGCGATTTTTCTTCGACTTGCGTTCCACGACTTGACCTTTATGACAGACGGGGCATTCCACGCCGATCTCTTTCACGATCGGTTTGGTGTTGCGACACTCAGGGAAATTACTACAAGCATAAAATTTACCATAACGACCGAGTTTGATCACCATTGGATGACCACAGACATCACAATCAAAGCCTGCAGGTTCATCTTTGATCTGAATCTTTTCCATATTTTCTTCAGCCGACTCCAATTCTTTTTCAAATGGGCGGTAAAACCGATCGACGACTTTGACCCATTCTTCTTTGCCGGCTTCGACTTTATCTAGATCGCCTTCCATCTCCGCCGTAAAATTGACATTGACGATCTGCGGGAAGAACTCTACGATCAATGAATTGACGATCTCGCCTAGTTCCGTTGGCTCAAAGCGTCGTTGGGTCAATTTTACGTAGTAACGTCGTTGGATCGTTTCCAACGTCGGCGCATAAGTCGAAGGTCGACCGACTCCGTTTTCTTCTAACGTTTTGATCAACGTTGCTTCACTGAAACGTGCAGGCGGTTGCGTAAAGTGTTGTTTTGGTTCGATATCGACCGATTGTACGACATCACCTGTCACGAGATCCGGTAAAATATTTTCTTTGTCTTCTTTCCCATCATCGCGGCCTTCCACATACACTTGCATGAACCCTTTGAACTTGACCTTAGAACCGTTAGCGATAAAGATCACCCCGTTTTGTTCCAGCGTCACTTTCATCGTATCTAAAACGGCAGCGGTCATTTGACTAGCAACAAACCGCGACCAGATCAACGTATAAAGTTTCACTTGATCTTTATCTAAATATTTTTTCATCACTTCGGGTGTCCGGTGCACACTAGTGGGGCGGATCGCTTCGTGAGCATCTTGCGCGCCTTTTTGATTTTTCACTTTGCGGGCATGGTGTTGTGAGTATTCTTTGCCATACGTTGCTTCGATAAAATCAGCTGCTTCAGTTTTTGCGGTGTCTGAGATCCGGGTCGAATCCGTCCGCATATAGGTGATCAGTCCGACCGTACCTTCTTTTTTATCTAGGGCGATCCCTTCGTACAATTGTTGGGCGACCATCATAGTTTTGCGCGTCCGGAAGTTTAATTTTCGAGCAGCTTCTTGTTGCATGTTACTGGTAGTAAACGGTTGGGCTGGATTGCGTTTCCGTTCTTTTTTCTCAACTTTCGTGACTTCATAGTCGGGACCTTTGATTTTTTCCGTCACTTCTTTTACAGCTTCTGCGTTCGGTAATTTTTTCTTTTTCCCGTCCAGGCCCCAGAAGTTAGCTTTGAATTTTTTCTTCGCTTTTTTGAAATTTCCGTCGATACTCCAATATTCTTGCGGTACAAAATCACGGATCTCTTGTTCACGATCAATGATCATTTTTAACGCGATCGATTGGACCCGACCGGCACTCAACCCTTTTTTGACTTTTTTCCATAAAATCGGCGAAATCGAATACCCGACGAGCCGATCCAATGCGCGGCGTGCTTGTTGCGCATCGACTAACGACAAATCGATCGTCCGCGGTTCTTTGAAAGCCGCTTTGACGGCATCTTTGGTGATCTCATTGAAGACGACGCGGTTTTTATCTTCTAGATCGAGGCCTAACAAATACGCCAAATGCCACGCGATCGCTTCCCCTTCTCTATCCGGGTCACTTGCGAGGTAGACTTTTTGCGCTTTTTTTGCCGCTTTTTTCAAACTTTTGATCACATCGCCTTTGCCGCGAATCGAAATGTAATGGGGTTCATAATTGTTTTCAATGTCGATCCCCATCTTACTTTTTGGCAAGTCCCGGACGTGTCCGACACTGGCCACCACTTTATAATTTCTACCCAAGTATTTTTCGATGGTTTTTGCTTTTGCTGGTGATTCCACGATCACTAAATATTTATAGGCCAAACATTTTGCCTCCCTAAACTTTTTCTACTATTATATATGAAAAATTTCATTGACAAATCGTAGCCTATCATAGCGATTCAAAATTTATTTGTCAAGTAAAGTTCTCTACCCCACCAGTTATTAAACGTAATGCATCAAAAATATCTTGCGCCGACTCCACACAGAGCGCACCGTCTTGAATTAGCTGGTGGCAACCGGTTGACTGGCCCGTTAAAATACTTCCTGGCACCGCAAAGACATCTTTGCCATACTCTAATGCTAATTGGGCTGTTATTAATGACCCGCTGCGCTGTTTCGCTTCGGTCACTAAGATGCCTTGTGAAAGCGCGGCGATCAACCGGTTCCGTTGTGGAAAATGAAATTTTTGTGGCGGAGTGCCATTGCAATATTCACTTAAAACTAAATGCTGCCGACTCAATTCGATTTGCAGATTCCCACTCGTCTTAGGATAACAAATATCTAAGCCAGTTCCCACTACCGCGATCGTTTTTCCGCCAGCGGAGATCGCCAATTGATGGGCCCAACTGTCCACGCCTTTTGCTAGTCCGCTGACGATCACGTATTGATGTTCCACCAAAGCGGGGATCAATTTTTGCAAGACTTCAAAACTGTAACGACTGGCTTGTCGTGCCCCCACCACTCCGATTGCAAGTCGGTTCAAAAGTTCCAAGTCTCCTTTATAAAACAAGCAAAGCGGCGGATCATTTAAATAACGAAAACTAGCTGGATAACGCGGATCTTCAATCGTCACGTACTGATGGGTCTGTTTGAGTCGTTGCAGCAAGTAAGGTGTTTGCGCTTGCCAGCTAGCTTGAAACTTTTTATTTTGTAACCAACTAAAATCTTCTATCGTCAGTTCCCAACGCGCTGTTTCTTTTGCTCGGTAATACAGCTGAACTTTTTTGTGGTTGCCTAAGCCAGTTGCTATATGCAGACGCAATAAAAAATCTTCTTTTGACAAAAAAATCCCTCTTTTCGGCTTTTACTTAAAGATATGCCAAAAAGGAGATTTTATTTTTTTCTAAATTTTTTACGTTTAACTTTGTTTGATTGGCGCAAATGTTTTGCGGTGGATCGGAAGCACACCGTAGTCTTCGATCGCAGTCAAATGTTCCCGCGTCCCATACCCCGCGTTGTGATCGAATCCATAAGCTGGGTATTTTTTCCCATATTCCGCCATCAAATCATCTCGGTAAACTTTGGCGATGATACTTGCAGCCGCAATGGAAACCGACCGCGCGTCGCCTTTGATGATTTTTTCTTGTGGCAATCCATTGGGCAGTTCCATCGCATCGATCAGCAAACAATCAGGGGCGATGGGCAATTGATCGATCGCCCGCTGCATCGCGACTTTCGTAGCTTGATAAATATTCAATTCATCGATCTCTTGGGCACTGGCTTCACCGATCCCGATCGCCCGCGCGTTTTGTTTGATCGCACTGACCAAAGTCTCGCGGCGAGCCGCTGACAATTGTTTCGAATCGTTCAAGCCTAAAATCTGATGATCTGCGCGTAAGATCACACAAGCTGCCACCACCGGACCGGCTAACGGCCCGCGTCCGACTTCATCGATGCCTGCGATTGCCGTGAAGCCTTGCGCTTGTTTGGCTTGTTCAAATTGTGACATCGTTTCATATTGCGCGATCAACTGCTGTTGGCGCATTTGTTTTTTTTGCCACGCGCCCACCGCTTGCTGGACCCCTTTGCGTTCATCAAGAACTAGCGCTTTTAGCCGCACATCATCGGCAGTGGTGATCTGCGCTAATAATTCTTTGACGGCTTTGATAGTCATTTTTTCCATTATTCACTGAACTCCTCAAACCGATCAAGCGTGAAACGCCCTAATTTTCCTTGCCGCAATTCATTGATCAACAACTCGCTCCCCCGTTCATAATCGTCTTTGAAGCCGCGTTTTTTCGTGATCAATAACAATAATTCCGGCAATTCTAGCGACAAATCTTCTGCTGACAACTGGTAGCGTTCTTCTAACCCTGCTGGATAAAATTGGCGGAAAACTTCTAATTCATACAATGCTAAATCATCTAAATGCAACAGATCATCTTTGATCGCCCCGGTCAACGCTAATTTTTTACCGACTGCAGGATCTTCGAATTTAGGCCATAAGATCCCCGGTGTGTCTAAGAGTTCTAACTGACTGCCAAAACGCAACCACTGCTGGCCTTTTGTCACGCCGGGTTTGTTTCCCGTCGTGGCGATTTTTTTGCCGGCTAAATGATTCAACAACGTGGATTTGCCGACGTTTGGAATCCCCAACACCATCGCTCGGATCGCGCGTTCGCGCAAGCCTTTTTCTTTTTCACGTGCTAGTTTTGCCGCTAAGACTCGTTTAGCAGCCGGCACGATCTGTTTAACACTTTTATCATCTTTGGCATTTAGTGCTAACGCTAGCTGACCGCGCGCTTCAAAATACGTCAACCACTGTTTCGTTTGCACTGGATCAGCTAGATCCGTTTTATTGAGTAAGATGATCCGCGGTTTTTGCTGGATGATCTCATCTAACATCGGATTGCGTGATGAATAAGGAAGCCGCGCATCGACTAATTCAAAAACGATGTCAACGAATCTTAATTTTTCGGCTACTTGCCGCTTGGCTTTGGCCATATGTCCTGGGAACCATTGGATAGTTGCCATCCTCATCATTCCTTTCTGTTTTATCGGAAACCTCATTTATTTTAGCATACTTTACTAGCTGCGCGAAAAAAATCCCATCACCGTTCATTCAGTGACGAGAAATGATTTTCGCATGCGTCAGCGGATAATAGACGAACCGAGCTTTCCCTAAGATCTCACTGGCTTCCACCGTGCCAAATGATCGACTGTCTTTTGAGATCCGCCGATTGTCCCCCAAGACAAAATAATTTTTTTGTGGGATCTGTGTCTCATTCGCGACATCAAATAAAGTGAAATCTGGCGTATAGGGTTTGACTTTTTGCTTTTGATTTTGTTTTAAAAATGGTTCCGCAACAGGCTGATCATTGACTAATAATCGATCATTGTGATACGCGATCTTTTCTCCCGGCAGTCCCACGACCCGTTTGATATAAGTGGTCCCGTCACTTTTTTTAAAAACGATCACGTCGAACCGCTTGATCTGTGTGTAATTTTCCAACACGATCATATCCCCTTGTCGCAACGTTTTTTCCATTGAATTGCCGGTGACTTGGATGGGGATCAATAAAAAACCGCGAATGATAAAACCAAATACTAAGGCGATGAAAAGATATTTCATCGCTAACCAAAAATGATCTCTCGTTACATATTTTTTCACAATTGCCACCTCACATTTATTATAAGGAAAAAAGAACATCCCGCATAGCGTGAAGTGGATTAAATTTATGAGATTAATAAAAAGACTGACCACGCCAACATAAAATCGAGGTGTTCAGTCTTTGGTGGTGGAATCTCTAGCAAACTCGTTTCATTTGATGGTCAGACTTTCATTAAAACGGCATCGCTGACTGCCGCAGCTACGACTTTTGCGACACCAGTTTGAAAGGCATCTGGAATCACATTGCTTGGAGATAGTTCATGATCAGGGATTAGACTTGCGATGCCACGAGCTGCCGCGAGCTGCATCTCAACCGTGATTTTTCGTGCCCGCGCATCTAAAGCTCCCCGAAAGATCCCGGGAAAAGCAAGGACATTATTGATCTGATTTGGAAAATCACTCCGGCCAGTCCCAACGATATAGGCCCCGCCGGCTAATGCTTCAGCTGGAAAGATCTCAGGCGTAGGGTTAGCCATCGCAAAAATTACCGGTTTAGCCGCCATTGCTTTGATCCATTCTTTTTTCAATGCACCAGGTGCTGAAACGCCGATAAATATGTCTGCTCCTTGCAAAGCTGTTTGGAGATCCCCGGTCAGTTGCTCGCGGTTTGTCACTTTTGCGATCTCAGCATGATGCGGTGGTAAGGTGTCATCTGTTTCGCTCAAAATGCCTACCTTGTCGACTACGATTATATTTTTTGCACCAGCGGCTAAAAACTTACGAGTCACAGAAAGCCCCGCCGACCCTCCGCCATTGACGACGATCTTCGCTTCGGCCAACGTTTTATCGATCAGTTTCAAACTATTAAAGACTGCCGCTAACACCACAATGGCAGTACCATGCTGGTCATCATGAAAAACTGGAATTTCACATTCTTCAATCAAACGCTGTTCAATTTCAAAACAACGGGGAGCGCTGATGTCTTCTAAATTGATCCCACCAAATGTTGGTGCGATTGCTTTGACGACCTGAATGATTTCTTCTGTGTCTTGGGTGGCTAAAACGATTGGAATCGAATCTACCTCCGCAAAACGCTTGAACAAAGCAGCTTTTCCTTCCATAACGGGCAGTGCGGCTTCAGGCCCGATATTTCCTAAACCTAAGACTGCCGAACCATCACTGACGACCGCAACCGTATTTTTTTTAGTCGTCAACTCATAAGCTAGTTTAGGATCTTGCTCGATTGCTGAAGAGACTGCGGCGACTCCTGGCGTGTAGGCGATACTCAATTCTTTTTTATCATTGATAGTGACCTTTGAGTTGACCTCTAATTTCCCACCGTTTTCTCTAGCTTGTTGAAGTGCTAATTCTTTTACATTCTCTGACATGAGCTGTTTCCTCCAATTTCATTTCTTTTTCTAAAAAATCATTCGTAAAATAGCCGTCATCGTGATGACGGTGATCGCACCACCTAGCCTTGTCGCCACTTGAGCAAATGGCATCAAGTTCATCCGATCCGCCGTACTTAAAATGGCCACATCCCCGGTTCCTCCCATACCGCTTTGACACGCTGAGATGATCGCCGCTTCAATGGGATACATATTCATAAAGCGGGAAACGACAAAGCCCGTGGCGATCACGGTGAAGACAACACTGATCACAACTAAAAAGTATTGAATGCTCAATGTTCCCACCACATCTTTTAACGGGATATACAATAAACCTAGCCCTGCCATCAACGGGAAAGTAAAATTCCCTGAAATAAATTTATACAATTGCTTGGAACCTTGTTGCGTTTCAGTCGGCACGACATTCAAATATTTCAAAAAAGCGGCTAGAACGATCATTAAAACGGGACCGGGAAAGCCAGTCAAATGTTGCAAGAGCCCGCCAGCAATAAATAAAGTACAGGCAGTTAAAACACCGGCGCCCATTTTTTTGATATCAAAGGCACCAGATTCATCTTTTAACGCATCGGTCATATCATTCGCCTGTTTTAGTTTAACCAGTTGGCCACCACCAGAAAGATCCGGCCGTCGCTCGCCCCACCGAGACAGCAGTGCCGTACACATGATCGCAAAAAAATTCCCAATGATCGTAGCTGGGATCAGTTGCGCCACTAGCTGCTCACTGCCTAATCCTGTGATTGCGCTATAACCCAACGATAGTGGCAAGATGCCTTCTCCGATTCCGCCGGCTAAGACAGGAGTCACGATAAAAAACAAAGTGTGTTGCCACTCTAAGCCTAATAAAACGCCTACAAGAGTGCCAACCCCCATCGCACAAATCATTCCGATCATCATGGGAATGATCATCCGCATCAAGCCTTGCACTAAGATTTTGCGGTTCATCCCTAAAATACTACCGCAGACTAAACACGCGATATAAAAATATAAAAAATTCGCTTGCTTCATCAAAATATCGGCTGACTTTAAAATATTTTGATTGACTAAATTGAAAAAGACTAAGATCGAAGGTACGAGTAGCGATAAAATAGCTGGACCACCAAAATTTTTGATGAAAGGAATATTCCCTCCGATCGTTCCTAACAACCACCCTAAAGTCAAAATAACTGCAAATCCACCTAGCATATTGACTGGAAGTTGTTGTAATAATCCGGTCAATACGATGACGGTCGACAACACGAGATACACCGGTAATGGAACTGATCCTACTTTGATGTTCATCCATTTATCAACTACGTTTTTTTTCACCGCATTTGACAACTGGACCTCTTCTCCGCCTAGCTTAGGCTCGATTCGTTTTTCCATTGCGTTTCCTCCTCAAAATTTTCGCTGCGACTTTTTGATGACTTCAGCTTAATGGAAACCTTGACGATTCAGAAGATTTTTTAACTATTTTAAGTAACTCAATTAAATAAAGCGCCTCATTGCTGTACAGACCTATGCTATACTTTAGTAACTAAAGGAGGGAAAACGCTTGAAAAAAAGCTTGCGTTTGTGGAGTTTGTTGACCTTAGTCTTCACGTTAGTTTTATTGGTGGTCTCATCATTGCTTTACAGTTTGATCTTGCACCAAAATGCGTTGCTGGTCCGCCGAAATGAAGAAAGTCTGCTCCTTTCAGTTGGTCGCCAATTAGCGATCGATCCGCAAGTGACCGACGCGCTTACCGCTAATCAGCCTAGCCAAGAATTGGAAGCCTTCTCAAAAAAAGTCAGCCAGATCTACGAGCTAGATTTTATCGTGGTGATGAACATGCAGGCGATTCGATTGACTCATCCAGATGTAAAACAGATCGGGAAACATTTTGAAGGCGGTGATGAAACGACTGCCTTGCAAGGAAAAAAACATATTTCAATTAGTCAAGGAACTTTAGGCCGCTCTTTACGTGGTTTTGTTCCCGTCTACTCCCCCACTAATAAAAAACAGATCGGTGTTATCGCTTTAGGCATTCGCATGCAATCATTAAGCACCTTAGTGAAAAACTCTCGTCAAGGGTATTTCCTTGGGTTGCTACTAAGCATTATTATTTCAGCTTTAGCTGCCACCGGTTTAGCTTATTATTTAAAACGCCAGCTCCATAATTTAGAGCCAAAAGAAATTTCTCGTTTGTTAGAAGAACGGAACGCCATGTTGGAAGAATCAAAAGATGCCGTGATCGTTTTAGATTTAAAACAGCAGATCAATCTTGCCAACATCGCAGCCAATGAGCTTTATCAAAAGATGAGCGGTCACCAAGATTCATTAGTTGGCAAATCATTGAACGATTTGATCTTACAACCAGCCGCGATTGATCTAAGACGTAATATCGAACAATTTTACCGGCAAAATGGACAAGATTTTCTTTTTTCATCAGCACCGATCATAGTAGAAAAGAAACAGATCGGTTGGATCATTTTTTTAAGAAACGCTACTGAATCCCTTTTTGTCATGGATCAATTAGCCAATACGACCGCTTATGCGACTGCCTTGCAATCGCAATCCCATGAATTCATGAACAAACTGCATGTGATCTATGGCCTTGCCGACCTAAAAGCCTATGAGGAATTAAAAATCTACTTAAATGATATTTTGACACCAGAAAAAGAATTTTCTCATCGGCTATCTTTTCTCGTTCAAAATCCACAGCTAGCAGGCTTCTTGATTGAGGAAAGGCAAAAATTTTTAGAACGCAAGACCCAGTTGTTAATCGAGATCACACCAGAAATACCCAAAAATCAAGCTGAATTGGAAACCCGCTCGCTGATCAATCTCTATCGGTATATCCATCATGTTTTGTTGCAAATGAATTTACCTGAAAAAATGCAGATGGAACTTCAGTACAAAAATGATCTGCTTACTACCAGCTATTTGATCGAGTTGGAAAACGCAACGGCAGAAAATTTAAAAACTAGTTTTGATAGTAATTATTTTCAGCAACTATTACTTGATCAGCAAGCAACTTTTAAGTTAGAACTTTTGGCTAGTGTGCTCCATTTACAACTACGAACCCATTATCATGAGGTGAAAAAATGAATGTATTGATCGTAGAAGATGATCCGATGGTGGAATTCATTCACCGAAACTATTTAGAAAAGATTGCGAAGTTCCAGCAAATTTTTTCATCAGACACTGTAGCAGAAGCAGAAAAATTATTAGCAGTTAAATCCGTCGACTTAGTCCTGCTAGATATCCATTTAAAAGATGGAAATGGGTTGGCATTTCTCAGCTGGCTACGAAAAAATCAGCAGACGGTAGAAGTGATCATCATAACCGCAGCAAATGAAACACGATCCGTTCAAGAGGGCTTACACTTAGGTGTCCTCGATTATTTAGTCAAACCGTTCACGTATGAACGATTCGCTCACAGCATCACCCTTTTTTTCAATCGACAAGCCGCACTGGACAATCAAATTATGGCCCAACATGCGATTGACCAATTATTTAGCAATAAAAAACCGTCCTTGGAACAAACCGAAGCTAGTTTAGCTAAAGGCCTGACGCCAGAAACATTGGCTAAGATCAAAGCGACGATTCAGACATTTGATGATTTTTTCACGATCCAAGCGTTAGCCGAAGCTAGTAAACTTTCTCACGTCTCCGTCCGGAAATATTTGTTCTTTCTTGAAGAGCACAACGACTTGATCAGTAAGATCGTCTACACTAAAGTCGGCCGCCCGTATAAAGTGTTTCGTAAAGTTTAAACCCGGATAATAAAACAAAATTGATTAAAAAGCGCCGCCAATCAAGAGACTTTATAGTCTAATGATTAGCGGCGCTTTAAAATAGTACCGGCCATTTTAATTTTTAAGCTGCATTCAGCTTAATAACAGTTCCAACCGACGCCTTCTGCTTGCCAACCGGCCTTTACTAATTGATTTTTTTCACTTTCATGTTGCGTGTAGTGATGGCTGCCGGCTGCTGCATTGGGATTATAAAGGCGCAAGATTTGTGTTGGTCCGGCAGATTTGAATGCGACACCTTCTGTCTGCCAACCGACACGGATCAAGCTATCCCGCTCAATGACACTTTTGGTGTAATGGTGATCGCCCGTGTTTGGATTATAAAGTCGATAAACGTCCTCACCAGTTGCAGCCGTTTTGCCGATCGAGCCTTCATCATGCCAACCCGCTTTGATCAAACTAGTCTTTTCACCATCATCCAGCGTATAAAAATGCTCACCAGAATGGGGATTATATAAACGATGAAGCGGCACAGTTGCCGTATTATCCAATGTAATCACTTTGCTAGCGCCTCGTGCATTGGTGAAGTCAACAGTAAACGTCTGCGTGGCTGCATCGTAGGTTACACCTTCACTCATGTTAACAACACCTTTAAAATCGTGCGGTACTTTCACGTGAACGAGCGAATTTTTTTGCGTCGGATCAGACAACGTGTATTGGATTTGATCATTTTTGTTTTGTTTCATCAACGCAAGGGGGCCATCCGTACTAATTCCCGCGATTTTTCCGCCTGTCGGTTGCCAAAAATTCACGCCTAAATAATGCTCAGCTTTCAATTCAACTGCTTGAATATCAGCGGTATTTTTTAAAATTGTGATCGGTTTTTTGGCTGCGTAGTCTTTCAAACTTGCTTCATCTGCTCCAGGTAACATCGCATATGCATATGTCGCTTGTTGAGGATGTTGTCCATGATCGATTAAAAACTTAGCATAGTTTTCTTTGAACGTTTCACCGCCCACATAAGAGTCATTGATCTCGCCATAATTGCCACTCCGTTGTTCTTTTACTACGTTAACGGTTTCTTTGGTCGGGAAATAATACCCAATCGAAGCTTGCTTTTGACCTGCTTGTAAAAGCAGCCACTCTTTTTGACTTTGTTCTGTTTCTGTGGTGATCGCCCCTTGATCAGATAGTATGTGATACGTATCGCGATTATTTAACAACCGATTATCAACGACAGTTTCGATCGTAGCTTCCGTATCACCTGTGATACCAGCGCCTAGAGCAACCACTTGTCCGTCCACCATGAACCATGATTTTTTAGCTTTTAGATTCATCGGCAACTCTTTGTCATTGTTTTTTGTTCCTGCTTTATTCAAGGCCATTCCGACAACTGCCTGCTGATTATTTGCGACACCGCCGACCCAGCTTTCCTTTGAAGTGATCGTTTTAAAAGCAGAGATTTCATCTTCTAACGGCACTGTATCAACCGTCGTTCCCGGTAAACGATACGGGTCGACTGTTGGCCAATAAGTTTTATTAAACTGGACCTCATCATCATTGTATAAATATAGCATCCCGTCACCAGTATGCCAGCCGTGTTTATTTTCTTTATTTCCCGCTTCAAAAGAAGAGATCCGCTCGGAATATAAACTCAATCCCACCATATAATCAGCTGTTCGCTGCACGAATCGATCCATTGCAGCGTACATTTTAGTTCCGACAAATGGCAGTTGATCCCCTTTGATGCTCTCATCGCTCAACAGTGCAAGCGTCATCAGCAAATCATTATAATTGCGCGTATTCGTCAAATAATAGTCACGATTTTCTTGCATCCAATATTTAACTGCTTCTTTTAATTTGATTTGCTTTTCTTTTGGCGCGAATTTCGCCACGATCAATAAATTATAAAGTGTCGTGGATCCGTAACCCGTTTTCGTTTTAGCTGGTGGTCGCGAGATGGAACGGCCGTTAACACCTGGCAACATTTCACCCCGATAAATCAACGGGATAAAAGCACGCTCGACATTTTCCACAAAGGCATTCACTTTTTCTGTTGCTAAGGCATAAGGTGAATCATTGGTGATCGCTAAAATTTTCCCGACACCACTGACTAAAACATTCCCGTAAGCTCCGGTATACGGAATATCACCATGCTGGATGAAGGAACCATCTTGATAAAAACCATCGCCTTTTTCCACCAAACTAAAAACGTCTACGATACTGTCAGAAGCTTGCTGGATCTTTTCCCCATCGGCTTGTAAAATCCCTAAACCTAACACGACTTGTGCTAGATCCGTTCGATTAGCGCCAGTCGTGACAAAATTGGGAATGAAATCCAGCTCAACATAATTGTCTTGCGGTTTCGTATACATTTGTTTGAACGGATCAGGAACATACCCGCTAATAACTGTCGTATACCGCTGTCTTTGTTCTACCGTAAGCTGATCATTGATCACCATCAAAGTATTCACAAATTTTTGCGGTACGCCAATTTGCCAGTCCCACCAATTGCCTTGGTATTTTTTTCCGTCATAGCCATGAGCAAGCATAAAATCAATGCCATCTGTGATCGCTGTTAAAATCTCTGGCTTTTGATAACTCGTTGTGCCTTGCATACCATAAGCTAAAGCCAACTGTTGAAGGCCAGCAAACTGGCTCGTAAAATAAGAGGAAACCGTTTCTGTCGGTTTGCGAGGCCACAGTCCCGTTCGATCAGGACTTTTATCCATTGTTTGATAAAGTTCAGCTGCATCCTTAGACAACGTCTCCACGTAGTTGACAACTACGGGTTCGGTTTGATCGTAGGTCTCTGAAATCAGTTCTTGTTGCCATTTTTGCTGTAATTCATGAAACACCGCAGGATTTTCTGTAGTTGCGGTGAGCATTTCCCCTGATGATTGCGCAACGGCTGGGCTAGACATGCCGCCTAATCCCAATAATAAAAGACAGGTTCCCATTGCGATGCAGAGCGAACGATTTTTATCCATCGTCTCTTCCTTTCCCTTTGACCTTATTTTTCAAATTTTTAAGCCAACACACCTAAAGCACTCAAGCCGATCGAAAGAACTAAAATGATCCAAATCACGCGGGTCGAATTTAATTTTTTCTGTCCTAACATCCAATAAGTCAACAATACTAATAACACTGGCACTAAAGCAGGTAAGATCGCATCTAATGTATCTTGAAAGATCAATTTGACGCCATCATGTTTGTAGACTAGCGGAACTGAGACTTTGACCACGGAAGGAATCAACGCGCCGATCACAGTAATCCCTAAAACCGTCGCTGCAGTCGTAAACGCAGCCAGTTGATCTTTTAACGTCGTGACGAGTTTCACCCCTTGTTGATACCCTAAAGGCAAAAGTGCTGCCCGACCAAACAGTAAGGCGATGTTTGCTAGAATCCAAATCACACAGCCGACCGTCGAACCACTCTGCGCTAATGTTCCTGCTAACGAGCCAAAGATCGTACCCCAAATAACATGGAACAATGAATCACCAACTCCAGCTAAAGAACCCATCAAAGCGGTTTTTAACGCAACGATCGTATCTTTGGCCTTATACCCATCTTCTTCTTCGATTGCGACATCAATCCCCATGATCAAATTTCCAAAGATCGCATTCGTATTAAAAAACTGATTATGAGTCTGCAACATATCTTGTAATTGCTGCTCATCGTGACCATAGAATTTTTTCAAAGCCGGCATGATCCCGTACAAATACCCCGAACTCATCATCCGTTCGTAATTCCAGTTTAATTGACTTCCTAAGATATAACGCCAGCTGAGTGCATTTAATTCTTTTTTCGTTAATCGCTGCTTACTCATCTCCACTAAATCCTCCTTCAAAACTCGTGTTAGCTGTTGTTGCTTGGACGCCTGTCGTTTGATTGGACGTGTCGCGTTTAAAAACTAACATCGCGGCGATCACACCAATGATGGAGATCCCTAACATTGGAACTTTCAAGTAAGCCGCTAAAAAGAAACCTAGCAATAAGTACGGGATATATTGTTTCGTAGGTAAGTAGTGAAGCAAGATCCCCACCCCAACAACTGGCATTACTCCGCCGGCCGTTTTAAGACCAGTCATTAGCCAGACTGGCATGTTTTCTGTGATCGTCGTGACCGCCGCATCCCCGACTAATAACATCAAAAGAATCGGGACTGCGCGGGACAAGCCCCACAAAAAGGAGCCAGACAACACCAATCGAGGGATGCGATTTAATTTCATTTGATCGATGGCGCGGTCGATGGCGTGCAGTAAGTACACGTTACAAAAACGCGCCACGACGTCTAATTGCAGCATCAATAATGAAACCGGCACCGCTAGTCCGATCCCATATTTGGCCCCTTTACCAGAAATAACAGCAAAGACGGTTCCTAAAACCGCGCCGGTAAAATAATCAGGCACTGAAGCCCCACCAAATGCGGCGATCCCCAGACGCATCAATTGCAGCGTCCCGCCCACCATCAGGCCAACTTTGAGATCTCCCATGATCAATCCAGCGATCATCCCGGCGATCGCCGGCTGGGTCAATGTGTTTGAGATCATCGAATCATTGATCGCGATAAAGGCGTAAATCGTAATCAAAATAATCTGATAAGCAGCTAAGTGCATCATAAATAATTTCCTCCTAAGCTCTTAAACGTTTCATAAAATCAATGGCTGGATCATTCGGAACGAGTTGGGCGGTCAATTGAATCCCTTTTGCGGCGAGTTTTTCAAAGACGGTCACTTCTTGTTCCAGCACTTGGATACTCTTTGTGATCTCCATTGCCCCTTTTTTATAACTCATATTGCCGACGTTGACCGCTTCTAATTGACCACCTGCTTCAACGTAACGAAAGACATCGGTCGGGTTTTTAAAAAGTAAAAAGATCCGCTGCTTGCCGTATTTACCCGCTGGAATATTTTTCGCGGCAGCAGCGACGGTCAACACTGACAAACGCATCGAAGTCGGAGCTGCCATGCGCAAAGATGATTTTTGCAGTGGATCACTAGCAGCTTCATCATTGACAACGATGATCCGTTGGGCTTCTAAACTCGTCGTCCAGATCCCCGCCACTTGTCCGTGGATCAGCCGCTCATCGATTCGAGTATTGATGATATTGGCTTGACCAGCATAGGCTTCATAACATGCCAGATTTTCACTTTTTTCAACTGGATCAGACACTGGTACTTGAGTCAGCTGGGCTTTGACATCCACGGCTTGACAGGCCGATGACGTGAGCAGCTCTGTAACGGTCACTTGTTCATTTAACGTCGCTTCTATCACTAAAGGCAGCGACATGCCGGCGATCAATGCGACTGTTTCATCGTCAGCATAGGTTTGTAATGCGACATTACACGGCGTTCCTCCCAGTAGATCGGCGATGATCAGCACTGGACCGGTCAACGTTTCCATTTTTTGCTGTAAGTCCTGGGTAAACTGAATGTTGTCTCCATCTGGTTTTAAAGCCACACTATGCACATGTGCTTGCTTTCCAACGATCATTTCTAAACTAGCTTTGACTCCTTCAGCCATGGCACCATGACTGACTAACACGATATTTCTCATGCTTTTTTCTCCTTGTTCGCTTTTTTAAACGAGCTGTTTGCTCTGTGTGATCGGCTGCATTGAAAAGGCTACCTCCGTGATGCAGACCCCTTCTGTTTCAAAAATCACGATCTCATTTTTTCCAATCTGTAAAAAATCACGCGGGCAATACAATGATTGGATCGGGCCTTGCTGCCAATAACGCCCTAGTAGCTGACCGTTTACGATCACGACACCTTTGCCATAGTCAGAACAATCGATAAAGGTATCTTCCACCGCTTGCAATTCAAATTCACTGCGGTAAAAAGACGGCTGCGTAGGATCACTGCCCGCGGTGTAATCGATTTTTGCTAATTGTGCCGGCGTTAAAGTCAATGGGATCTGGGTATAGCCTTGTTGAAAATGAAGATCATGCATCACGCCACCGCGGATTCCTTTTATTTGCGTGGGGCTATTTAATTTAAAACCGTAATTCACGCGCCCCAGATTCTCCACTAAAAGGTCCAGCTGCAGTGTCTTTTGATCCGTTTGACTTTCGATCAAAAGTTCTTCACCTAACGTTTCATGATATTGGGTCGCTAGGTGCTTGCCAGCTAAATAAAACTGGACCCGATCACTTGCTTCGACGACTTTTAATTTCGTTTGATGCCGATAATTTTTTAAGGTTGTCGAATATAATTGATAGCCATATCCGGTGCCGGCTTCTTCCATCGTCAACGGATAAGGTGAATCAATTGCGGAAAAACGCGCTTTAGTCTGTAGCAGCGACACACTTTGGGTGATGGCAAACCGACCGATCGCACTGCATTTTTTTGTTCGCGGTGCGGCTTGCCAAACGGTAGGACAGACTGCTTTGATCGCTTGTTGGACTGCGTAATATTTTTCTGTCGGTTCCCCAGCTTCAGTCAGTAACGCATCATAATCATAGCTGGTGACTTGCGGCAGATCCGTTGTCCCACGAGCAGAACAGCCATTATAAAAACCAAAATTTGTCCCACCATGAAACATGTAAAGATTCAACGAACCGATCGCTAACATTTCTTTGACCTCGGCTGCCAATTCTTTTGCGTCGCGTTTGATCACCGGCTCGCCCCAGCGATTGAACCAGCCATCCCAATATTCCATACACATGATCGGCCAGACTTTGCCATGACGTTGCATAAAAGCTTGCAATGCGGCGGCATTTTTTTTCGAAGCACTGCCGAAATTTCCAGTCACGAACACATCGTCTTCAATCAACGTCCCTGCATCCAGTGCTTCGTCCCAGGCACCATCAGAAGTAAAGAGTGGGACCTCGATCCCAAATTCTTCCATCAATTCTTTCGTCTGACGCAAATACGCTTTTTCCATTCCGTAAGACCCATATTCATTTTCCACTTGCATCATGATCACCGGTCCGCCTTTAGTCACTTGTAACGGTGCTAAAGTAGGGAGTAACACTTTATAATATTGTCGGACTTTTTCCATAAAACGCGGATCTGTTGAACGCAGCCGCATTGGTTCTTTCAATAACCAAGCTGGCAGACCGCCAAATTCCCACTCCGCACAAATGTAAACCGCTGGCCGCAAGATCACCATCAAACCCAAAGCTTGTGCTAATTTGACGAATCGTTTGATGTCTTTGTTCCCAGTAAAGTCAAACTGACCTTCCATCGGTTCATGTAAGTTCCATGGCACATACGTTTCAACCGTATTGGCGCCTAAAGCTTTTAAATTATATAAACTGTCTTCCCACTGAGAAAGCGGCAGTCGAAAATAATGGATCGCACCGCTGATCAATTTGACGGGCTGACCATCCACTAAAAAATCTTCTTTGATCTCAAATCGCTTCACGAATTTCCTCCTTCTGACACTTTTACCAGTAACGTTGCCAATCTGGTCGCGCGACACGCATCAAGGCTTCTAAATAAAAATAATCGCCCCACAAATTAGGCTCATCGACCCCTTTTCCCGTAGCATGGGCATAGACACCGTGGAGTAACAAGCCTTCGTTTTCTGGCTGAGTTTTCGCCGCGTACTGTTCACCTAATTGATAGAGCATGCCGCACGCTAGTTGTTGGGCTTTTGGATAGGCAGCAACTTGAGCGGCTTCCAACAAGCCGCAAGCCGTGATTGCAAGAGCGGAACTGTCTTTAGCAGATGGATTATGGTCAGTAAAATCAAAATCCCAATACGGCACGAGATCAGCTGGTAGATTTTCCAGCATGACGTCAACGATCGCGCCATAGTTTTTCGGATACGGTGTAGCTAAAAAACTTTGGTTGAGCGGAATACCTAAGACCGCCCAACTTTGGCCTCTAGCCCAAATCGACGTATCCCGATTGCCTTGATGGGTCACACCGCAAGTTGGCTGTCCTGTTGCCGGATCAAAATAATGCGTATGAAAAGTCGTCGCATCGTCTCGGATCACTGTTTGCAAGACCGTTTGATAATGTTTTTGCGCAACTTCCCCATACTTAGGATCACCAGAAAGCTTGCTCGCTTCAAACAGCAACGGTAAATTAATCAAAGAATCAATGATCAACCGGTATTCATTTTCCGATCCGTAAGCGCCCCACGCTTGAATAAATGCGCCGCGCGGGTGGTAGCGTGCTAGTAATACGTCTGCTGCTTTTAACAGTTCAGCTTTACATAATCTATTACCGGTAATTTTATAGCCAGCACCTGCTGATAAACTGTACAAAAAACCAATATCATGATGATCTAAAACGATATGATCAGCTAAGCGGGTGTTAAAGCTTTCAATATTTTCCATTGCGCGCGTATAAAATTTAGCATCGTTCGTCCATTCATAGGCTAGCCACAACATGCCAGTCCAAAAGCCGTTCGTCCAATCATCATTTTCTTTGATGCGGTATTTGCCGTTAGTCGCTTCTGCTGAAGGAAATTTTGTCCCGAAACGTTCCATATTTCGTTCGATTTGAGTGATGCACGCATTGATCTCTGCTGCTAACCACTCAGGAGTAACTTGCTTACTCAAGGCGAATAAACGCGTTTTAGTTTCTTCCAGTACCATCGTCGTATCCTTCCTGTTTTAAATTCCAACCAAATGCTTCCAATTGCGTCAACGCTGGAAAAGGTGAAGCATCGGGTGCTTTTTGTAAATTTCTCAACGTAAGTTTCGTTGTGCGTTTAGCTGGAAAAGTCACGGCTTGAAAGTCCAAGCTAGCTGTTGTCGGCATGGTGAGTTGGCTGCCATCAGAAAAAGCTAACGTCACTTCGGTCCAGTAACTATCATGGGGAAAATCGCCTCGTAGCAACAAGTGCACCCGATCTAGCAACACTTCCCGACCAAATTCAACCGTTAACTGTGCATCCGCCTGCTGATTGATCCCCCAAGAAGTAAATGGATAGGAACCATGGGAATGATTGCCATATTTGCCGTCGATCGCATTTTTAGCAAAAAAAACCGCTTCATCTCGCGTTTCAACATTCGCTGTCGCGTGGGGAAACGCCCCGCTAGCTTGCTTTTGATCGTGAGGATTGAAGGTGAGATTTTGATAGTGTTCAATTTCAAATGCGTCAGCGACCCGCACAAATAAATGATGACGTTTCGATAAAAAGCTCGTTTCGACATTGGCTTTGTGCTGAGTAGCTAATAGCGGGATTGGAAAAATCCATTGTTTTTCCGCTAAATAAACTAAAGTCGGCGCTAACGTTTCATCCAATTGCACGATGAGATACTGATTTTTTTCAGTCGTCGTCACTACGATTTGATCCCCGGGTCGATAAGCATAATCTTTGATCGCTAAAACCGCCAATTCTGTTCCAGTTGCTTCATACAGTTGCGGCTGTTTTTCATGATCGATGACCCCTTTGATCGTTTCACCAGCTTGATTTTTGATCGCTAACGTTAACATGTGGTTCCTTCTTTCTCATAACAGCCCCCCACTAAACAGATCAAACGATGAGTTCCTGGGCTGATTTTTTGTGTCAAGTAAGGCAGTGATGTGCGAGGGAAAAAAAGTGAAGTGTTCGCGGCTAGTTGCGTGATTTCCGCTGTTTGATAGCCTTCAATGGCGATGATCTCAGAACGCAACTTTTCGCTGACGACCCGCGCGCTCTCTTTGGTGACGTGGGCTAAAGGTTGTTTTTTTAAGAGGGGGACACTGAATCCGCCTTCTTTGATCGTTAACGCAACAGACGTTTCCAGTTCATGCACGCGGACATGCCACTCGCCAAACGGATAAATTTCCGTGGTGATCTGAACACTTTCAAAAGGCGACCATTGATAGCGGATTTTTTCGGCGGTCAATTCATATGACGTGACCTCACGTTTTGGTCGAAAAGACTGGCCGTCAATGGAAACAGCTAGCACATTGTCAAACGCCCCATCGCGATAATCCACGCCAGCTTTTGGCACGCTAAAGCCAAATTTCGTCGAATAGACAAATTTACTATATTTAGCTTCCGCATGCGCTTGGCCTTCAATCAACAACCCAGCAGGATAGCTTAAGACATGTTGCCCAGCTTTTGTATGGATCAGCAACTGATTGCCCGACTGGATCAATTTTTTCGTTTCACGAGTAACTGGTTCAGGCTGCGCGTGCCAAAATGGATGCTCAGCTGGTGTCGCTAAAACTAAAAATGTTTTTAACGCCCAATAAGGTGACCCCGGGGCATTATAATCTTCTGCCATCACTAAATTTTCATAGTGATAACCGATCGACAAGCGTTCGTCAAACGTAAAAATGTCATGGTCCAACCACGTCGTCAAATGCTGAGCTAACAACTGTTTCACCTGCCCCCACGGAAGCGCTTCAACTTCTGCGAACACGAGGGCTGAGAAAAAAGCGCCTTGTGCAAACCGATATGTCAAGCTTCGACCATATGGCACAGCTTCACCATCCGCGTCAAAATAATAAATATAATCTTGCGCAAATTGAGTCGCTCGTTCAATCAAAATTTGCGCGCGGTTTGGTTCTAGCTCCCGCATAAATTTCGCGCAGATCAAGCCATAATAATGGAAAGCAAACGGAACGTAATAATCTTTTTGCGTCTGCTTGCCATCAAAATACCAGCCGTCTCCCAGATACATTTGATCAAGCAAATCCAACTGCTCGTTTAACAACTGGCGATCTAGTACTTCACCACAATGAGTCAGTGCCAACCAGATCAAGACTTTAAAAAAAGTCCAATTGTTTTTCGGGATTTTTTTAGTCAACGCTTGCTTGAGCCAGGCGCTGACATTTTGCTGCGCTTCTTTAGAAAACTGCGGCCACAATGTATCGTGGTGCAATAATAAAGTTAGTGACAACGCCGCCATTTCAACGATCGATTGATCATAATTTTGGATCACGCCCCAATAAGCAGGATCGTTTGGGTCAACGCCGCGGCTGATCTTTGCCACGTAACTTGCTTGTAACGTTTCATCTGACGAGTAGACCCAACTCGGTGCTAGTCCCCACAACGGTCGTAACAAGGCTTCGATCTCAGCGTGTTGCGCATCATAAACGGCGCCGCTCGTACCAAGTTTCAATCCCGGTACAGTCGAGCGGACTACATGCGGTCGTAATGGTTGAATGATTTTAGCTAACGCTTGTTGGTAATCTTGTTGCGTTAAAAATCGTAGTGTTTCGTTCATGTAAGGCTCCTAATCTTTTTAAGGCTGTTTGCCCAAATAAGCTAAGATCCCGCCATCTACATACAAAACATGTCCATTAACAAAGTCAGAGGCCCCAGAAGCTAAAAAGACTGCTGGACCAGCAAGATCTGCCGTTTTACCCCAACGATTAGCGGGGGTTCGGCCTAAAATAAATTCATTGAAAGGATGACCCGTTTCACGAAGCGGTGCAGTTTGCGGCGTTTCGATGTAGCCTGGTCCGATGCCGTTACATTGGATATTGTATTGACCATATTCAGCAGCGATATTTTTCGTCAGCATTTTAAGTCCACCTTTTGCCGCCGCATACGCACTGACCGTCTCGCGACCCAACTCACTCATCATCGAACAAATATTGATGATCTTGCCACTACCTTTTGCCATCATGTCAGGCAAGACCGCTTTTGCCATAATAAACGGCGCATTCAGATCCACATCGATCACTTGTCGAAAATCAGCCGCGGACATTTCCACCATCGGCGTGCGTTTGATGATCCCGGCATTGTTGACTAAAATATCGACACTGCCCACGTCTTGTTTGATTTGTTCGATCAATGCAGTCACAGCACTCTCATCGGTCACATCGCAAACATATCCGTGAGCTGTGACTCCGACTTTTTGATAACTTTCGATTCCTTGCTCGACTGATTCTTGGGTCAAATTATTAAACACGATCGTCGCACCCGCAGTCGCTAAGGCACACGCGATTTCAAAACCGATCCCATATACGGCACCTGTCACCAAAGCGACTTTGCCTTCTAACTGAAATTCATTCATTGTAAATGTCATTTTTTTCTCCACTCTTTTCTTTTATTTAAGTTGCGTCATTGAAACCATATCCATATCGGTGTACGTGATATTTTCGCCACACATCGCCCAAATAAACGAATAATGACTAGTGCCGACACCGGAATGGATCGACCAACTAGGTGAGATCACGGCTTGTTCACAACTGACGACTAAATGTTTGGTTTCATCTGGCTTGCCCATCAGATGGAACACTCGCGCGTCTTCTGCCAGATCAAAGTAAACGTAAGCTTCCATCCGCCGTTCGTGGGTGTGACAAGGCATCGTGTTCCACGCACTACCGGGTTCTAAAATCGTATAGCCCATTTGCAGTTGACAGCTCTCGCACACATTCGGATGGATATATTGATAAATTTTGCGTTTATTTAAGCTGAGTTGTTCGCCGGTTTCCATTGGCGTGAGGTCGGTTAATGTGATTTTGACATTGGGGTATTTGTGATGCGCGGGAGTAGAACTGAGATAAAATTTGGCTGGGTCAGCGGGATCGACGGAAGCAAAGCGAACGTTCCGCGTCTCTTTGCCGATATAATAGCCATCTTGTTTGTGCATCGCTTCTGTTTGGCCCTCGATCTCAATGGTTCCAGGTCCGCCGATATTGATCACCCCCAGCTCACGGCGTTCTAAAAAGTACTCGACACCTAGCTCTTGGTCGAGGACGATCTCCAACGTTTCAGTCGTGGGGGTCACCCCGCCGAAGATCATCCGATCATGATGGGTATACACTAATTGGATCTCACCGGGAACAAACACTTGCGGCACTAAAAACTCTTCCCGTAATTGTTCCGTTGAATAATGCTGAATATCCGCGGGACTGTGGCTATAACGATTTTCCATTTTTTGCATTTGATTTGACTCCTATTCTTTCTGTAGATCAACCTGTGGCTTCACTAGTTTGACTCGTTCTTTGATTTCTTATTCGGAAATAAATATTTACCATTAAGAAATCGCAACCCAATTATATCGACCCGACCTTCAAATGCAAACGTTTTTTTAGTGATTTAACAACGTTCTTTTATTGTGGAAATTAAAAAAAAAATCCAACTGCACCACGTGGGCAGTTGGATTGGTTGATAACTGACTTTTTTTACGGAATCGCTTGCTCAATGCAGGCTTTTGTCGCTAATAATTCATGATTGATCAGTTGCTTTTTTTCTTCGGTCAGCCGATATTTCGGCATGCTGATACTAAAGGCACCTAAAATTTGTGTACCTTTTTTCAACGTTACCGCGCTACAAAAAATATCTCGTTCCACTTCTTCATCATCATAGGCGACCCCGGTTTGGCGGATCGCATCGATGGCTACCCATAATTGCGCGGGCTGTGTGATGGTGCGTTTGGTCATCGCCGCAAGTGAATGCGTCGCTAAATACTGTTCGATCTCAGGGTCAGTGAATTCCGCTAAGATCGCTTTGCCCATTGCTGAATTGTAAAGGGGTCGGGTGATCCCGACTTTTGAGGACATGCGGATCGTTTGGTTTTTCGGTTCTAATTTATTGATATATAAAACTTCATCAGCATTCAAAACACCTAAATGAATCGTCTCATCAATTTGTTGCTGCAATTTTTCAAAATACGGCAAGGTAAGCTCCGATAAATCGATCTGCTCTAAGCGCTTGTTCGCATAACGAACTAATTTAGCGCCGAGTCGATAAGTTTTATCTTTGCCTTTTTGAACATAATGGATACTCACCAATGTCTCTAAGATCTTGATCGTCGTTGAAGCGGTCATCTCCGTTGCTTGGGCGATCGCTTGTAACGTCTGATCGGGCTGAACAGCTAAAAAGTCCATGATTTTAGCCGCTCGGATCAAGACTGTGCCATACGGTTTTTTTTCTGCCATGTGAACTCCCTTCTTAACTAAAGGCGGCCTTCCTTTTTTAGGGCGACCTTAATCAATAACGCTTTAAGCATAAACGCTTTTCGTCAATTTTACAACCATCAATCACAGATTGTAACGAAACAGCGAAACAAAAAGGGCTCTGACGCGTGATGGTCCTAGCCCTACTTTTCATAAATAACATTTAAAAAATCATACTTACCGTGCTAGCCGAGCGCCGCTGCTACTTGTTATGACTTGTTCGATCTCTGCTTCTGAGACTAAATTCAAGTCACCGGTGATCGTTAGTTTTAACACACTGGCTCCTAATGCAAACTGCAGCAATTTTTGTGGTTCATAGTCGTGTAATAACCCGTGTAAAAGTCCCGCACTAAATGCGTCCCCGGCAGCCACGCCTTCCATCACATGCAGCTCATACGTCTCACTTTCGTAAAATGTATCGTCTGCCAACAACAGCGCTTGCCAGTGACTAGTTTCCACCGAATAAATATTGCGCAAAATACTAGCTACCATTTGACAATTCGGATACTGTTGTCGGACTTTTTGCATCGCAGCTTTAAACGAGGCTTGCTGATCGATCCCCCGCGCTTCATCGCCATCAAAAGCTTTGATCCCTAACGTCGCTTCAAAGTCTTCGTCATGAGCGATACAAATCGTGACGTATGCCATCACTTTTCCCATCACCGTTTGGGCTTTTTCCGGCGACCACATTTTACTGCGGTAATTCAAATCACACACGACTGGGATCTGCTGTTGGTTACAATACGCACAAGCAGCTAACACGGCAGTTTCTAATTCAGGTGAGATCGCAGGTGTGATCCCGGAAAAATAAAAATAATCGACATCCCAAAAAATCCGCTCCCAATCAAATTCAGTCGCTTGTGTCTTGGCAAATACACTGTCCGCTCGATCATAGACGACATTCGAGGGTCGCAAGCTCGCACCTTTTTCAAAAAAATAAATCCCCAGACGCCCGCTGCCAGTCAACAGTTTACTCGTGCCAACGCCATAACTGCGCAACACATTGGTCGCAGTTTGCCCTAAAATATTTTGTGGGAATTTTGAAAGATAATCGACTTGATCTCCTAGTAATGCTAATGACACCGCAACGTTTGCTTCGGCTCCGCCATAAGTCGCTTCAAATGCATGGGCTTGTGAGATTCGCTCATTGCCCACGGTTTTTAAGCGCAACATCATTTCGCCAAAAGTTAACACTTTCATCTTGCTCTTCCTCTCTCGTCAGGTTTTCAAATTCAGTCATGTAAGCTCGCGCTAATTGCGTGACTTTGTCAAATTCACCCGTTTCAACCGCCGCAAATAAATTACCGCCGACACCGACACACGTCGCGCCCGCTTCAAACCAGCGTGCCAAATTAGTTAAATTTACACCGCCAGTCGGCATGATATTCAGCTGTGGTAAAGGTGCTTTAAACGCTTTGATGATCTCCGGTCCAAAAGCACTGCCTGGAAACAATTTGACCAGATCGACCCCGGCTTGCAGCGCCGTTTTCATCTCCGTGATAGTCAAACAGCCTGGCAAATAAGGAATTTGATACAAGCCGCACAGACTGGCAGTTTCTGCATCGAAATACGGACTGACGATAAATTCTGCCCCGGCTAAAATCGCTAGTCGAGCCGTGGTCGCATCCAGTACGGTCCCTGCACCGATGACAATTCCCGGATCGTGCTGATACATCTCGACTAGTTGCGTGATCACTTGTTCAGTCTGGGGAATCGTAAAGGTCACTTCGATCCCCTTCATTCCCCCAGCGACCACGGCTTGACACGCTTGTAAGGCTTCGTTTGGCTCTGAGCCACGGACAACCGCAATGACCCCCGCGGCTTTTAACTTACTTAAACACTTCATTTTTCTCACGTGTTACAACCCTTCCCATAGTGACAAACGAGCTGTTTGACTATGTTTTTGATCATGCTCATTTTTAAATCGTTTCCAAAAAAAGTAACGCGAACACTTTCCTGTTAAGCAACGCCACTCTTTTTCTTATTTAGAAAACTTATTTTCCAAATGAGTCATTTCGCTTGCGATTTTAGGCGCTTTAGCTGCGAAAAGCAACCCACTTACGAGTAAAAGACGTGTTGAAAATGACTTTCATTTTTTAGACGAAAAAAATTAAACATAAATTTTTATGAACCTGATTGAGATTCAAGAAAAAAATTCCGCTCTAAAACACAAAAAAATCGCAGCCTACAACTAAGATTGGTCGGAGACTACGATTTTTTGACTATTTGATTTTTTGACTCAACTCTTCGATCGCTTTTTGATAGCCATCATCGTTAGCTTTAACGAGCTTGAACAACTGGTCTTGGATCACACTGGCAGTCTTGCTGTCGATAGAACCAGTCGCAGGTAAATTATTTTGTCCTTGGATCGCGATCACCGCATCCCGTGTGCGCCCGTCAAACTGATCACCCTCGGTTGAATAACCCAATGCGTTTAACATATCATTGATATTTTGGATCGCTTCACCAGTATCCCCTACGCGCCAATTGGACTTGCGCGAGATCGGCGGCAGTTTAGCGTAACTTGGATAATCGGCTTTGATCGTTGGCGTGACGCCTTTGTTATTGAGCCATTTGCCGTCTGGGGTCAGCCATTTCATCACCGTGAGTTTGACGAAACTATCTTCACCGATCGGTTGGACGTTTTGGACGGTGCCTTTGCCAAAGGTGTTGACTCCAATGACTGGATAGCCGGCTGATTTTACGGCTGCAGCTAAGATCTCAGCTCCTGACGCGCTTTCTTGGTCGACTAAAAAGGCGGCCGGTTCCGTGATCTTGAACCCATCGTCGATTTTTTTACTGGCGATATCTTTAGAAACTTTTCCATCAGCGTTGCTGAATTGGACGATCGTCTGACCGTTTTGTAAAAAGTAGCTGGCAACACGTTCGGCTTCATTCAATAGTCCGCCTGAATTTTGGCGGATATCCACTACAAAGGCCTTCGCCCCTGCTTTACGTAGCCGTTCGACTTGCTGGCGGAATTCTAAGGCAGTCGTCTCACGGAAATTCGAGATTTGGATCGAGCCGATCGCGGGATTTTTTTTGTCCAATTCACCGGTCACCGTGTCTTTTGGTACGACATCGCGAGTCAGTGTCAGCGTAAATTCGTTGTCACCACGTTTGACCAGCAAGGTGACTTCCGTTCCTTTTTCGCCCCGGATCGAGCTAGCGGTTTCATCTAACGACATTTTTTCGGTTGATTTGCCATTAACTTCTAAAATGATATCGCCGGCTTTCAACCCAGCATTGGCAGCTGGTGAATTTTTGATCGGGACTTGTTCGATCACTGGCAGATGATTCACTAACTGCAAGTTCGCTCCGATCCCTTCAAAATCTTTGGAGACTTGTTCATCGAGTTCTTTTGATTCTTTCGCTGATAAAAACTCGGAATACGGATCGTCTAGCGCATTGGTCATACCCGCTAGCGCGCCGTGGATCAATTTTTCACGACTGATGTGATTCACATAATTCGTGCTGATCAAATCATACAGTTCTTGAACTTCATCAAGATCACCGCGGGTCACCGAGACGATCTGTTCATCTTTGGCGCGGAGCTTGCGTTCGATTACGTAAACAAGACTCGCCGTCAAAATGACCGTAAAAAAAAGACTGATCAACAGCGTCTTGATCGTGACTGTTTTTTTAAGCAAGCAATCACCTTCACTTTGTGTTTTTTTTAATCATAGCACGCAGGAAAAAAAAGGAAAAGCTTCGATAAGCTTTTCCTTAGCAATTACTTAGCGTTTTCTAGATATTGCTCATAAACGCGATCGAATAAATCCATCGAAGGCAAGTAATCGACATTCAATTCTAAGTAATCCGCCAGCTCATGATAATCTTCTGTCTGCTTGGGAAACATGGGATCGAGGCTGGCGGCCCACGCAAAATTTTCGATCGCATCATGAGGGTCATGCCCGCGCAAGGTCATTAGATAATGATAAAAACTTCTTCGCATGTTCGTTTCCTACTTTTCTTTTGGCAAATAAAGACTGAACTGAATGTCATCTTTTACAAGATCGATATGATCTGCTTTGACGAACATCCCGTTTTTTAATTTAAATTGGTCTAGCTTCAAAACAATCGTTTGATCATCGGGGGAGACGTCCACCCAATCGGGAAATTTATAGCTACGCAACAAAATCGCCATCACTTGTTTGATCGGCAAGTTCAATGTCCCCACCGATAGATCCCGCGCCTTTAGTTGGACGTTACCATTATCCATCACATACGGATCAAAATACAAGTAAAACTTGATATTTGCGCCTAAAAATTTGAATTTTCCTGCCAATAAGGCTTGGTTTTCTAAATAAAATTTATATTTCACATCGGAATCATGCTGGTACTCATCCAAAAAATAAGCGATCAAGGTGTTCATTTTTTTCTTATCGGTATTGATATTCAAGACTGGCGCACCTTTTGCCACTGTCGTTTCCGTTGCAGGCGGCAAGTGGACTTCGCGCGTCGCTAACAGCCGCGTCGATAAAAAGATCCCGCTGCCGATGATCAGACCTAACAAGACGAGAAACGCGATTTTCCAGCCGTTGACTTTTTTTCTGCTTTTTACATTGAGCTTCATCGCTTCTACTCCTTCACGAGCCACTGCGCTTTAGTGGCGATCATTTTTTCTTCCAGCGCATGGGCCATGATCTGATAGCCAAGGTTGTTGGGGTGGAAATTATCTTTGTCATACAAGACATTGTTTTTGACACTGGAATCGGTGGTGGACTGCTGCGTATCAGCTGATTTCGCGGTTTTTTCCGGCAAGCCTTTGTACAACAGATCATTGACGGGGATGAAATAACATTGGTAAACGTCTTGCGTCAACTTTTTCGTTGCATCATTCCAACTGTCGACTACTTTTTGCATCTCTTTGACATCCGGAAAATTCAAGTAATACGGATTGTAGATCCCCACCACATAAATCGGTGCGGTCTTGTTCAACTTGCGAACAGCCGTCAACAAGTCTTCCGTGTGCTCCGTATAAGTTTTGATCGGTCGCGCGAATTTTTTAGCCGAGCTCGCCGTCAAATTTTTTTGAAAAGCTTGCAATAGATCGTTACCGCCGACTGTAATGGTGATCAAATCAGAACTTTTCAAACTTCGTTGCAATTCGTCATCTTTTTTGACTCGTTTTAAAATCTGATCGCTGCGCTCGCCCGAGATCCCAAAATTTTCCGTTTGGATCGTCTTTAGCTGATAGTGATCTTTTAAATAGTTGGCTACCAGCGGCACGAACCCGCCGCGCTTCGTCTCATCCCCCACGCCTTGAGTCAACGAGTCGCCCACCGCTACATAATGCACGGTCTCTTTGTAATTGCGGGTAGGATCGTTTTTGGGACTTTGAAGTTGGGGCTTGGCAGCCGGAAAGGCAAAATTCAAGCCGACTAAAGTCACGACTGTCACCACAAGGGGCACTGCCAACCACCATAATTTTTTTAATTTCACTGCCTGCCATCCCTCCTTTGCTTGCTAAGCTAGCCTGGGTAAAGTTTAGACTGGACCGGCTTTGATAAGTTGCTTTGGTAAGTCGTTTTGCTAAAATTCGCTTCCTTAAATCATACCACCAGCTAACAAAGAAGCCTGACAAATGTCTAGGCCTCAGTGTAGTACATGATCGCAAAAGCATCTTTTCCCGTATGGGTCGCCACGATCGGATTGGTATGGAGCACCGGAATCTCGATTTCGGGGAACATTTCTTGCAACGCGGCTTTGGCTTCCACGATAAAATCGGTTTCACCGGTATGGGAGATCCCGATTTTTTTGACGTTTTCACCCATCTCAGCTTTAAACGTCTCAAACCATTTTTGGAACGTTTTTTTCCCGCGGCCTTTTGCGACTGGGATCAAAGTACCTTCTTTTAATTCCATCACGATCCGCATGTTCAAGACATTGGAGATCACGCCTTTTGCTCGGCTGACCCGTCCGCCTTTCACCAAATTATCCAGTGACGAGATACCGATAAATAAGCGGCTGTTGTTTTTGATCTCGTCGATCGCGTTTAAGATCGTCTCCACATCTGCGCCATCACGGGCTAATTCAGCCGCTTTGATCACTTGAAACGACAAGGATTGGTCGATATAATCGCTATCGACGACCGTCACGTCACTTGCGGTCAAAAAGGTCGCTTGCCGCGCTGCTTCCACCGTGCCGCTCAACGTGTGGGTCATGTGGATCGAGATGATGGAGCTGCCATCTTTGCCTAATTCATCATACAATTCAGCAAAATATCCGATGGGGGGTTGGCTCGTCTTCGGCAGATTGTTCGCCGTGGCCATCATCGCCATAAATTTTTCGCCGGTCAAACTGTCATCATCGGTATACACCACATCATCGATCATGACCGATAGTGGGATCACCGTGATATTCAGCGCGTCCCGGACTTCTTTTTTAAACGTGCAGGATGAATCCGTTACGATTTTTACTTTGGTCAACCTAAATCCTTCTTTCTTTGAACAAAGAGTTTTGATTATTTTTAGTATAGCAGAATCGCAGGAATAAATCATATTTCCTGCGATAGCTAGCGTTCATCTTAAAGATTCCTGAAAAAAGGATCTTTCTAATCTGTTATTCATACGTCTCCACTAGTGTTGCAAAGAACTTCAAATCATTAAAAGCATTGCTATAAAGCTATTCATGTACAAAAAAATCCTTTATACTGTTCTCGGATGACTTATCCAAGACCAATAAAAAGGACCTACGCATGGAT
>NZ_CACSLH010000004.1 GCF_902706605.1 Enterococcus sp. CSURQ0835 | reverse complement strand
ACATTTAAACCGCTGTTTAACGATTCGAAGAATAGTTTTGTAGTTGCTTACGTCATTTAAGAGGATCGAAACCTTTTTCCAGCCCCATTTGATAATGGTTTGCTTATTTTCTTGGTGACAATGAAAGTAGTGTTCAGGTTGATAGGTTCGTTTTCCTTCAAAAACCTTACAGGATTCCCCATCAATAAACTCCTGCGAAAGAGGTTGATCTGAAAACGTGAGATTTAGGTCTAGAATATCGAGGATTTCTTTGATAAAATTTGAGTTGGATATCTTGAAGCACTCCTTTTGATTGGTTTTTGTCGACTTTATTCTAAAGGATTTCAAGATGTCTTTTTGCTTTTTTTCAAAAAAGATAAAAAAGTGTTCGCGACAGATTCTGCCACCAACACTAGATATTATAGAGCCGGCATAACAGCTGTCTTACTCCCTTGTTATTTTTTGTATTTCTCGCTATAATGAAAAAATAAGTTATTTAACTTAAAACAACTGAGAGTAAATAAAAACCAGTAACAAAAGGGGGGATTTGGATGGAATTACAAATGGGGCTAGCTGAACAAGTGATCGGTGGGATCTTTGTGCTGAATGCGATCGGTGCTGCAATCACGGTTTTTCGGAAACCGCGTAGTATCACGACGATTTTAGCGTGGCTGTTGACCTTGATCTTTTTGCCGGTGATCGGTTTTATTTTGTATGCGTTTTGCGGGCGAGGGATCGATGGCGAAACGATTTATCTGTTTGATCAAGAAGATAAAAATCGCGTCAAAGAGATTGGTGAAACGATTGAAAAAGACAATCAAAAAGTGACGACCAATACACCGACCCAACTATATCCAGCCGCCAAAACACTGTCGCATTATTTCAATTCATTGGATGAATCACCGTTGACTGCTCGCAATCAACTGGATTTTTTTTATGATGGAACTGAAAAGTTTGATCATTTGTTCGCGGATTTGAAAAAAGCGGAACGCAACATCCATGTCGAATATTATGCTTTTTTCAATGATCACATCGGCAATCGTTTTTTACGGATCTTAGAAGAAAAAGCAGCGCAAGGAGTCGAAGTTCGTTTGATTTATGATCCGTGGGGCTCGCCCAAAGCCAACAATGCATTTTTTGCCCAACTACGTAAAAATGGCGGTAAGGTCACGGCTTTCATCACTTCAAAAAATATCATCGCGAAAACCCGTTTGAACTATCACTTGCATCGTAAAATCGTGGTGATCGATGGACAGATCGCTTGGACAGGTGGTTTCAACGTGGGCGATCAGTATTTAGGTGAAAGTAAACGCTTTGGCTATTGGCGAGATACCCATGGCCGGATCGTCGGAACGGGGAGTTTTACGTTACAAGAGATCTTTATTCGCGATTGGAATGCTTCGGTGAAAGATCAAACAGATCAGCTAGATTATTTACCCGAATATTTCGTGATACCGCAATCGATCAAAAAAGGGGTTCCGATGCAAATCGTAGCCGATGGTCCTGAAAATGAAGAACAAGTCATCAAAGGTGGGTTTATCCGGTTGATCTTAGCGGCTGAAAAAAGTGTGTGGATCCAATCACCGTATTTAGTTCCAGATGATACGATGATCAACGCGCTTTTGATCGCGGTGCGCTCGGGGATCGATGTACGGATCATGATCCCGGATATGCCGGATCATCCATTTATTTATCGGGCGACGCAGTACTACGCGAATTATTTACATGAACGCGGTGTTAAGATCTATCATTATAAAAAGGGTTTTTTACACGCCAAAACGATGGTGGTCGATGATGAGCTAGCGACATTTGGTTCGACTAATCAAGATATTCGGAGCTATGAGTTGAACTTTGAAGTTTCTAGTTTCATTTACGATCCAGCCGTCGCCAAAGAATTTCGGCGTGTGTTTGAAAAAGATATGCACGATGCTCAACTATTGACGGATCAAATGATCAAAGACCAATCACTGTGGCTGAATTTTAAACAAAAGTTTTCGCGACTACTTTCGCCGATCTTGTAATTTCAACCCTTGGCGCGCTAAATTATCCGCGCCTTTGTTTTTACTTTCGGGGACCCACTGCAAGATCAATAATTGAAATTTAGCACTGATTTGATTAAACTGTGCTAAATATGGCTGAAAACGGTTGTTTTTTGTGTGGCCTTGGTCTAAAATTTTAATGGCCGTTTTACTATCGGAATATAAAAAAATCGATTGCTGGTGCAAGTCGTGTTCCAGCAAATACTGCAATGCATAGATGATGATCGCTAACTCAGCTTCGTGATTCGTCGTTTCAGTTAATGGAACGGCTAACTGTTGCTGGACATCGCCGACGATCAAAAGACCTCCTCCACTTTTTTTGGTTTGGGGATTGGTAGCGGCATCGGTATAAACTTTTAACAAATTAATCATCCTTTTGGAGGAATCGCATGAAAGCAAAAAGGTATTTTTGGCAACCTGAACTATCCCTCAGTATTATTTATTGGTCTGTCTCATTGATCATTTTATTTTATGGTCTGATCTTGACCTTGGAAAATACACGGCCTTACTTAAAAGGCAATTTGATGATCGGCGCATTTTTTCTCGCCGTTTTGATTGGATTGAAACGTTATTTTAAGATCACGGCGGATCGGATCGAGTTGCACTATAGCCGCTTTTGGAAAAAAGAAACGATTAAGATCAGCGAAATCAAAAAAATCGTTGTCGGAAATGACGGGCTCGTGATCATCACGCCGCAAAAAAAGCGTCATTACTTGATGCACAAAAAAAGTCGGGAGCGTTTCGTTGCAGATCTGCGCCAGCGTTTCCCAAAACTAACGATCAATTATCAAGACGCAAAGATTAGTCGAGAAGAGTAATCTTTGCGTTTTTATAGTGGGATGTGTTTCCCGATAGCGAAAAAATTGAAGCAACTTCAGTTTATCTTTTTCACTTTTGATTGTATCATGGAATCAATGTCAAAGTAGTCAGTTGAAAATTTTTAGCAAAAAACCAGTTTCAAACTAATGATTTTTAAGAAAGAAATCGTTATAATGTAGACGGACGAATAAAAAATGGTAAACTTGCACTGATCGTTCGGGAAAGGAAGAGCTATGAAAACAGATATCGAAATTTCACAAGAAACGACCTTAGCACCAATCACAGAGATTGCTGAAAAATTGGATTTAAGTGTGGATGATCTAGAACTTCACGGAAAATACAAAGCGAAGATCGAATTTTCGGCTTTAGAGCGTCTCAAACAAAATCCAGTTGGGAAATTGATTTTAGTGACGTCCATCAACCCCACACCAGCCGGGGAAGGTAAATCAACAGTGACGGTCGGACTGGGAGATGCTTTGAATCAGTTAGGTAAAAAAACTGTGATCGCACTGCGAGAACCTTCATTAGGACCTGTGATGGGGTTAAAAGGTGGTGCGACTGGTGGCGGTTACGCACAAGTTTTACCGATGGAAGATATCAATCTGCATTTTACCGGCGACATGCATGCGATCACGACAGCTAACAATGCGTTATCGGCGTTGCTAGATAATCATATCCATCAAGGCAATGAGCTGAACATCGATAGCCGACGCGTGATCTGGAAGCGTGTGGTGGACTTAAACGACCGTGAGTTGCGTCAGATCGTGGCAGGTTTAGGCGGTCCCGTCAATGGTGTGCCGCGAGAGGATGGTTTTGATATTACTGTTGCTAGCGAGATCATGGCGATTTTGTGTTTAGCAAATGACTTAGCAGATTTGAAACAACGCTTGGCAAACATCGTCGTAGCGTACACCTTTGACCGTCAGCCAGTCACTGTCAGTGATTTAAAAGTGGAAGGCGCGTTGGCGTTGCTTTTAAAAGACGCGATCAAACCGAACTTAGTCCAAACAATCTACCAAACACCAGCTTTTGTTCATGGTGGACCGTTTGCCAATATCGCCCATGGCTGTAATAGTATCATCGCAACTAAAACGGCGTTACATTGTGGCGACTACACAGTGACTGAAGCCGGTTTCGGTGCTGATTTAGGTGGCGAGAAATTTTTAGATATCAAAGTTCCGAACCTTGGCAAAGCGCCTGATCTCGTGGTGATTGTCGCGACGATCCGTGCGCTTAAGATGCATGGCGGAGTTGAAAAAAATGAGTTGAGTGCTGAAAACTTAGCGGCTTTAAAAGACGGGTTCGCTAACTTGGCTAAACATATCCAAAACATGCAAAAGTATGGGCTGCCAGTAGTCGTTGCGATTAACGAATTTATCAGCGATACGCAAAAAGAGATCGACTTATTGAAAGAATTGTGTGAAAACGAAGGAGTCAAAGTCGAGCTAGCGAGTGTGTGGGAAAAAGGTGCTGATGGCGGAGTCGATTTAGCTAAGACGGTCGTAGAGGTGATCGAAGCAAATGCTGAAACGAATTTCCATTCAATCTTCAGTCAAGATAAAGATGATCTCCCAGAAAAAATCGCAACGATCGTTCGAGAAATCTATGGCGGCTCCGAAGTGATCTATTCTAAAAAAGCGAGCCAACAATTAGCCAGCTTCAAAAAATATGGTTGGGATCGTTTGCCGGTCTGCATGGCCAAGACCCAGTATTCATTATCAGATGATCCAAAACAATTGGGAGCACCGACTGATTTTGATGTGACGATCCGCGAATTTGTACCGAAGATCGGTGCGGGCTTTATCGTTGCGTTGACCGGAGATGTCATGACGATGCCAGGTTTGCCGAAAAAACCAGCTGCTTTGAATATGGACGTCGATCAAGCGGGAAATGCGATCGGATTGTTTTAATCAAACGGTGAAAAGGATTGAAAAACGAAAACGGAACCAGCGCGTAACTGCGCTCATCCGTTTTCGTTTTTTGCTAATGTCGGGATTTAATTGGCGCAAACGCTTAGTAAAATGGAAAAGACTTTCTTTCCGAGCGTATTTTTACTATACTACAGAAGTGTCAGTCCGCTAAATTTTTTGAAAGGAGCGACTCATGGGCAAACAAGCAGAAACATTTTTGAGTAGTTACAATCGCATCGAAAAAGAATTGAAACGGCAATTAGGCAATCCCAGCAGTATGGGGTTTAGCGAGATGGTCCGCCGGCTATCGAAAAAACGGGACAATCTCGTGGGCGCGCACGAAAATGATCTATTACAACTGGCGCAATTGCGTAATGCAATCGTGCACGATCAGATCGCGGATGATTTTGTGATCGCTGAACCAAATCCGTGGGCCGTCGAACGGATCTTAACGATTGAAAAAGCGTTGACGGATCCGGAAAAAGTCTTACCGCGCTTTGCTAAAAAAGTAACTGGCTTTGAGCAGACTTTGCCACTTTTAGAACTGATGAAAAGTGTCGCCGCAAAACGCTATTCTCAATTTCCAATCTATGACCGAGGTGTCTTTCAAGGCTTGGTCACATTACGGACGATTGGTTTGTTTTTTGCAGAAGCTAGTTTGAACGGACCGATCGAATTGACGGATCAAACGGTCCAAGAGCTGTTGACTATGACGCAAAAGCGCGCGAATTTTGAATTTGTAGCGGGCGATGTAACGGTAACCGAGGTCGAAAAAATGTTCCACACTGAGAAGTTGTTAGAAGCGATCTTGATCACCAAAGATGGCAATCCTGACGGCAATTTATTAGGGATCATTCGGCCACGGGATATTTATAATCAGAAAGAGGAAGAATAGGGTGATCATTTATTTAGTGTTAAGTCTAGCTGTGATCTTAGCGGATCAACTGTTCAAGGCGTGGATCGTCGCCAATTTTAATCTAGGAGACAGCCACCAAGTGCTCCCGCATGTTTTGTCGTTGACTTACATCCGCAATACCGGTGGAGCCTTTAGTCTTTTTGCCGGCCAGCAACTTTTTTTTATCGTGATCACAGTAGCGGCTGTTGGCGGCGGGATCTATTATTTAGCGCGTCACCGGCAGGAAAGCAAGTGGTTGACGATCGGGCTGAGTTTATTTTTAGCTGGCGCGGTCGGAAATTTTATTGATCGGATTCGCTTGCAGTATGTAGTTGATATGTTCCAACTGGATTTTATCAACTTTCCGATCTTCAATATTGCGGATATGGCACTTGTGATCGGAGTCGCCATGATCTTTATTTACATTCTATTAGATGAGAGAGAAAAAAATGGAAAATGAAATCGAAGTAATCATTCACAAAGAAACCGGTCGGCTCGATAAAGTGTTGAGCGAGCGTTTACCGGAATATTCCCGTTCTCAGATCCAGCAGTGGATCAAAGAACAACACGTCACTAGTAAAGGTAAAGTCGTCAAAGCAAATTATAAAGTTGCAGCGGGCGATGTGATCGTAATCCGAATTCCAGAGCCAGAAGAACTAGAACTGTTACCAGAGGATCTGGACTTGGAGATCGTGTATGAGGATCAAGATGTCGTCGTGGTCAATAAACCGCAAGGCATGGTGGTCCATCCATCAGCTGGTCACAGCCACGGGACTTTAGTCAATGGCTTGTTGTATCAAGTCAAAGATCTTTCAACGATCAATGACGTCGTGCGTCCTGGGATCGTCCATCGCATCGACAAAGATACATCTGGCTTATTGATGGTCGCCAAAAATGACCGCGCGCATGAAGCGCTAGCCAAACAATTAAAAGATAAGACCTCACTGCGAAAATATGTCGCTCTCGTCCATGGCGAGATCCCCCATGAAAAAGGCCGGATAGAAGCACCCATCGGTCGTTCAAAAGTCAATCGTAAAATGCAAGCTGTTGTAGCCGATGGGAAACCAGCTGTCACACACTTTACCGTATTGGAACGCTTTGTCGGCTTCACCCTCGTGGAATTACAATTAGAAACGGGGCGGACGCACCAAATCCGGGTCCACATGCAATACATCGGCTATCCTGTTGCTGGGGACCCGTTATATGGACCGAAAAAAACGTTACCTGGACATGGACAATTTTTACATGCCAAGCTGTTGGGTTTCACGCATCCTACTACGGGAGCCGAAATGGTCTTTGAAGCGCCGCTACCTGAAATTTTTCAAACAACTTTAGCAAAATTAACGAAAAAAGATTGATTTCTCGTTTGAAGAAGGTTATAGTAGTTCTAGCAAAAAAATAATCATAGTAATCCTTTAAGTATAGTCCCGTGAGGCTAAGAAGGAAGTAACTCAGTTGAGCTAAGTGCGCTTAGTACCAGCTGCAGTTTAACTGCGTGTGCAAACATTCCTCCTACCTAATTGCGGGTAGGAGTTTTTTTGTGTCTAAAGTCTAAGGAGGAAACAGGATGTATAGAAAAGAAGTAGTAGACGAAGTAACGATGAAACGAGCGTTGACACGGATCACCTATGAGATTATCGAGCGTAACAAAGGCGTCCAAGATATCGCATTGATCGGGATCAAAACCCGTGGGATCTTTATCGCGCAACGGATCGCTGAACGGTTAAAACAACTGGAACAAATCGACGTGCCAGTCGGTGAATTAGATATCACCTTATATCGCGACGATGTCAAAAACCAAGAACTAGCCGAACCGGAACTTCACTCTTCTGACATTCCGTTTTCAATTGAAGGTAAAGAAGTGATTTTAGTGGATGACGTCTTATTCACTGGACGAACGATCCGAGCAGCTCTAGACGCAGTGATGGATTTTGGCCGACCAAATCGGATCTCACTAGCGGTCTTAGTCGATCGTGGCCATCGTGAATTACCGATCCGCGCAGATTACGTTGGAAAAAATATTCCCACTGCATTGACAGAAGAGATTATCGTCGAAATGGAAGAAAGCGATGGGCAAGATCGAATCTTAATCCAAAAGGAAGAGGAGTAATTTTTCATGACAGAGTTTCACAATGATGATGTCGTTTTAGATATCCACGACCGGCCCAAACTTGGGCATTGGGTGGGCTTGAGTATCCAGCATTTGTTCACGATGTTTGGCGCAACCGTCTTAGTTCCCATTTTAGTGGGGATCAACCCCAGTATCGCGCTCGTTTCATCGGGACTTGGAACACTGGTGTATTTGACCGTGACGAGCGGTAAGATCCCGGCTTATCTCGGTTCTAGTTTTGCGTTTATCGCCGCGATGAAGCTGTTGATGAAATCTGACGGTTACCCGGCGGTAGCTCAAGGAGCGATCACTTGCGGCCTTGTGTACTTGATCGTCTCGCTGATCATCAAAAAGATCGGCTCTAGTTGGTTGGATAAAATTTTACCGCCGATCGTGGTGGGGCCAGTCGTGATGGTCATCGGGTTAGGGCTGGCTTCTAACGCCGCTCAAAACGCGATGTACAATAACGGTCACTACGATTTCAAATACGTGCTAGTGGCGCTGATCACCTTAGCCTTAACGATTTTTTTCAACATGTGTCTCTCTGGTTTTCTAGGCTTGCTTCCGATTCTTTTAGGGATTATCGGAGGGTATTTGACCGCTATGTTGTTTGGGATTATCGACTACCAGCCGATCATAGCCGCGCATTGGTTTGCTTTGCCGGCATTTGAGATCCCGTTTCTAAACTACGCGCCGCGGCTGCATTTAAATGCGATCACGACGATGGCACCGATCGCGTTTGTCACCATGACGGAACACATCGGACACTTGATGGTTTTGAATAAATTGACGAAGCGCAACTTTTTTGAAGATCCTGGTTTGGATCACACGTTGATGGGGGATGGCTTAGCTCAGATCGTCGCCGGTCTAGTCGGTGGTCCGCCCGTAACAAGTTATGGCGAGAATATCGGCGTGTTAGCGATCACGCGCGTTCACAGTGTCTTTGTAATCGGTGGCGCGGCCATATTAGCGATCGGATTAGGGTTTGTCGGGAAATTGAGTGCATTGATCTTGAGTATCCCAGGTCCGGTGATTTCCGGTATCAGTTTTGTCTTATTCGGAGTCATTGCTGCTAGCGGCTTGAAGATCTTGATCGAAAACAAGATCGACTTTGACCGCAAAAAAAATCTATTGATCGCCTCAAGTATTTTAGTGATCGGGATCGGCGGCCTCGTCTTTGAAGCAGGCACCTTTACCTTGTCTTCGATGGCCTTGGCGACTGTGTTAGGAATCGGTTTGAATTTGATCTTACCGGAAAAAGCGCGGAGTGAGAAATAAGGAGGAGTTTTAACGTGATCATCCAATCAGAACAAATCAGTTTGAAACATTTATTAACCGTTGAAGCATTAACGGATCAAGAAGTTTTAGGATTGATCCGACGAGCGCAAGCATTCAAAAATGGAACAGCTCGTTTTTCTCCTCAAAAAGAACAATACTTTGCGGCAAATCTTTTTTTTGAAAACAGTACGCGAACCCATAAAAGTTTTGAAGTTGCCGAAAAAAAACTCGGCTTAGACGTGATCGAATTTGATGCGAAGACGAGTTCCGTTCAAAAAGGCGAAACGCTTTACGATACGGTCTTGACGATGTCAGCGTTAGGCGTGGACATTTGTGTGATCCGCCACGGCGCGGAAAATTATTACGATGAATTGATCCAAAGTAAAACGATCCAATGCTCGATCGTCAACGGTGGCGATGGCAGTGGACAACATCCTAGCCAATGTTTATTGGATCTGATGACGATCCATCACGAGTTTGGTCACTTTGCTGGTTTAAAGGTCGCCATCGTCGGGGATATCACCCACTCGCGCGTTGCTAAGTCCAATATGCAAATGTTAAAACGATTGGGAGCTGAAGTGTACTTTTCCGGTCCGCCTCAATGGTATGACCACAGCTTTGATGTTTACGGGACTTATTTACCAATCGATGAGCTGGTGGAAAAAGTCGACGTCATGATGCTTTTACGCGTGCAACACGAACGTCATGATGGACATGAAAGTTTTTCAAAAGAAGGGTATCATCAGGCTTTTGGTTTGACCTTAAAACGAGCAAAACGGTTACCAAAACAAGCGATCATCATGCATCCGGCACCGGTCAATCGAGACGTTGAGATCGCGGATTCATTAGTAGAAAGCCTTCAGTCGCGGATCACGGAACAAATGCGCAATGGTGTTTTCGTCCGGATGGCGATCTTAGAAGCGATTTTAAACGGTAAAGCCTAAACAATTTCACAAGGAGCGTAATTATGAAGACATTAATTAAAAATGGGAACATCTCAACGACCAAAAATGAAATGACCAAAGCCGATCTATGGTTAGAAGACGGGATCATCAAAGGGATCGGAACAGATTTTAGCGAATTGGAATTTGACCAAGTATATGATGCGAAAAATCAGCTGATCACGCCAGGCTTAGTTGATGTCCATGTCCATTTACGCGAACCAGGTTTTACGTATAAAGAAACAATCAAAACAGGGACTCAAGCGGCCGCTCGCGGAGGATTCACCACCGTCTGCGCAATGCCAAACCTCGATCCTGTTCCTGATACGGCTGAAAAATTGACGGCACTTTATGACTTGATCAAAAAAGATGCCGTTGTTCATGTAAAACAATACGCGCCGATCACAGAAAAATTGCGCAGTGAAGTCTTGACTGATCAAGCGGCTTTGAAAAAAGCAGGCGCTTTTGCCTTCACTAATGACGGTGTCGGGGTGCAAACGGCTGGAACGATGTATCTTGCGATGAAAGAAGCAGCTAAACAAAATCTGGCTTTAGTCGCCCACACAGAAGACGATTCATTATTGTTCGGTGGTGTGATGCACCAAGGAAAAGTCAGTGAAAGATTAGGCTTGCCGGGAATTTTGAGTGCGACAGAATCTTCTCAGATCGCACGAGATGTGATCTTAGCGGAAGCTACGGGGGTTCATTATCACGTCTGCCACGTTTCAACCAAAGAAAGTGTGCGCGTGATCCGCGATGCTAAACGCGCCGGCGTCCACGTGACAGCGGAAGTCTCCCCTCATCATTTACTCTTGACGGATGAAGATATTCCAGCCGATTTCGGTTATTGGAAAATGAATCCGCCATTGCGAGCAAAAGCCGACCAAGCTGCTTTGATTGAAGGCTTGTTAGATGGCACGATCGATTGTATCGCGACAGATCACGCACCTCATGGGTTTGAAGAAAAAAATCAGAGCTTTTTGAAAGCCCCATTTGGGATCGTTGGTTCAGAAACCGCGTTCCAATTGATCTACACACATTTTGTGACGACGGGTCGTTTTACTTTAGAACAAGTGATCGATTGGATGAGCCGCAAGCCGGCTGAAATTTTCGGTTTGACAGCTGGAACGTTGACGGTGGGACAAGCGGCAGATATCGCCGTGTTTGACTTAGATCATGAAGAAAAGATCGACGAACATAAATTTGCTTCCCTTGGTGTGAATACACCGTTTATCGGCTGGCCAGTCAAAGGGAACACCTTAATGACTTTTGTTGACGGTCAGCTCGTCTATAACAAGGAGGACTAAACTAGTGAAACGATTATTGATTTTAGAAGATGGCACCGTCTTTGAAGGCGAGGCCTTTGGAGCTGAAGCAAATATTTTTGGCGAGATCGTGTTTACGACGAGTATGACCGGCTACCAAGAGACGATCACCGATCAAAGTTTCAACGGTCAGATCATTACGTTTACTTATCCGCTAGTGGGAAATTATGGCGTGAACCGTGATGATTACGAATCGATCGCACCGACATGTAAAGGGGTCGTAGTCAAAGAAAATGCGCGCTTAGCAAGTAACTGGCGCAATCAAATGACACTAGATGAATTTTTAAAACGCAAAGGAATTCCCGGCATCTCAGGGATCGACACGCGAGCTTTAACGAAAAAATTACGGCAACACGGTACGATGAAAGCCAGTATGGTAGAACCGGGCGATCAATTAGAACATGCTTTTGATCAATTGAAAGCGACCGTGTTACCGACTAATCAAGTGGCACAAGTTTCTACTACCAAACCTTACCCAAGTCCAGGTGTTGGCCGCAATGTGATCGTGATCGATTTTGGTTTGAAGCACAGCATTTTACGCGAGCTATCAAAGCGCCAATGTAATATCACCGTCATGCCGTATGATACGACAGCTGAGACGATCTTAGAATTGAATCCCGATGGTGTGATGTTGACCAACGGGCCAGGAGACCCCAAAGATGTGCCAGAAGCAATCGAGATGATCAAAAAGATTCAAGGTCACGTTCCGATTTTTGGCATTTGTTTAGGGCATCAATTATTTGCTTTAGCCAATGGCGCTAACACTTACAAAATGAAGTTCGGGCACCGCGGGTTGAATCACCCCGTTCGCGAGATCGCAACCGGTCGGATCGACTTTACTTCGCAAAATCACGGATACGCTGTTGATGAAAAAACGATCGATCCTGAAAAATTGATGGTGACACACGTCGAAGTCAATGACGGCAGCATCGAAGGGATTCGTCACCGGGACTATCCGGCTTTCAGTGTCCAGTTCCATCCGGATGCAGCACCGGGCCCACATGATGCGGTCCATTTGTTTGATGAATTTATGGAAATGATGGATGCTGGAAAGGAGCACGCATAAATGCCAAAACGGACAGATATTCAAAAAATCATGGTGATCGGTTCAGGTCCGATCGTGATCGGGCAAGCAGCAGAATTTGACTATGCCGGCACGCAAGCTTGTTTAGCTTTAAAAGAAGAAGGCTATGAAGTCGTCTTAGTCAATTCGAACCCTGCAACCATCATGACCGACCAAGAAATCGCAGATACGGTTTATATCGAACCGATCACGTTAGAATTTGTTTCCCGCATCTTACGAAAAGAATTACCAGACGCGATCTTACCGACTTTAGGTGGACAGACTGGTTTAAATATGGCGATGGAACTAGCTGACTCAGGTATTTTAGACGAGCTTCAGATCGAATTGTTAGGTACGAAATTATCCGCGATCGATCAAGCTGAAGACCGCGACTTATTCAAAAAATTGATGAAAGAACTCGATCAACCGATCCCAGAATCAGAAATCGTCAACACAGTCGAAGAAGCATTAGCTTTTGCTAAAACGATCGGTTATCCCGTGATCGTACGACCCGCTTTTACATTAGGTGGGACAGGCGGCGGTATGTGTGACACCGAAGAAGAATTAAAGATCGTCGCTGAAAACGGCTTGAAATTGTCGCCGGTGACGCAATGTTTGATTGAGCGATCGATCGCCGGTTTTAAAGAGATCGAATACGAAGTGATGCGAGATTCTGCCGATAATGCAATCGTAGTCTGCAACATGGAAAACTTTGATCCCGTGGGTATTCATACCGGAGATTCGATCGTCTTTGCTCCGAGCCAGACTTTATCAGATTATGAATACCAAGAGTTGCGGGATGCTTCACTAGCGATCATCCGCGCGTTAAAAATCGAAGGTGGCTGTAATGTCCAACTAGCCCTTGACCCTCACAGCTTCAATTACTATGTGATCGAAGTCAATCCACGGGTCTCACGGTCTTCTGCGTTAGCTAGTAAAGCGACGGGCTATCCGATCGCCAAATTAGCAGCGAAGATCGCAGTCGGTTTGACCTTAGATGAAATGAAAAACCCCGTAACGGAAACGACCTATGCCGAATTTGAACCGGCGCTGGATTATGTCGTTGCCAAGATCCCGCGCTGGCCGTTTGATAAATTTGAAAGCGGCGAACGGGTCTTAGGAACACAAATGAAAGCCACCGGTGAAGTGATGGCGATCGGTCGGAATATTGAAGAAGCTTTACTAAAAGCGGTGCGCTCATTAGAGATCGGGACGACCCATCTCGAATTAGCAGAATTACACGATGTGACCGATGATAAATTGACTGAAAAAATCGTCAAAGCTCAAGATGATCGCTTGTTTTATTTAGCGGAAGCTTTGCGCCGTGGGTATACGATTGAAGAGTTGAGTGAATTAACAAAGATCGATCTGTTCTTCTTAGATAAAATTTTACACATCATTGAGATCGAAAAAGCGTTAGCTGAAAAAATCGAAGACTTAACGGTGTTGAAAATCGCTAAGCAAAATGGTTTTACCGATCATAAAATCGCTCAACTATGGGGCAACGCTGAAGCAGACGTGCGCGCACTGCGCAAAGCCGAAAAAATCACGCCCGTCTATAAAATGGTGGATACGTGTGCAGCTGAATTTGAATCACAAACGCCGTATTTCTACAGCAGTTATGAATTTGAAAATGAAAGTATTCGTTCTGAAAAACAATCCGTCTTAGTTTTAGGTTCAGGTCCGATTCGGATCGGGCAAGGAGTGGAATTTGATTACGCCACCGTCCATTCAGTCAAAGCGATCCAAGCGGCAGGCTATGAAGCAATCATCATGAATAGTAATCCCGAAACTGTCTCGACTGATTTTTCGATCTCAGATAAATTATATTTTGAACCGTTGACCTTGGAAGATGTTTTGAATGTGATCGAGTTGGAACAACCGATCGGCGTCATCGTCCAATTCGGTGGCCAGACCGCCATCAACCTTGCTGCACCATTAGTGGCAAATGGTGTGAAGATCTTGGGAACAGACATCAAAGATTTAGACCGCGCGGAAGATCGTGATTTGTTTGAGCAAGTGTTAAAAGACTTAGACATCCCACAACCAGAAGGCGATACCGCAATCAGTGCCAAAGAAGCGGTAAAAATCGCCGAACGGATCGGCTACCCAGTCTTAGTGCGGCCAAGTTATGTCTTAGGTGGACGGGCGATGGAGATCGTCGAAAACCAAGCCGACTTAGAAGATTATATGGCAAACGCCGTCAAAGCTTCACCTGAGCATCCAGTCTTAGTCGACCGTTATCTAGTCGGAAAAGAATGCGAAGTCGATGCCATCTGTGACGGTAAAACGGTGTTGATTCCAGGAATTATGGAACATATCGAACGGGCCGGCGTCCATTCAGGGGATTCGATGGCAGTTTATCCTCCCCAAACTTTTTCGGATCAAATCAAACAGACGATTGAAGACTACACGCGGCGTTTAGCATTGGGAATGAATTGCATGGGCATGATGAATATCCAATTTGTCATCCATGACGAACAAGTTTATGTGATCGAGGTCAATCCGCGGGCGAGCCGGACTGTTCCGTTTTTAAGTAAGATCACGAATATTCCAATGGCTCAAATCGCGACAAAAGCTATCTTAGGTCAAAGTTTGACCGACTTAGGCTATCATGATGGCTTGTATCCAGAAAGCCGCTTAGTCCACGTGAAAGCGCCGGTCTTCAGCTTTACTAAATTACAAAAAGTCGATACTTACTTAGGACCGGAAATGAAATCCACTGGGGAAGTCATGGGTTCAGATCGTAATTTAGAAAAAGCATTGTATAAAGCGTTTGAAGCTGCGGGTCTGCATTTACCAAGTTATGGTGCTGTCTTGTTTACGATCGCCGATGAATCAAAAGCAGAAGCCTTAGAGTTAGCGAAACGGTTTAAAGAAGTCGGCTATAGCTTACTAGCCACTTCTGGAACGGCAGAGTTTTTTGAAGCACACGGTTTAAGTGTCAAACGTGTCGCAAAAATCTCCGAAGCAACGGAAGAGAATGTCTTGGAACTGATCCGGTCTGGTCAAGCCCAAGTCGTGATCAACACGATGGATAAAGATCGCCAAAACGCGTCTGAAGATGGTTTTATTATTCGCCGCGAAGCTGTGGAACATGGCGTGCCACTGTTTACATCACTGGATACAGCAAATGCCATCTTAAAAGTGATGGAATCGCGAGCTTTTTCGATCCAAGCGATTTAACTGAAACTAGCATAAATCAAGTCAGCTACTGATTTGATCCAAGCAAAAATTTTTAGAAGTGTGCTCCAGCCGAGCTCACTTCTTGTCAATAGGAGGCCGCAAATGAAACAAGAAATGATGACGATCAAAAGCCAACGCCAATTAGCACCGCGAATCTTTGAAATGGTCTTGGCAGGCGAATTAGTCAATGAGATGAAACAACCGGGCCAGTTTTTACACATCAAAGCACCGCGAGCAGATCTTTTGTTGCGTCGACCGATCAGTTTAAATCAGATCGATCCCGTTAAACAAACGTGTACGATCATTTATCGGACAGAAGGTGATGGGACAAAAGCCTTTGCGCAACTAAAAGCGGGGGACAAACTCGATGTGATGGGGCCATTAGGAAACGGATTTGATCTCAGCGGCTTGAAGTCTGGCGATACGGCGTTTGTCGTCGGCGGTGGGATCGGCGTGCCTCCATTATATGAACTATCGAAACGGCTGATCGAAAAAAATATCCAAGTCGTTCATTTTTTAGGCTTTGCTTCAAAAGAAGTGATCTACTACGCCGCTGAATTTCAAGCATTAGGCAAAACACGTTTTGCGACCGATGACGGGACTTTTGGTCTGCAAGGCAATGTCGGAAACTTGTTGCTGGCTGAAAAACAGCAGCCGGATGCCGTTTTTGCTTGCGGGAACAACGGCTTGTTAAAAACTGTTGAACAGCTTTATCCGCAGCTTGATAATATCCAATTATCTTTAGAATCGCGCATGGCTTGCGGGATGGGCGCTTGTTATGCTTGTGTGGTACATTTAGCCGATGACGAGACTGGCTTAAAAAGTGCGAAAGTCTGTGAAGATGGTCCTGTTTTCAAAGCTGGAAAGGTGGTCTTTTAATGAATCCATTAGCCGTTAAACTCCCCGGACTTGATTTGAAAAATCCAATCATGCCAGCCAGTGGTTGTTTTGGTTTTGGCAAAGAGTACGCAGATTATTATGATTTGAATCAACTAGGTTCGATCATGATCAAAGCTACGACGCCTAAAGCACGCTTTGGCAATGAAACGCCGCGTGTGGCAGAGACACCTAGCGGGATGTTAAATGCGATCGGGCTGCAAAATCCTGGACTTGAGGTGGTCTGTCATGAGATCTTACCAAGTTTGGAACAATACGAAGAACTTCCAATCATCGCTAACGTGGCCGGCTCATGCGAAGAAGATTACGTGGAAGTTTGCCAAACGATCAGCCAAGCCAAAAATGTTCACGCCATCGAACTGAATATCTCTTGTCCCAATGTAAAACATGGCGGGATGTTGTTCGGGACCGACCCTGAGATCGCCTATCAACTGACAAAAGCTGTCAAATCCGTTTCCGAAGTTCCGATCTATGTGAAACTGACTCCGAATGTCACGGATATCGTTGTGATTGCTAAAGCGATCGAAGCAGCCGGAGCCGATGGTTTTTCCATGATCAATACGTTGATGGGAATGCGGATCGATCTGAAAACCCGTCGGCCGATCTTAGCCAATCAAACGGGTGGCTTATCTGGTCCAGCGGTTAAACCGGTAGCGATCCGTTTGATCCATCAAGTCGCCGGAGTAACGGACTTACCGATTATCGGAATGGGTGGTGTCCAAACGGTGGATGATGTTTTAGAGATGTTTATGGCCGGAGCTAGTGCGGTAGCGGTGGGGACAGCTAACTTCACTGATCCATTCATCTGTCCGAAATTGATCGAGCAATTACCAGCTCGAATGGCCGAACTGGGGATCGAATCTTTAGAACAATTACGACAAGAAGTCAAGGAGGCACGCAACTAATGGAAAAACGACCGATCATCGCATTAGATTTTGCAAACCAAGCAGAGGTAGCTCAGTTTATGGCTCAATTTCCAACGACCGAAAAGTTATTTGTCAAAATCGGAATGGAATTATTTTATCAAACCGGTCCGGCAATCGTGAAAGAATTGATTGCCCAAGGTCACGCGGTCTTTTTAGATTTAAAACTCCATGATATTCCGAATACAGTTCAAAAAGCAATGCGTGGCTTAGCGAGTTTAGGGGTTTCGATCGTCAATGTCCATGCAGCGGGTGGGATCGAAATGATGCAAGCCGCTAAAAAAGGATTAGTCGAAGGGACACCGACTGGGAAAAAGATTCCGCAACTGATCGCAGTCACGCAATTGACTTCAACTAGTGAAGCTCAGATGCACGCAGATCAATTGATCGAGGTTTCGCTAACTAAAAGCGTCATCCATTACGCGCAATGTGCTAAAAAAGCCGGACTAGACGGAGTCGTCTGCTCAGCGTTAGAAGTCGCACAAATCAAAGCTGCAACAGATACAGATTTTGTCTGCCTCACACCGGGGATTCGACCGCTTGGCGCTGAGGTGGGAGATCAAAAGCGGGTCGTTGATCCAGCAAAAGCTCGCACGATCGGTTCGACTTATATCGTGGTGGGTCGCCCCATCACTCAAGCTGCTGAGCCGTATCAAGCGTATTTAAAAATCAAACAAGAATGGAATGGTGAACAGTAATGGCAATGGCAGAAACAATCGCGAAAGATCTTTTAGATATTCAAGCAGTTTTTTTGAGTCCCGACGAACCGTTTACGTGGGCGAGTGGGATCAAAAGTCCGATCTATTGCGACAATCGGATCACGATGAGTTACCCAGCCGTCCGCCGTGCGATTGCACAAGGGTTAGCTGAAAAAATCAAAGCTGAATTTCCGACAGTCGAAGTCATCGCCGGTACTGCAACTGCAGGGATTCCCCATGCAGCATGGGTCGCTGAACTGTTGAATTTGCCGATGGTCTATATCCGCAGCAAACCAAAAGATCACGGTAAAGGAAATCAAATCGAAGGCCGTATCACCAACGGACAAAAAATGGTCGTGATTGAAGATTTGATCTCAACGGGAGGCAGCGTGTTAGAAGCTGCTGCTGCTGCAAATAAGGAAGGCGCAGAAGTCTTAGGTGTAGCGGCGATCTTTACGTATGAATTGCCACAAGGAAAAGAAAACTTTGCTAAAGCTGAATTGCCACTGCTGACTTTGACAAATTATTCTACTTTGATCGAAACTGCACGGACAGAAAATAAAATCACCGCAGCACAATTAGCGTTATTAAAAAAATGGCGAGAAGATCCAACAGGTTGGTTGGATTAAAGTTTGAACGGATTGTGTTAACAGGAACTTACGAATTTTAAATAAAAAGACAAGAGCGCGCAAAAAGCGGAGTTAACTTTTTGCGCGCTCTTATTTAGTGATGATTCGTTTGGGACAATCTACCAGGATGAGGATCAAAAATTTCTGGCTAGTGAATTAATCATGAAATCGTTTTTTTGTTATAATAAATTTATGAGGTTACGCGTTAGTTGTGATCAGAAAGATTAGGAGGGATCAAATGAAAGTGTTCAAAGCGCGGTTAGCTGAAATTTTAGGACTAGGCATTTTCAATCTTATTTGCTGGCTGACGATGCATTCTACTAACTTACTGGCTGGAAGTTGTGTGATGGTATTGTTTATTTTATTGTTAGCGTTGATCTATGATCGCAGCAAACGGTTGCAGCAAAAACGGAACTTGACTAGTGGACATTCCGGGTTCAGTTTGTTACTTCTTTTGATCTTGTATGTGGAAAGTTTGATTTATATCACAACGACCGATCTTTTTTTATTGCTGCCAGTAGTGGTGTTGATGCTGCCGTATTTTATGTATCAGTACATCACAGCAGTTTTACTAGCGGAAATTAAAACACCTTAGTAGAAAGCGACTACTAAGGTGTCAATGTTTTGCTAGTTAAGCTTGGACTTGATTAAGAGGACACTGCGCACATTTTTGGGGGCGTTTATCTGTTGGTTCTTTTAGTGGTAATAAGAGCCGCAGTCCATTTAAGATCACTAAGATCGTGCTGCCTTCATGGCCAATGACACCGAGGGGTAAATTCAAAATTTGACTAAAGTTCGTCACTAACAGTAACGCGATGATACTGAGGGAAAAGATAATATTTTGGCGGACGATCTTTTTTAATTTTAATGCGAGTCGATGACTGTAAGTGAGTTTACTCAGCTCGCTTTGCATGATGACCATGTCAGATACATCCATCGCGACATCTGTTCCTTCACCCATTGCGACTCCGATCGCAGCGTTAGCTAAAGCCGGCGCGTCATTGATCCCATCGCCCACCATCATGTTGACTTGGTAGTGGGCTTTTTCTGCTTTAACAAACTCTGTCTTATCTTGAGGTAAAAGACTAGCTTTGAAGTCATCAAGCCCGACTTTTTGGGCGACGTAGCGAGCTGAACCGTAATTATCACCGGTAAGCATGGTAGTTTTGATACCTAATTGTTTGAAGTAAGCGATCATAGCCGCTGCGTTTTTTTGCGGCTGATCGATCAAGGCTAAATAAGCGACGAGGGTTTGATCACGAGCTAAAAAAATGACGGTTTTCCCTTGAGCGGTCAAATTCTCGATGTTGGCTCGTTCTGCTTGTGCGCTAGGATCATTTACTGGATCAAAAGCGTGTTTTCCTAAGATCCAACGGCTATTAGCATACGTGGCTTCAAGTCCAAAGCCTGCGATCTCTTCAACTGTCAAATCCGTCAGCGGGGCAATTTTTTCAGCGGCAAAAAATTGCATCACTGCTTTAGCAAGCGGGTGAGTGGAGCGTTGTTCCATCGCTAATAAGACTTGGACGACTTCGGGATCTTCCGTCAACAGTTTTACATTGACGACTTGCGGTTTGCCTCGGGTCAAAGTACCCGTTTTATCAAAGGCGATGGCTTTAAGTTCGGCTAACTGCTCAAGGTATTCACCAGATTTGAATAAGATTCCTTTTTTGGCACCATTTGAAATCGCGGCTAACGTGGCGGGGGTCACAGAAGCGACTAACGCGCAAGGGGAGGCAACGACTAACATGACCATTCCGCGATAGAAACTTTCAGTGAAACTCCAATTCAAGCCAAAGTAGAAAAATAAAATCATCAGTGGAACGGCTGCCAAAACGATTTTGACATAAGTATTTTCGATCCGTTCAATGAAACTGGCAGTTTTCCCTTGATTTTGTTGAGCTTCTTCAACCAGCTTGATGATCTGGGCAAACAACGTCTCATCAGACTTTTTAGTGACTTGCAAAGTGAATGCTTGACCTAGGTTGATGGTGCCGCTAAATAATTCGGCGCCAACTTTTTTTTCTACGGGAATTGACTCACCAGAAATCGCGGCTTCATCAATTGAGGTTTCGCCTGCGAGTAAGATGCCATCGATTGGGACTTCGCTACCTTTAGGGACGAAGACGTGGTCGTTGACTGCTAACTCGGAAACATCGACTTCGACATGGGTGCCTGCAACGACCTTCAAGGCAGTTGTGGGGTTCAAAGCCATCAAAGCGGAAATCTCTTTCGTACTTTTGTTAGTAGCGTATTCTTCTAGTGCACCACTCAAACAAAAAATAAAGGTCAGCATCGCGCCTTCAAAATAGTTTCCGATCACACAAGCACCTAATGCGGCTAGTGCCATCAGTAAATCGACATTTAAGGTTTTAGATTGGAATAATTCTAAAATTCCTTCTTTGGTTTGTTTGAATCCGCCAATGAAGATGGCTGCTAAAAATAAGAACGGGTAAAAAGCAACGTCGGTGGCTGCTGCTATTTTTCCGGCTAACATCAAGCTGAGACAGATCAAAGTAGCTGCAAAGGCTTGTTTTTCTGTGCGGCTCATCGTATTCACTCCTTTGTGATGGTTATGGGAGACAGCTGGTTTTGGCGATCACACTTACTAGTAAAGTGTAGTTCGTCAAAGGGCAAGGCGAAATATTTTGAGGTAACATTCCGGTGGGCTCCAAGTGGCTGCTCTTTCATTTTTACCTTACCATATCCAAAAGCTAATTGATAATAAAAATCGCTAATTGAGAACGAAAGTGATTATCAGTTAGTCGAAACACCGCTAGCAAACCCAAAGAGGGAGCTGGACACTTGATCGGTCCGGCTCCCTCTTTGCCTATTAGTAAAATTATTTTTATAATGCTACGAGCCAATAGCCGATCAAAATGACCCCTAAGATCACTCGGTACCAGCCAAAGACGGTAAAGTCGTTTTTCTTGATGTAATCCAATAAGAACTTGATTGCGATGATGGATACGACAAACGCGGTGACCATCCCGACTAATAAGATCACGACCTCTTGGAAGCCGAAGACATTGCCAGCTGCTAAAAATTTTAAGATCTTGATCCCACTAGCCCCGAACATAACGGGAATCCCGAGGAAAAAAGAAAATTCCGTAGCGACAAAACGCGAAGAGCCGATCAAAATCGCGCCTAAAATCGTCGCGCCTGAACGAGAAGTCCCGGGCATCAGCGACAGCACTTGGAAAAACCCAACGATCAAAGCGGCTTGATAAGTAAACTTGTTGAGATCCGTGCATTTAGGTGTTTTGTGTTTGTTGTACCGTTCGACTACGATAAAAGCGATCCCGTAAACGATCAACATGATCGCAACTGGTAAAAATTTGTGGAAGTGCGCTTCTAAAAAGTCATCCAGTAAAATCCCCAAGATGGCAGCGGGGATACAAGCGACTAAAACTTTTGACCACAAGATCCAAGTGTCATTTTTTTCTCGAGTACTTTTTTTAGGAGAAAATGGATTGAGTTTATGGAAATACAACACGACGACTGCTAAGATTGCCCCAAGCTGGATCACGACATTGAACATCGTCGTAAAATCCGAAGAGACATCCATCTTGATAAATTCATCGACTAAGATCAAGTGTCCCGTCGATGAAATCGGCAGCCACTCGGTGATCCCTTCCACGATCCCGAGAATGACCGCTTTAAAAATATTCATAAAAAACATAGCTGACTTCCTTTCTGAGTAATACCAAATAATAGTATAACGTTAGCCTTTCTAAATTGCTATTAAAAATCAAATTTCCAACAAAAAGTTCCTTGCGGCAAAAAAGCGCAGCGCACCGTGTTAGTGGCTATTGATTTGAAAAGAAATAGGGAGGAGGACATGGGTCATATCCTCTTCCCTATTTTTTACTAACCGATCACTTTTTGCCACTTTTGAATACCTTAAGCGAGTCGTTGATCAGAAATCATCTTACCGCGTTCCATGTAACTGATGTCATTGATCGCTTTGATGGTGAATTTGCCTTCTTTATAATTCAATTGATTGATACTGCCGTTTAATAAATTAGCGCGAACCGGTTGATCTGAGTCGATCAAATTCAATAAGAAAGCGATCGTCAAACCATGAGAGACGATCAAGACATTCCCGCCACCATCTTTCTCCCGCCGTTGCGCGATATCTTCAAAACCTTCCCAAACCCGCGAGCGTAATTTTTCGTAGGTTTCTGCCCAATTGGCTGTATCGGCATTGTAGACTGCATCGGCGATCTCTTGGAAGGTGACATCAGTAGCAAACATGTCGTCTTCGGTTTTGAAATTTAAGACTCGAGGGATCACGCCCCACATCTCCGCATCATAAGCTCCTTCTAATGAACCAAAGCACCATTCGCGAATTCGCGGATCGACATGGTAAGGGATCTCTTTACCAGTTGGATGCTCGCCTAATAAAATCCGCATCGTTTCGATCGCTCGGCCAGAGTCACTGGAGTAAGCTTCCACAAAATTTGTATCTTGTAAGCCTAGCCCAACGTAATGAATCCCTTGGCGACCTGATTTAGTCAGTGGCGTGTCACACCAGCCTTGGACTCGCGTTAGTGAATTGAACATCGTTTTGCCGTGGCGAACGATATATAGATTTGTCTCTGTCATAAAAAAACCTCCATTAACGTTTTAATTGAAAAAAGGATTGGTTGTGATCTCGTGACCGATCGTCGTTGCGTCACCGTGACCAGGATAAGCTGGAAATTCGTGGGGTAAAGTAAACAATTCTGTTTTGATACTCGTCAGTAGTTGTTCGAGATTGCCCGAATAAAGATCAGTCCGGCCGATACTGCCGCGAAATAGCGCATCACCGCAAACGACGAAATCATCAAAGATAAAACTGACACTGCCCTCAGAGTGACCAGGAGTTGGTACCACCGTAAACGTCATATGTCCCAGCGTATATTTTTTACGTAATTCAAATTCAAACTCAGCTGGCTTGACGATGATATCCGGTAAGTTGGGACTCAAGCCAGAAAGATTCAATTGCGGATCTTGCAGCCAAGCTTGTTCTTTTGCGTCCACGTATACGGGAATAGCGTATTGAGTGCGCAGTTGCGTAACAGCTCCGATATGATCGTAGTGAGTGTGAGTCAACAGGATCGCTACCGGTTTTTTCTTTAAATGTGTGATCATTTGGATGATCCGATCGCCTTCAGCTCCGGGATCGATGATGAGCATTTCGTTTTCATTATAAACTAAGTAACAGTTTTCTTGTGCGACACCTGTCACTAAGCGTTCGATTTCAAGCATGTTCTCCCTCCTAACATAGTTTAATTATACACGATATTCGAAGAAAAATTGTACAAACTCGTCTAGTTTTCAAGAATTAATTCGTCCGCTGCAACGGGCTGTATTTTTTGATCACCGTGTAAAAAGATGACGCAACAAGGTTGGATTTTTGGAAAAAAATTCGTTTATAACAATAGGAGGTGAAACATCATGAAAGAATGGATTCGTTTAATCAATGATCAACCACTGTTAAATGTCTTAGCTTTGATCTGTCTGGCGATGTTGCTAGATCTTTTAACTGGTTTAGTGGCTGCAAAAATCACCAAAACGCTCGCATCTAAGATCGGAATCAATGGCATTTTACGGAAGTTGGCCAGTGTTTTGTTGCTGCTGTTTTTCTTGCCAGTTGCGCGCTTGATCCCGTTGCAAGCTGGAAATGTTTTGTTGTATGCTTTTTATCTCAGTTTTTTAGTGATGGAGATCCACTCAATTTTAGAAAACTATGAAAAAATGGGGATCAAAACGAAATTGTTCAAAAAATTTCTGCGGCATTTTGATGAATGACTTGACGTCGTGAAACTTTTTGTCTAAGGTGGGAAAACGGGAGTGAGCAGATGACGGTCACAAAATTAGCTGTCCGCGAGTTAGTCGAATTTATTATGCGTAGCGGCAGCATTGATGAAGGAAAAAATAGTAATCACACCGCTTTAGAAGGAGCAAAGATCCATCGACAACTTCAAAAAGCGGCTACGGAAAAAAATTATCAAAAAGAAGTGTGGCTAAAAAAAAGCGTCACTTTAGCAGGGATCAAACTGCAAGTCGAAGGGCGAGCAGATGGGATTTTTGAAGAGGAAGATCAATTTGTCATCGATGAGATCAAAACGTCGGAAACACCATTTGAAGAAGTGGAAGCAGGACAAATCGAGCTGTTCTTTTATCAAGCGATGGTGTATGGCTATCTGTATGCTGAAGCTGAAAATCTCACTCAGATCAAGACACGGTTGACGTATTTTCAAACGGTGGAAGAAACGGTCACGTACACGACGCGCAGTTTTTCGTTTCAAGCGTTAGAAACATTTTGGTTGGAACTGCTTGAAAAATACGAAGCTTGGTTAGTCTATCAACATGAATGGCAAGCGACCCGGAATACATCGCTTAAAAGTTTGCCTTTTCCGTTTGATTATCGGGCAGGCCAGCGGGAGTTAGCAGCGGCTGTTTATAAGACGATCCACGCGCAACAAAAATTATTCGTAGAAGCGTCGACTGGGATCGGGAAAACGATGTCGACGTTATTTCCAAGTTTTAAAGCTCTCGGAGAAGGTCTAGGGGAACGGATCTTTTATTTGACGGCTAAGACGATCACACGTCAAGTCGCTGAAACCAGCATCGCAACTTTAGCTGAAAAAGCCGCACGCGTAAAAAGCGTCACATTGACTGCCAAAGACAAGATCTGTTTTTTAACGGAACGAAATTGTACACCTGAACACTGTCCGTTTGCAGCGGGCTACTATGACCGGGTCAATGATGGTTTGTGGGAGATGTTGCAAACGGGGGACCAATACACGCGGCCGGTGATTGAAAAATACGCGCAAAAACATACGCTATGTCCCTTTGAGTTGTCACTAGATATCAGTCGTTTTTGCGATGTGGTGATCGGCGATTATAATTATTTGTTCGATCCAACGGTTTACTTGCGGCGTTTTTTTGAAGAGCCAAATGAAAAAAATCTCGTGTTAGTAGATGAAGCCCACAATCTAGTCAATCGAGCGAAAGCGATGTACTCAGCTGAGATTTCGCGCAATCATGTCGCGGAGTTAGCGGCCAAAATCGACCGTAAATTTCGTAAATTGATCAAAGCCTTTCGCCGCGTAGATGATGAATTTGAATTGATTGCGGAAACGGCGCGAACAGAACAATGGGAATACCATGCTCAAAGCGCGGCTGCTGAAAGTTTGACGAATCGTTTGTTTCAATTACAAGCGGTCATAAAAGAATGGCTGGCGGAAAATCCGCAACATGAACTTCAAGTAAAAATGCTCGCTGTTTATTTTGAAATTTTACGTTTTACCCGGATGAGTGAGTTTTACGATGATCATTATTTGACGACTGTTGAGCTGAGAAATTATGATTTAGTGGTGAAAGAATTTTGTGTCGATCCGGCCTATTTTTTAGCTCAAACGACGGAAAAAGTAGGGGCGAGTATTTTCTTTTCGGCTAGTTTCTCACCGCTAGCTTATTACCAAGAAGTTTTAGGTGGTGGGAAGGACAGTTTGACTTATCGGTTAGCTAGTCCGTTTCCGTCTAAAAATCAACTGGTCATGCTCGATCCTGCGATCCAGACAGTCTATCGTAAGCGGGAGGCTAATATCCCGGCGATCATGGCAGCTATTGAAGCACTGGTGACAAGTAAGACCGGTAACTACCTTGTTTTTTTTCCATCGTTTGCGTTTTTAGATCAAGTCGCTGAGCGTTTTCAACAGACGTATCCTGAAATCAACATACAGCGGCAAGACTCTCGTTTAACAGAAGCAGAACGCGAGGAATTTTTAGCGGCGTTCAAAGCACAACCGTCTGAAACGCTAGTGGGCTTTTGTGTCTTAGGTGGTGTGTTTTCAGAAGGAATCGATTTGACCGGTGAACGTCTGATCGGCAGTGTGATCGTTGGAGTAGGGTTGCCGCAAATGAATCATGAACAAGAATTGATCAAAGACTATTTCACCGAAAAAAATGATCAAGGATTTGCTTATGCGTATCAGCTGCCGGGAATGAATAAAGTCATCCAAGCCGGGGGCCGCGTCATTCGAACGATGGCAGATCGTGGCATCGTTTTATTGTTAGATCAACGCTACTTGAATCCCAGCTATCAAAATTTATTGCCCCTTCACTGGCAAAGTAGTCACCGAGTCACTAGCAGTGAACAAATCAAACAACTAGCCCAACGATTTTGGCAAAATGATCAACCTAGCGAATGATCCATTCGTTAGGTTTTTTGCTGGAAAAATTTATGAATTGTACTCATTATTTATTTTTTTAGTATCTAAGAAAGCTCTCATGAAAGCAAAAAAAGCGGATTCAAACGATTGCCAGTTGTTAGGGGAAACGTTATTCTTGTTGATGGAGAATGTCTTAAGGGGGAGTTGCAGTGATAAAAGGAAATTATAATACGAAAGATTTGGCTATCAAAATCGCCGTGATCTTATTGACGGGGATCACCGGGGCGGTAGGATTGAATTATTTTTTGATCCCTGCTCATGTATTCTCAGCTGGGATGACGGGGATCGCGCAGATCGTAGGCGCATTTTTTGAATCGGTCCTGGGGCTGACTATCAATACGGGGATCATGATCTTTCTATTGAATGTACCCGTTTTTATTTTGGGTTTTATTAAAATCGGAAAGTCTGCGATGATCTTGAGCTTTGCTAATGTGATCTCGATGTCTTTTTTTACGACCTTGATCCCGACAGGCGAAGTCACGAGTAATGTCTTGATGAATTCCATCACCGGGGGCGTTTTGCTGGGGATCGGTGGCGGTTTATCATTGAAATATGGTTTTACTACTGGTGGTTTAGATATCGTTTCGTTGCTATTGTCACAGACGACTGGTCGGACGGTCGGAAATTACATCATGTTGTTAAATGGTATCATCGTGGTGGTGGCTGGCTTTTTCTTCAATTGGGAAAGCGCGCTTTATACGATCATCACGATCTTTACGATGGGAACAGTCGTTGATCGGATCCATACGCGTCACCAAAAAATGACCGCTATGATCACAACCGCTAAAGCTGATGAAGTCAAAGCAGCTCTGCGAGAAGAATTGGTTCGGGGAATGACCGTAATCTCAGGTCTTGGTGGCTTTAGTGCTAGTCGGCGGGATGTGATCATGATCGTATTGACTCGTTATGAACTGTATACGCTAAAACAAGTCGTCAAAGAAGTCGATCCAGCTGCGTTTACCAATATTTTAGCAACGGAATCCGTGGTTGGGAGTTTCTTGAACGAAGAAGAACAGAAACGAATTAAGATTGGTCAAAGCTAGCGGATTCTCATTTACAAATGGTAATTGATAGAGTAGAATGACGCTAGGAACTTCTAAACGAGGAGTGAAAGAGATGGAAAACAAACAAAATTTTACTGAAGAAGAAGTCACAGAGATCAGAGACCAAATCTTGACTGCACTAGAGTCGGTCATTGACCCGGAACTAGGGATCGACATTGTGAATCTAGGCTTGATCTATGAAGTCGACTTTGAACAAGACGGGAATACCGTAATTAAAATGACTTTAACTACGATGGGCTGTCCATTAGCCGATCTATTGACTGATCAGATCCAAGGCGCATTAAAAGAAATTCCAGAAGTTTCAAACGTGGAAGTCAAACTTGTCTGGTATCCAGCCTGGACGACAGATAAGATGAGTCGTTACGCGCGAATTGCCTTAGGGATTCGATAAAGAGCGCTCCCCTTAGCTTGATTGCTAAGGGGATTTTTTGTGGTTCTCTCCTTAGAAAGGAATTAAAAATAAATCACATGAGTTTTAGATTAAAAAAATATCGATTAAATGATATAATAATGATCTAATCTGTGAAAGGGGAGAAAAATTATGGATAAAACGTTAAGGTATTGCTTACAAACAACATTAAAAAGTCCGTTAAAAAAAACGATTGCTCAATATATTCAACAGCAACATATGAAAAATTACACGCTTAACGAGGTGGAGGCGCAGCTGGATAAATTATTGCAGACGATCGAAACGATCCCGGCTGGAGTAAATTCAAATTATACCGTTATATTGCGCCAAAAGCATGCTGAGTTGGCGAACCGATTGTATTGCGGTTTGGCGGTTAAAAAGGCCGGAGATGAAACGCAGTATGCGATCGACTTTATTCCTTTGGCGGAGATTTTTCGCTATCCGATCGAAGGGTACCACGAAGACGCAGAAGTGATTGCGGATCTGATTTGGGATCTGACTTTTGATGGTTGGACGTGTGAAGAACAACAAGAACAGATTCAAGCATTTGAAAATCAAATGGATCTTGCGTAAAAAGTGTCTGCCTAGACACTTTTTTACTTCGCTACAAATAAAATAAATTTTAATATCGCAAACAAAATAAGTGATCCAAACTACAAAAAACCAAACCAACTCAAATCATAATCGAATTCCGCAGTCGGAGTTGATAGTGTCTCCAGTTAATTAAGCGACGTTGATTTTAAAAAGAGTAAGACAGCTAGCTGTCTTACTCTAACCGGTTAGTGACTGAGGTTCAATAATTGGAAACTGATCGGAGTGTGTAATTTTTCCAGTAACGGCAATTGGAAGAAGGTCAGCGTCTTAGCATCTTGTAAATAAGCGAGACATTTTCTTGTGCGGGCAGCGGCAGTAGCGTTGAGCTGGGGCAGTTTTAGCTCAGTAGCAGTCGAAGTCCCGTTGAGTAGTTCTAGTAAACGATAAATCAAACGCAGATCTTGCTTGCGTACATGAGGAAAATGTTGGAGCATCGCTTGATTGAGACTGGCGGTCAATTGATTCAAGCCAACTAAATCATTTTTTTGCAGCGTATAGTTTGTCAAAAAGTTAGCGAGATAATCGCGAGCTTGCCGTGGGTCGCCAGTGTTGAAAAAATACGTCCAAGTCACAACGAATAAACAATAAGTATCGTGTTCATCGAGTTGTTCCAAAAAACTGATGAGCGCGATCAAGCGCAACATTTTTTCAGCCAATCGAAAATGATCGGGATCATTTTTTTGCATGCGCACGAAGTAGTGGGTGAAGTTTTCACTATTCAGCAGATTGACTTGTAAATTTTTATACCAGTTATAGTAGTGAGAATTCGTAAAGTGGTAGGTTTGGTCATTTTTTTTGATCGTAGGATCAGCAGGGAGTTGCGGATAAGTCGTCATAGTTTGCGGCTCAGGTCGATCTGATAAATTTATCGCATCAGAAATAGAACTCAACAAAAAAACATCAAACCCGTTCAACAATAATTGTTCATCGGTCTGCCACTTTTCAGTCGGGGTCGCTTGGAATTGAAACACATAAGTCATGGATAGATCCTCCTAAATGAAATTTTTAGTCTGCAAGGCTGAATCATTTGTCTTACTCTAAACATTCGTTATACTAAAATTAACACAAAAATACAATGGAGACGCATATGAATGAATTTTGGACTACTTTAACCCAACGAAAGAGCCAGTTGTTACAAGCAATCTTAGAACATTTGGCGATTTCTTTAAGCGCACTGTTGATTGCAATCGTGATCGCAATCCCCTTGGCGATTTTTTTGAGCCAGAAAAAACGAGCAGCGGAGATCATGTTGCAGCTAACTAGTATTTTACAAACGATCCCTTCACTGGCACTTTTAGGCTTATTGATTCCTTTAGTCGGGATCGGGACGGTGCCGGCTTTGATCGCACTTGTTATCTACGCGTTGCTGCCGATTTTTCAAAACACGTACATTGGTCTATCTGAGATTGATCCGTCACTAGAAGAAGCAGCCGATGCCTTTGGGATGTCACGCTTGCGTAAATTGATGAAAGTTGAGCTGCCGCTAGCACTGCCAGTGATTATTTCGGGGATCAGAACAGCACTTGTATTGATTATCGGGACAGCGACATTAGCTGCTTTGATCGGCGCAGGCGGTTTGGGAACTTTTATCTTATTAGGAATCGACCGCAACGATCCTAGTCTGACATTGATTGGCGCGATCAGCTCAGCCTTACTTGCGATTTTATTCAGTGGCTTGATCCGCTTTTTACAAACTCGAAGTGTCAAACTGACATTTGCGACACTTGGCGTTTTATTTCTAGCGATCGGCGGCATTTTTTTCGCACAACACAATCCGTTTAAGCCAGAGACGATCACGATCGCAGGGAAGTTAGGGGCTGAGCCAGATATTTTGATCAATATGTACCGGGAAGTGATCGAACAAGAAGATCCAGAAGTGAAAGTTGAATTGAAACCTAACTTTGGGAAGACGAGTTTCTTGTTTAACGCATTGAAAAATGATCAGATCGACATCTATCCCGAATTTACTGGGACTGTCCTGGAAAGTTTAGTCAAAGTCAAAACGAAAAAAGAACTGTCAGCAGATCAAACGTATCACACCGCCAAAAAATTATTACAACAGCAATTTGATCTGACGTATTTAAAACCGATGAAATACGAAAATACTTATGCGCTGGCGATGCGGAAAGCGACTGCTGAAAAAGACCACATCACCAAAATTTCTGATTTAGCGCAGCATCCCGAGTTGAAAGCTGGTTTTACCTTGGAGTTCAGTGATCGACCAGATGGTTATCTAGGCATCCAAAAAGTATACGGTTTTAAATTTCAATCGGTCCAAGGAATGGAGCCCGCGCTACGGTATCAAGCGATCAAAAATAATGCAGTCGACGTGATCGATGCGTATTCGACTGATAGTGAGCTGAAGCAATATGATTTAGTAGCATTAAAAGACGACGGCAACCTGTTTCCAGCTTATCAAGGGGCGCCACTGATGCGCGCTGAATTTGCGCAAAAACATCCGCAAGTCGTCAAAGGATTGAATCGGCTTGCCGGAAAAATCACCGAAGAGCAAATGATTCAAATGAATTACGCGGTCAATGTGGAAGGTAAATCACCGAAAAAAGTTGCGCACGAGTTTTTAGTTCAAGAAAAAATTCTCAAGGAGGCTGACTGATGAAAACGATTATTGAATTTAAAGATGTCGGACAAAATTTCGACGGTCAGCAAGTCCTAGAACATTTGAATTTGGAGATCAAAGAAGGTGAGATCTTCGTTTTAGTCGGACCTTCTGGCAGCGGTAAGACCACAAGTTTGAAAATGATCAATGGTTTAGTCGTCCCGACTGAAGGGAATGTCTATTTCAAAAATAAGCGGATCAAAGATTACCCGCTGCAAAAATTGCGTTGGCAGATCGGCTACGTTTTACAACAGATCGCACTTTTTCCGACGATGACCGTCAAAGAAAATATTGAATTGATTCCTGAGATGCTCGGTTGGGATAAAAAGAGACGCAGAGCGCGAGTCGATGAGTTATTGCGAGAAGTTGCATTGGACCCAGCGACTTATCGAGATCGCTTGCCAGGTGAGCTTTCAGGCGGGCAACAACAGCGAATCGGGATCTTGCGCGCGATCGCAGCTGAACCAGATGTGATCTTAATGGACGAACCGTTCAGTGCGCTAGATCCGATTTCACGAACCAGTTTGCAAGAACTTGTCTTGAAGTTACACCAAAAATTAGGTAATACGGTGATCTTTGTGACTCACAACATGAAAGAAGCTTTGAAATTAGGAGATCGAATCGCCGTGATGCATCATGGGAAACTTGTCCAGTGTGATACACCAGACGTGATCCAAAACCAACCAAAGACGGATTTCGTACAACAATTTTTCAACGAAACAGCTGGCGACCTCACCGATCAAACGCTGCAAGCACTTTATACGGGTGGTTTTTATCAACGAATCAAACACGTCGAGCCCAAGATCCCGCGGCTTAGTGTGACGGAACATTTGGGAGCGGCCTTTGATCAATTAGTGACCTGGGAATATTTTTATTTGACCGAGCAAGACCAACTGGTGGGCGAAGTCTCGCGCAGTGACATTTTTCGTTTTTTAAGTCAGGGGGAGTAAGTAATGAAAAATTATGATGCAATCGTGATCGGAAGTGGTGTCGGTGGTTTTTCGGCTGTTTTTGAGTTAAAGACAGCAGGGCTTAAAGTCGCCATCGTGGAATCTGATCTTTGGGGCGGGACGTGCCCGAACCGGGGCTGTGATCCTAAAAAAGTTTTGATGGCCGCAGTTGAAGCTAAACACAAAGTCAATGCCTTAAGTGGCAAAGGTTTTGAAGCGGATGCAAGTATCGACTGGGAAGAGTTGATGGCGTTTAAAAAGACATTTACTGATCCAGTCTCATCCGAACGCAAAGCCGCATTAGAAAAAGCTGGGATCGATTATTATGCCGGGCAAGCGGAGTTTTCCGATCCTCATCAAATCATCGTGAATGATGAACAGCTGCAAGCTAAACAATTTTTGATCGCTACCGGCCAGCGCGCTTCGATTTTACCATTAGAAGGCCAAGAATATATCCAAACCAGCAGTGACTTTTTAGAGTTGGAACATTTACCTAAGCGGATCACCTTTATCGGTGCAGGCTATATCGCATTGGAGCTTGCGACGATCGCTAACGCTGCGGGAGCACAAGTGGAGGTCATCCACCACAATGATCAACCTTTAAAAGAATTTGATCGCGAATTAGTTACGGAGCTAGTCGATTATTTGACGAAACAAGGCGTGCGTTTTACGTTTAATGTCGATGTGGAACAAGTTGAAGTCATGCGACCGGGCTACCGTTTAGTAGGAGATAATTTTGAAACGGTGACGGATATGGTGATCGGTGCGACTGGGCGGATTCCGAATGTGGAGGCACTGTCGCTAGAAAAAGCTGGTGTTACTTACTCGAAAAAAGGAATCGAGGTCAACGATCATTTGCAAACAAGTGCACCGCATATTTTTGCTTGTGGGGATGTCTTAGCTAAAGTGCGACCAAAACTTACGCCGGTCAGTGTCTTTGAAGGCGAATATGTGGCACAAGTGATGACGGGTAAAACAAGTCACGCGATCGATTACCCATTGATCCCGACGATCGTCTTTGGGGCTAAAAAATTAGCGCGGGTCGGGTTAGCTGAAAAAACGATCCAAAAAAGTGATGGGAAATACCACAGTCGCACGTTGGATCTTGCAAGTTGGTTCACTTACGCACGGATCAACGATGAGCTGGCGAAAATCAAATTCGTATACGATGAAAATGACACGATCGTCGCCATTACTTGTCTCAGCAGTCTCGCTGATGAACTGATCAATCAGCTTACACTGGTCTTGAATCAAAAAATCAGCCATGCTGAACTCAAAAAAATGATCATCGGTTATCCGACAACTGCCAGTGACTTGGAATATTTGGTCTGATACAACAGCTTCAAAATAATTTTTTAAACAGAGGGATGCCCTCTGTTTTTTTTCGTTCACTTATGCTACAGTAAGCGAAAATACGTTCGCATTAAGGTGAGTAGATTGAAAACAGCATTAACAAAAGAAATGGAAAAAGCACTTTATTATTATTGTTTGGAACTGGGCGCGATGGTCGTCGAAGAAGTGGCACTGCCAAAAGAGGCGGGGATCGTGGACACTCTTGCTTGTTTTTCACGGCAAGGTCAACGTGAGTGGCGCTGTTATGAATTAAAGATCTCAAAAAATGATTTTTATTCCAGTGCTAAGTTGTCGTTTGTCGGACACTATAATTATTTCGTGTTGACAGCAGAACTTTATGAAAAGGTCAAAGCTGATATTCCAACCGAGATCGGAGTCTTAGTCTATCGGCCTTACGGGGAACACGACGAATTGCTGCCGGCTGCGGGGACTTTTTTGATTGAGAAACGCCCTCAAAAACAATCGTTGCAACTGGAGGAAGCTGAAATTTTAGAACGCTTCAACGCCACCCTTTTTCGTGAAGTTCGAAAAGCTAAGCAAATGGCATATGGTCCCAGTTTCTTTTCGACTGAGCAGCTCTACAAAGAATTAAAACGCCGCAGTGAGTTAAAAGATGGTTTGAGCGAGGAGCATTATTACGATCGTTTTATTGACGATATCACGGAACAAAAAATCGCGAGCCTTGAAGAAGAGTTGCACGCTTTACAGCAAGACTATCAATTTTTAAAAACTAAAACGGCGTTCAAACGGCGCCCGACCGAACCGTTGGAGTGATGAGATGTATTATCCTTATTTACGTGGTAAACAATTTGATTTATTAGCGCTTCAAACGTTGGTGAAGGCTCAGCGGTGGAGCAAAAAAATCCAGCCGATCATTGAACCGGTCCGCGATTCAGCTACTTTGAAAAATGTGATCCAACTATTTGACCAGCAAGCGTGTCCGCTATTTGTCATCCAAAATCCACAAGTGGGGACGTATAAATTATTAGCCGAAAAAAAATACCATTGGCATGTGGAGCGCAGTGTCCGATCTGCGGCAATCGTCACGAGAGATACTCCGCTAGCTGAGTTATATGTTTTCACCGCTCGCTCGCCGCGGCAATTGGCGCAACTACCGATGCAACTAGCTGAAAAACTTGTCGTGATTCCCGATCAAGGTCGCTTTCGCATCTTACCATTTCCGCGCAAGATCGTTTTGCAGGAAAACTTTCAAGTACGCAAAAAAGTCGCCGATTATGCTCTCAAAGACGACGATTTTTACAGTGATGAATTTTTGTATTGGCAGACAGATGGTTTTGTCGGGTTTAGTGATTACACGATTGAAGGAAGCCGTTACGTTGATAAAGGAGGGCCAAGTCGCGCGATCGCCCTACACATTACTTATTTTGATGCGTATTTAAATCTACGTGTCAAACACTTCGTTTCTGACAGTAATGACGATGCGCGGGATCAAGCTGGAAAATTTTTTGAAGCATTGGCTAAGCTTGATGTATGGGTCCAAAAAAATCACGCGCAATTACTTTTGACTTTAGGTCTGGAAGAATTATTAGCCTATCAGCAAACCCAAAAATTTCCCGGGCTAGGTACGATCAAAAAATGGTCACTGGCTCATCATTTGGAACTGATCGGGAGTTATTTAGAAAATGGCGAACATTATTTGAAAGGATTGAACAGATGAATTTTCGACTTGCAACAGAAGCTGATTTATCAGAGATTTTAACGATCATCGCAGCGGCGAAACAATTTTTAAAACAACAAGGATCACCGCAATGGCAAAACGGACAAGGTCCAGATAAAGCCGTAATCCAAAAAGATATCGCGCGCCAAGAAAGTTACGTTCTTGAAAGTGCGGGTCAGCTAGTTGGTACGGCCGCGTTGATCAAAGGAAATGATCCAGTCTATCAAGCGATTACTGGAAAGTGGCTGCGCGACAGTCCAGATTACCTTTCGATCCATCACGTCGCGATCAGCCCTAGTGTCCGCGGGCAAGGAGTGGGCAGCAAATTACTGACGGTATGTCTTACCGAAGCGCAGCGCTTAGGCTATCCAGATATTCGGATCGATACGTATCCGGCTAATGAGATCATGCGGCATTTGATAAAAAAAGCTGGCTTTGCCGAATGCGGGATCGTTCAATTTCCTTTTCCAAACGGTGAGCGCGTCGCGTATCAGTTTTTAGGATTAGACGAATAAAGGCCGCTTTTTAACTTGAATTGCTGAATGAGTTCCGGCAAACTTTTTTCACCGTCCAGTTCGATCAATTGAGGAAGTTTTCGCAGGCGAGGAAGTTCTAACTGATCTTTTTCATAGATGGCCAGTCGCCGTTTGATCTCTGCTTCATCGGCACGATTTTTTAAGCGCGTTGCGACCGTTTGTTTTGAAATATTGAGCCAGACAGGCACTAATTGGTCGCCGTATTGTGCAAATAAATTCCAAAAGCCTTGCGGTGTGATCGGATCGTAACAATCTCCTTTTTTTAAGGCTTTTTTTATCGTCGCTTTTGCGATACCATAGTAGTGCTGATCATAGCAATCATATTCCGCAAGTTTGCCAGCTTTGATCAAGTCTTCAAACTGCTCAGTGGAGATAAAATAATAATCGACTCCGTCTCGTTCGCCGGGTCGCATGTTGCGGGTCGTATTGGAAATGATTTTTTGGTCGGGCGTAAAGCAGCTCTCGGCTAAAGTCGTTTTCCCTGAGCCACTAGGTCCCATAAATAAATAACATTTTGGCATTAAACACACGTCCTTTGTTTTTAGTATATACGAATCAAAATATTTTTAAAGGAGAATCTCATGGAAAATCGATCAGGTAGAAATCACGGAAGCGACAAAGAAGCTCCTCGTTCAAACAAAAAATGGCTCGCACTTTTAGGCGGTGCAGTCGTGATTGCTGGCGGGGGCTTTTTCTTGTACCAGCACCAACAAACGGCAAAAGCCGAAGCCCAAGGTGAAAAAACCGTCAAAAAATTTATCCAGACTTTGGATGATGGAAAATATGATCAGCTCGCGCAGTATGTAACAGCTAGCTCGTTGAAAAAAAGCGGCTATACAAAGGACGCTGTCGGGCAAAAATATCAGACGATTTTTTCTGCTATCGGGGCTGATCACTTGCAGCCAAAAAATTTAACAGTCAAAAAAAGTGGGGATCATTATCAATTTACGTATGACCTAAGTATGACGACTGGCCTAGGTAAGTTAAAAGCGCAGCAATACACCGGAACATTGAGCAGTGATCGGAAAAAGATCAACTGGCAGCCGGATCTGATTTTTCCGGCGATGAAAGGCCAAGATAAGATCAGCTATCAAAACGACCTGGCGACACGCGGTGAGATCACGGACCGGAATGGTACAGCGATCGCAGCCAATGGCAATGTCTACCAAATCGGGATCGTACCGAAAAAATTGGGTAGCGGAACCGAAAAGACAGCGACGATTCAAAGTTTAGCTGAAAGTTTAGGCTTGACCGCCGATGACATCAACCAAGCGCTTGACCAAAGCTGGGTCCAAGAAGATCATTTCGTTCCGTTGAAAACGGTGACGAGTGTGCCGGAAAATTTACCAGAAAAAGCGGAGTATCAAACAAAAGTCGGCCGCGTCTATCCGTTAAAAGAAGCCGCCGCGCAATTAGTGGGCTACGTGGGGAATGTCACCGCCGACGACATCAAGAAAAATGATCAATTAGCTAGTGGCAGCAAAATCGGGCGGACCGGTTTAGAGCGGACGTATGATAAAAAATTACGGGGACGAGACGGCGGGAGTTTAGCGATTACTGACAGCCAAGGTAAACAAAAGCAAGTCTTGAAAAAGGTCGCGAAAAAAGACGGCCAAACGATCCAATTGACCATCGATAGCCACGCGCAGCAGCTCGCCTATGATTCGTTAAAAGGCAATCCTGGTTCCAGTGTCGTAATGGCGCCTAAAACGGGCGATCTGCTGGTCCTTGCCAGTTCCCCTAGTTATGATCCCAATAAAATGACTAATGGCATCACTCAAGCAGACTATGATGCATACAACAACGATGAAAATCAACCTTTCAGTTCTCGCTTTACTACGGGATACGCGCCAGGCTCGACGTTTAAAACCGTCACGGCTGCGATCGGTTTAGATGCTGGGACACTCGATCCGAATGAAAAATTAGCTATCACTGGCTTGAAGTGGCAAAAAGACGCATCTTGGGGTGGTTACCAAGTCACACGAGTCACTGAAAAAAATCCAGTCGATCTGAAAACCGCGCTCGTGAATTCTGATAATATTTACATGGCCCAAGAAACGTTGAAATTAGGGGAGCAAAAATTCCGCGCCGGTTTAAAAAAATTTATTTTTGGAGAAAAGCTGGCACTTCCACTAGCAATGGAACCTGCGCAGATCTCTAACCAAAAAAAATTCAATTCGGAGATCTTGTTAGCTGATACCGGCTACGGGCAAGGGCAGTTGTTGCTGAACCCGATCCAACAGATCACCACCTATTCCGTTTTTCCAAATCAAGGAACCCTAGTTTATCCGCGGTTGGTGAAAGGCGAAAAAACGAAAACTAAAGCCGACGTGATCAGTCAAAAATCTGCGGATGTGATCACTCAAGATATGGAAGCTGTTGTCAAAGAGGCAGATGGCACTGCCCACAGTTTGAATGATCTGAACATTCCGCTAGCGGCTAAGACCGGAACTGCCGAGATCAAAATGAAACAAGATGAAAAAGGCAAAGAAAATAGTTTCTTATATGCATTTGATACGGATAAGCATGCCTATTCAGTCCTAGAATTTTTGGAAAACAAACCTGAAGGCACTTCGGCGACTGATCTTTCCCGCGAACTTTTGACTTATTTAAATCAGAATTATCAATAATTCTACTTGTCGGTTTAAAAAAGTCTTGGTAAGATAGCCTACGAAGGATGGTGGCCCATGAATAAGCGTCAACGAAAAAAACATGCGTACAAAAAATATATCCGCGATATTTTTGAAGGGTATGAAAAAATGCTCGCTGATCCAGCGATCGACGAACTGCATTTCACTTACTTGAAAGAAACGACCTTTTTAGAACGTGATGCGCAGCGTAAGATCCATTTTACAACACGCGAAAAATAAGCAGGAAGGACTGGGACGCAGCTAGCTGTCCTAGTCCTTTTTTCGGAGTTTGCTTTTTTAGGATCACGCTGACTGCTTCACGCATTTTAGTATTTTTGGCAAAATCTTCCATCTTTAGTCGGGTTTTTTTGCTAGACTAATTGTGCTATCTTAAGGTATAACGGAAAGATCCAGACGAAAAGTTTCCGGATCGCCTTAAAGCAAACAAAAAATTTGGAGGGAATTTCCCATGAAAATACCGAAATATCTTTTGATCGCCAGTACTTTTTTAGCTCTGGCTACGACAACTGCTGGCCTAGCTCAAAGTGCTGCAGCTCAAGACACGAATCAATCAACTAGTAGTGATGTGATCAATGAACGTTGGGGCAAACCGACTTTCGTTGCGGGGGCTGGCTTGAATCAGCAGCAATTGACCGAAACGATGAGCGTTTTAGGGATCAATCAAAATAATGTTAAAACTGAAACTGCCACCGGGGCCGACCTAGTCAAATATCTTGGGTACGGCAGTGGAGATGACAGTGTGATGCTCAGTTCCGTCGTGGTGAATCGAGAAGACCAAGGGCAAGGGATCAACGTCAAGATCTTAACGCCGGAAAATATCACTCAGATCACCGCGGATCAATACAAAAATCCGTTAGTAACTGCTGGGATCAGTGATGCAACCGTCAAAGTAGCTAGTGTCGTGAAAGTGACTGGAGAAAGTGCGTTGACTGGAGTCTATAAAGCGTTTGAAGCAAACGGCGAGCAAGTTGATCCCAAACGTGCACAACTTGCGCAAACGGAATTAGATACCACTTCAGATGTTGCCCAATCCATCGTCAACAATGCTAATGGAGATAAACAAAACCAAGACTTATCGGCAGCTGACAAAGAAAAAGCGGATGAAGCCTATAAAAACCAATTGAACCAGACATTGGTCGACATCAAAAAAGAATTGGCTGACTTAAAAGAACAACAAGGCCAGTTAGCGACGAAAGCCGATGTTGAAAAAATCGTCAACGATGCGCTCGCTAAAAATAATTTAGATCATTACATCTCACAAGATGATATCAATAAACTCGTATCACTTGCCCAACAATATCAAAATACAAACGGCGTGTTAGATAAAGAATCGATCCAGCAGTTAGATAAGATCAGCGGAGATTTTAAAGATTCTGTCAATCAATTATCTGACCAGTTAGGGAAGTTCGGCGATTCATTGAAAGGCTCCGTGGAAAAGACTGTGAATGACAATCAAGGCTTTTTGTCGAACCTTTGGCAAACCATCAAAGATTTTTTCACGAATCTGTTTAATTAGACTAGAATTTCTTTTCAAATTCTGATTTCTATCCCGCCTTTTTCGAGAAAAAAATGGTACTATTAAGAAGAAGACGAGTCAGCATGAAAGCTTACTCGACTATGAAAAAGGAGGTTTTTTGATGGAGGCTTTGAATAACGAGAACACAGCTCCAAAAAAAGAACAATCATTTGATTCGGTAAAAGAATCCGCCTCTGGTATTTTAGGTGGTTTGAAAGATAAGATCCAGCGGCTGGAACAAGCCATGGAAGATGAAAACATGGGAGAAGTCTACCAAGTTTATTGGCAAGAGCTGCCAGCTTCCATCCAGCAGTCTACGAATGCCAATCACGAGATCGATAATTATTTGACGAGTAAGATCCACCGAGAATTGTTGAAGACTTTTCCGTTTATGATCTTACAAAAAAAATTATCACCCGTCTTGATGGATTATCGGTTAGGCGATTACTATCGTGACCGTAGCGTTTTTGAGATCGACGCGACTCGCCCTAAGATCACGGTGTTACCGGAAGTCCGCTCTCAGTGGCAAAAAGTCACGGCAGGCGATTACAAAAAGCAGATCGAACAAGTCGAAGAAAAAGAAAATAGTTTTGATGCTAAAAAATTGACGGCCCAAGCAGAAGTCAAAAAATTAGATGATCAAATCGAGCCCCTTATCGCTCACAAAACTGAACTAGAGCAGTCGAAAACGATGTTCAATCGGAAAAAAGTCGAAGATGAACTCGCCGAAATTGATGAACAGTTAGACGCGCTCCAAGAAGAACGCGCGCACTGGGAACCTTACTTGAGTCAAGCACCGGTCCCAAATGAAGCGCAGAAAAAAGAGTGGGAAGCGAAAAAACACGCGCTAGCTTTAGAGCAAGCCGTGGCGCTGAAAGAATTGCGGCTGATCGAAAAACGTTTTGGGAGTGTCGACAAAATGGATGCGGCGCTTAAACGATTCATTGCCGACTTTTTGAATAAGGGAGTGAATTAAATGGCAGAGGAAAGACATGGATTAAATAGCATTTACCATAGTTTAGTCGACACTAGCGACGTTGAAGTTGAAAAAGAGACGATCGAAGCGACTGGCCCGGAGGAAAAAACCACTTCTGAAGTAAAGATCCAAAAAAAGAAAGTGGTCCAGCCAGCAACTAAAAACGAAAAGCAAGCCACACCAGAGCCAAAACACCAAAAACCAATGAGTGAGACGGTGGTCACCTATTTTGATAATCGCGAAAAAAACTATCACGACTTACAACAATTGATCGACGAAGCTGAAAAAGAATTGGCCGATCTGAAATTTCGGAAAGTCTTGATGGAATCCGATTTTCCAACGTTATTAGATTACTTCAAGTCCATTTTCATCGAGCGAAAATTAACGATTTCAGCGATCGCGAAAAGTTCCTTGTTAGAGTATTTCACTTTTGAGCTCTTAAAACCGCTAGAAAGCAATGATCTGCGTTTATCCAATGATGAATTTGCTACGTGGCGCACGAAACATTTCTCATTGACTTATCGCTTAGTCAATCACAAAGAGATTTTATTTAGCTTGATGATGCCCACGCCAGAAGGCAAAGCGCGAAAAAATAAATTACCGCTACTACTCGTTCAACCAGAAACGATGCATGCTCAAATCAAAAACCAAGCAGTCTTTGATCTATTGACCGATTGCTACATCAAGCGCATTTATACGAGTGGACAAAATTCGATCTTCAGTCATCAAATGAATGAGGTCATGAATCATATGCAAACACTAGGCTTTACCTTTACCGATAATTTATTGGATAATACGAAGCCATTGCAATTGACTTATACGCTACCTCGGCAAGCAGATACTAAGACGATCGATGATATTTTTATCACGACGATGGACAATCAACGGTATGATTTCAAAAAACGCGCAGAGGATTTATTTGTAGTCGAATTAGGGAATGAACAAACCGTGACGATCAAACAAGATGATAAGAGTAGCACGACTACTTTGACGCTTGATACGAACCACGTCAACAAATCATTGATCGAGTTTTTCGGCGCGTATCCATTTTTAGTTCCGTTAGCCTTAGATAACAGCTTAGTGAACTGATCAAACGAAACTGAGACACCAAAAGTTTCGATCGCATTAAATAGAAAGAAACAAGGAGTTGGACAGCAGTCATGTCCGGCTCCTTGTTTCTTTGATTAAAAAGCGGTGGAATTGATTATGAGACTAGTTATAAAAAAACACGATTCAAGCTGTAAATGCTTCCTACGAAAAATATTAATAATTTCTTCATTTTATTTAGAAAACGCTAAGCAATTCGTGAAAGATAGCAACGCCTATGATATACTTTTAAAGTTGATACAACTAAAAATGTATCATGACCACGTTTTTGAAAGAGGGTAGACAGTGTGTGCGGAATAGTAGGGTTCGTAGATCGCTCTAGCGAGACACAAAAAGAACAAGTAATTGAAGATATGATGAATACGATCATTCACCGAGGACCGAACAGTTCCGGTAAATTTATCGATGAAGGTGTTGCACTTGGCTTTCGCCGTTTGAGTATCATCGATTTAGAAGGCGGCACGCAGCCGATTTATAACGAAGATAAAACGAAGATCATCACATTTAACGGTGAGATCTATAACTATCAAAGCATCCGGGAAGATCTGATCGCAAAAGGTCATATTTTCACGACACATGCTGATACAGAAGTTTTATTGCACGGTTATGAAGAATATGGCGTGGAATTATTACAAAAAATTCGCGGGATGTTTGCTTTTGTGATCTGGGATACCGTTAAACAAGAATTATTCGGTGCGCGGGATCATTTCGGGATCAAACCGTTATACTACGCTCAAATGAATGGGACCTTCATGTATGGTTCTGAAATCAAAAGTTTCTTGAAACATCCGAACTTCGTAAAAGAGTTGAATAAAGAAGCGTTGAAACCGTATATGACGTTCCAATATTCAGCTTTAGACGAGACATTTTTCAAAAATGTTTTCCGGATCAAAGAAGGGCATTACTTTACGTATAAAGATGGCAAACTTGATATTCGCCAATACTGGGATGTCAAAGAACGGGAAAGTCGTTTAAGTTTAGATGAAACCGTTGATTTGATCGATGACACCGTCGTAAAATCAATCGAAGCCCATCGGATCGCCGATGTTGAAGTCGGTTCATTCTTATCTTCTGGGGTCGATTCTAGTTATGTAACAGCCGTTTTACGCCCAGAGCATTCGTACTCTATCGGTTTTGGCGATAAGAGCTATAACGAATCAGTGGAAGCGAAAAAATTAGCGAACATGATTGAATTGAACAATGAATCTCGGATCGTGAGTGGCGATGAAGCCTTTGAATATTTCCCATTGATCCAATATCATTTGGATGAACCAGATTCAAATCCTTCTTGTGTCCCGCTTTATTTCTTAGCTGAACTTGCAAGTCGCGATGTGCGGGTTGCTTTGAGTGGGGAAGGTGCCGATGAATTATTTGCCGGCTACCAAGCTTACGGGATGAATACAAAATCAAAAGTCGTAAAAGTCGTTGCAGAAGGCTTGAAAAAATTACCGAAGAAGACGCGCTACACATTAGCAAAAGGTCTTAAAGGCAAGACGTTCCATGGTGCACTACATCTGTATACATCACTTGCACCAGCAGAAGACTTCTTTATCGGCCAAGCGAAAGTCTTTGAAGAAACTGAAGCGGCTGATTTATTAGCACCTGAATATCAAAATGCGCCGACAGTTAAAGAGATCGTGGATATGCAATACGATCGAATCGAAGACGATAATATGTCTGAGATCAAAAAAATGCAATATTTGGATATGCACCAATGGATGCCAAAAGATATTTTATTGAAAGCTGATAAATTATCGATGGCTAGTTCATTGGAAGTCCGGGTACCACTACTGGATAAAGAATTGATGAATGTCGCCGAACAAGTTCCAACGAAATATTTGATCAACTCAGAAAATACGAAGTACGCGTTCCGTCAAGCAGCTGCACGGCATTTACCAGAAGAATGGTATAACCGTGAAAAACTTGGCTTCCCAGTTCCGATCAAAGACTGGTTGCGAGAAGAAAAATATTACCAAATCGTCCGAAACGTCTTTGAACAAGATTTCGTGAGCGAGTTCTTTGATCAAGCGAAGATCTTAGCGATGCTAGATGGCAACTTCAAAGGTGAGAACGATGATCGTCGTAAGATTTGGACGATCTACACGTTCTTGACTTGGTACCAAGTCTACTTCATCAATGACGGTGAAAAACCAGTGCCAGAAAAAATTGAAGCTACAAAAGATGTCGTAGCGTAAATAAAAAAGAGTGAGACGCAGTTACTAACTGCGTCTCACTCTTTTTGTGTTGGCTTAATTCAAGTCATGCTCGGGGTGAAAAACTAAGAAATGACAGACATATGCGAGTAGCTGGAACAATAGACCGACGATCGTCACGCCGAACCAGCCGTGATGTTCCCACATCGTCGTGCCGATCAACGAACCAAATGATCCGCCAATAAAATACGTGAACATGAAGACCGTATTATTCCGATTGCTTGCTGTATCACTCAAAGCTTGGACTCGTGTTTGGTTAGCGACTTGTCCGAATTGATTCCCGATATCTAACAAGACGATCGCTAAGATCAACGCGGCTAAATGGCTGCCAAAGAAAAATAAAAGAATAAAACTAGCCGTCTGCATGCTCAGCCCCATCAACACGATATGCCGTTCAGAATAATCATCAGCTAAACGACCGACGATCGGTGCTGCCACTGCACCAGCCAAACCAAAGATCGCTAACAAGCCAGCTTCTTTTGTCCCCCAGCCGTACACTGGGCTACTGACATAAAAAATCAAAGTCGACCAAAAAATCGAGAAGGTCCCAAACATGAAAAAGCCATTGACTGCGGCTTCTCGCAGTTCACGTTGTCGCGCAACTAAGTGAGGGATACTTCGTAAAGTCTCTCGGTAGGAAAAACCGGGGCGATTGACTTGTAAACTATTTTTAGGCAGTTTCAGTTGTAAGAGCACGGTTAAACCAGCGATCACAACGAGCGCGATCAAATAAATCACTTTCCACGGTAAATAACTCGCGACGATCCCTGAAACAGTTCGAGAAAGCAAGATCCCGACTAATAGCCCGCTGAGGAGCGTTCCCATGATCTTTCCACGATGGGCAGGTCCAGCTAGTGCGGCGCCATATGGGATGATCACTTGAGGAACGATCGATAAGAGGCCAATCAATAAACAAGCTAGCGCGAATAAAATGAAGTTCGGGGCAAAAAAAGCGACTAGTAACGAAACTGAAGAAAGTGCGGACATCCGTACGATCAATTTACGCCGATCCATCACATCACCTAATGGGACTAAGAGCAATAAGCCTAGCGCATACCCTAATTGTGTCAGCATCGTCACGATCCCCACCGAACTAGTCGTGATATGAAATGTTTGCGCGATCTGGGTGCCGATTGGCTGGATATAATACATATTTGCAACGACGATCCCACACGTCAAGGCTAATAAAAAAGTCAAATGTTTAGTTAAAATAGGTTTTTGGTTTTCCAATTCCACACGTCCTTTGTCAAAAATTCCTTTACCATCATACAACAAGAACGGGAAAATGTAATGAAAGATACTCAGCGGCTGATTTGCATTCCTTTTTGCTTTCTTCTATGCTTAAAACAGGATCAAAAATGCCAACGACAGCTAGCATATTGGAAGCTAGAATAAAAGGGGGAGACATTATGACTGAATGGATCACAGTGAAACACGCGACCCAAAATAATTTAAAAGACGTGACCGTTAAGATCCCGAAAAAACAAATGACGATCGTCACCGGACTATCAGGCTCCGGAAAAAGTTCGCTGGTCTTTGATACATTAGCGGCAGAATCTCGCCGGGAGTTAAATGAAACGTTTCCGAGCTTCTTGCAACATTATTTACCAAAGTACGGCCGACCCGAAGTCGAACAGATCACGGATCTACCTGTTGCGATCGTCATTGATCAAAAAAAATTATCCGAAAATGCTCGTTCAACGGTAGGGACTTACACGGATGTCTACACTTTTTTGCGTCTGTTATTTTCACGAGTCGGCAAGCCCTTCATCGGGTATTCCGATACCTTTTCTTTTAATCATCCTGCCGGGAAATGCCCGACCTGTGATGGGTTAGGGGCGATCACGACGATCGACGTGCACAAATTGATCGACTTCAATAAATCTTTAAACGAAGATCCAATTGATTTTCCGACTTTCCATACCGGTTTTTGGCGCTGGAAACGTTACGCGAACAGCGGTTTGTTTGATCTTGACAAAAAAATCAAAGACTATTCAAAAGAAGAATTGGCTTTATTTTTGTCATCACCACGCATCAAATTAAAAAATCCCCCTCGTGATTGGCCTCATACGGCATTATATGAAGGTGTGATCCCGCGCATGGAACGCAGCATTATTCATAAAGACGAAGGGAAACGGCATCAAAAACAATTGGATCGTTTTGTCACACGCAAAGTCTGTCCTGATTGTCATGGTACGCGAGTCAATGAAAAAGTGCGTAGTTGCAAGATTCACGGGAAAAGTATCGCAGACTTAGTAACACTACCGCTGGACGAATTGTTAACTTTCTGTCAAACGATCCACGACGAGTTGGCAGTCGACATCAAACGCGAACTTAACAAACGATTGCAAGCGTTGATCACGATTGGGTTGAGCTATTTGACATTAGCACGTGGTACGGGAACTCTGTCAGGCGGTGAAGCACAACGCATCAAGATCGCAAAATATATCAATAGCGCGCTGACTGATCTATTGTACGTTTTGGATGAACCGAGTGCTGGATTACACCCTAAAGATATCGATCGCTTCAAAGCGGCTTTATTTGCTTTAAAAGCCCAAGGGAATACGGTCGTTTTAGTCGAGCACCATCCTCAGTTAATTGAAGCCGCAGACTACATCATTGACATCGGCCCTGGTTCCGGGGATGCAGGCGGAGCCGTTCAATTTGCTGGTCCTTATACTGAATTTTTAACGAGCCACACGATCACAAGCCAGCTGCTCCACCAAAAGATCCCCGTGAAGAAAAACGTCCGCCACGCAACGGAACAACTAAAACTAGTGGATGTTCAAATCAATAATTTAAAAAATATTTCAGTCGAAGTGCCGTTGGGTGTAATGACCGTCTTATGTGGCGTAGCGGGTTCTGGTAAAAGTTCTTTAGGCGAAGCGATCAGACAGCAAGCCATTGCAGAAGGGCGAGCACTGATCCATATCTCACAAAAAAGTATCGGAATCAACCTTCGTTCCACACCGTTGACCTATTTGGATATTTTCGGTAAGATCCGCAACTTGTTTGCGAAAGAAAACCACGTCAGTGCAGCGTATTTCAGTTATAATTCAAAAGGCGCCTGCCCGCATTGTCACGGAAAAGGTGTGATCGTTTCGGATATGTCGTTTATGGAAGATATCGTTACGCAATGCGAGGTGTGCCATGGACAGCGTTACGCAAAAGAAGTCTTGCAGTATCATTATCATGGTAAAACGATCGTGGACGTGCTCAATCTGACAGTGACAGAGTGCAATCGATTTTTTGCTGAAGAGGCATTTGCCAAACAACTACAAGCGTTAGTCGATGTCGGCTTGGGGTATTTACATTTGAACCAAGCCTTGACGACATTATCTGGCGGTGAGTTGCAGCGTTTAAAATTAGCCAGTCAACTGCATAAGACCGGTTCGATCTATTTGTTAGACGAGCCGACTGATGGGTTACATTTAGAAGATATTCAACAGCTGTTAAAATTATTTAACCGAATGGTCGATCATGGCAGTAGCTTGATTTTATTGGAGCATCACACGTCCGTTATCAAACAAGCCGATTGGTTGATCGAGCTCGGAGCTGAAGGCGGTACTAAAGGCGGGAAAATTTTATTTACTGGTACGCCGCAAGCACTACTTAAAAGTGATGATTCGATTACGAGACCGTATTTATTTAATTAGAGTCAAATGCAGCTGTTGTAAACCAAAACCGACTGAAAATTTTTCAGTCGGTTTTGGTTTACGTGTGATAGAGTTCAAAACTGTCTGAATTAATAAACGATCAAGAAACGACTTATATTTACGACTTATCATAAGGCTATAAGTTGATCAGACTTCAAAGAAATAAATTATTTAGGAGAGAAAACTATTGGAGAATATAAATAAGCATTTTAGAAAGCAACAAACTTTAGCTGATGTTTCATTGACCATAAAACGTAAAGAATTTGAGTTATTGCAATTTTTGAAGGTTTTGTCGCTCTACAAAAGGATGTCGCGTCGCACTAAGAGATCGAGGCTAGATTATTAAATGAAAACAAATTTTATGTAAGTTTACATAATATAGATTAAATAAAGTTATGTACTTGAATTTAATCGCTCGTTTGAGTGACTCTCCACAAAAATTTAATCCTCTTCTCGATTACGCTAATTTAACTCTAACTGATTTAAATTAGCGCTTTTTGTATTTTAAACACCTTTTCAAAATACAAAAAGCGCTTGAGCCAGTTAATTTATTCATTCCAGTAACAATTCATTAATAAAAGCATTTAGTCGTAGTTCAATTGATGTCTAAACTCAGCAACTTCTTGAGTCTAGGCTTTTACCTTCACGAGAACTTTTTATTTATCTCAGGAATTTTTTGGCGTTCGCTAGCTTTTTAATTATTTTTCCAGTCAAATTCTGATCAAAGTTCGACTAAATCTATTTTGCTGAACTTTACTGAATCAATTTAATTTATTTAGTGTCAACTTGAAATACTCGGCAAGTAAATAATTTTTCTTTTTAGAAAACGTTCGCAGAAATATTTTTGAGCAATTTGTAAAAAACCGTCCAGTGTTTACTAGACGGGTTCAGAGTTTAAATTTTTTGAATCGCTTCAGTGATCGGCGTTTGGCCGTCTCCCATCACGATAATTTTTTTCGTTGTGTTGCGCGCTTCTAAAATAGCAGCTAAAACAGCGGCGACATTTTCGATTGAGTTTTCGCTACGTTCTTCTACTTGAGTCGTGATCTTGCCACTACCAGGTGCTTCTAGCAACGTTCCAGGTTGTAAGATCGTATAATCGAGCTGAGTATTGTCTTGAAGCCAACGATCCGCAAAAAATTTTGCAATGTAATAATCTCGTAAGCTATCAGGCCATTTTGCTGGTTGAGTAGCAAAGAGCGAACTCAATTGGATATAGCGTTTGATCCCCCTTTGTTCAGCAGCTTGCATCAATTTGACGGCACCATATAAATCAGTTTGCAATAGATCTTTGCCACGTGAGCCAGCCACAAAATAAATTGCCTCAGCTTCTGCTAGATCTTCACTGATCGCAGTAACTTCCTTGTGCAAATCGAGGTGAACTGGCTGAACTTGCTGACTAGCAACAACATTTTCTTCATGACGTGCGGCAGCATAAATAAAATGATCCTTTGCCACTAATTCTTTGATCAGTTCTTGACCGACCCGACCGGTAGCTCCGGCCACAAAAATTTTCATAACACATCGCTCCTTCCCCTCCATGCTACCCTACCTTGAATAAAGCAACAACTGATTTGCTTTTGAATTGGCTGGTTTTAAAATCTACCAATTGGCTGTTTCAAAAAAATAAAACCGCTTTATAATGTAGGATGTGAGGAGCGATAGCTATGACAAAAACGATTTTAACGATTGCTGGCTCCGATACTTTAGCTGGTGGTGGATTACAATCAGATCTTAAAGCCTTTGATGAATATGGAATTTTTGGTCTGACCGCGATCACGTGTTTAGCTGTAGTCCGTGATGGAAATTTTTTTATTCACGATGTGCCATTAGAAGTATTGAGTGAGCAATTAAATACGATTCAAGAAAATTATGAGTTGGCTGGAATCAAGTTAGGCTTGATCCACGATCCAGCGGCAATTCCGTTGGTTAAACGATTCTTACAGTCGTTTAAGGGGCCGATCGTCTTAGATCCTGTTTTAGCTTTTAAAGAAACAGACGAAACGTCCAACAATGAATACAAATTGGCTTTGATCCATGAATTATTTCCGTTAGCTACGCTTGTAACCCCTAACCTAGTAGAAGCTGAATTGCTGAGTGGCCAAACGATCACTGACCTTGCTGAGATGAAAGCCGCAGCTAAAAAAATCTATCAGCTCGGACCAAAAGCAGTTGTGATCAAAGGCGGTGATCGGTTGGCTGGTGCTACGGCGTTTGATTTATTTTACGATGGGCAACACTTCGAGGTCTTAGCGAAACCTAAATTAGCCAAACGTACGATCAATGGTGCTGGCTGCACCCTCGCTTCTGCAATCACTGCTAATCTTGTCTTGGGAGCAGAACTTTTTCCAGCGATCGAAAAAAGTAAAGCTTTCGTTTACCAAGGAATCAAAAATGGCGTGTCTTTAAAAAATGGTGAAGGCAATGTTTGGCATGGCCCGAAAAATGATAAAGGTGGGATTTGATGTTAGCAAAACGAGATGTACCAAAACTTGGAATGATGGTGGCGTTGACCGTTACCTTGTCATTGATGTTTATTATTCCAGTCCCTGCAACAAAAGGTTTCGTCACTTTATGTGAAGTTGGAATTTATTCATCAGCGCTACTTTTTGGTCCGGCAGGCGGTCTGTTTGTAGGGGCATTAAGTGGTGGTTTGATCGATTTGATCTCTGGCTATCCAGAGTGGGCATTGTTTTCGATTGTAATCCATGGTGTTCAAGGTTTGATCTTAGGCTGGTGCTTTCAAAAATTTGGCCCTAAACGCGGCATGCTTTTAGGTTTTCCAGTAGCTAGTCTCTTTATGATTGCAGGATACGCATTTGCGACAACCTTTTTATTTGGCTGGCCAGCTGGCATAGCGTCGATTCCGGGTAATATCATTCAAAATATTTTTGGGATCGGCGTTACAGTTCCCTTGTATCATTCATTGCATAAAATCGTTCACAGACTACAATACAAATAGAAAGAAGAATAAAAATGATTGAGATCGAAGAAAAACAATTAAGAAAAGATTTAACAACGATCGTAGACGATGTGTTGGCAGTTGCAAACTTGAAAAAAGGCGATGTGTTTGTCTTAGGCTGTACGACTTCTGAGATCGTTGGCGGGACGATCGGAAAAAATTCTAGCCAAGAAGTTGGTCGCTGGGTCGTCGAAACGTTATGCGAAATTTTAGATCCTCAAGGCATTTCATTGGCCGTTCAAGGCTGTGAACACATCAATCGTGCTTTAGCGGTTGAACGAGCAGTTGCTGAATCGAAAGGATTTGAGATCGTCAGTGTCAAGCCGGCATTACACGCAGGTGGTTCTTGCTCGATCGCGGCTTTCGAACAATTCAGTGATCCAGTAGAAGTCGAGCACATCACGGCACAAGCTGGGATCGATATTGGGGATACTTCAATTGGAATGCATGTCAAACATGTTCAAGTTCCGGTTCGGCCTTCGATCAAAGAATTAGGCGGCGCACATGTCACGGCACTTCGCAGTCGGCCAAAATATATTGGTGGTCCGCGCGCAACTTATTAAATCCAATCCTTTCATATCATAAGGTTAAATGTTAATCAAAAAAAGCGCACACAGCAAAGTATCCACCAACACTTGCGCTGTGCGCGCTTTTTAAATTTAAGTTCTCACTGAACGAGTGAGTTGATTTTTTACTGGTTAACTCGGTTGTAAAATGTTCAAACTTGCTTCATTAAAAGCAGGTAGATCATCTGGAGTCCGACTCGTGACTAAATTACCGTCTACGACGACTGCTTCATCTTTGACGTTTCCACCAGCATACTGAAGATCGGGTCGAACAGTCTTGTAGGCGGTCAAAGTCCGACCGTTTGTTTTACCGGTCTGAATAAAGATCTGTGGACCATGACAAATCGCAAAGATCGGTTTATCGTGATCAAAGAAATAATCAACAAAATCGACAAAGCGTTGGTCACCGCGTAGTTGATCGGGTGAAAAGCCTCCTGGGATCAACAAAGCATCGAACTCTTCTGGCTTCACGGCATCAATCGATTGATCGATCGTAAACGTTTCACCTTTTTTACCGGTAATTTTTTTACCCGCTTCCTCTTCGATTAAAACGACCTCAGCGCCAGCTTTTTCAAAGGCCTCTTTTGGGGAAGTTAATTCGACGTCTTCAACTAAATCTGTTACGAGTACTGCGATTTTTTTGCTCATCTGTTTCCTTCCTTTCATTAGGTCTACCATCACCCTAACGAAATTCGGCAATAAAATCAAATAATCTGCCGGAGTTTGAATTTTTTATTAAGTTAGGTCAAACGACCAACCGCAACAAGACGTTAAATAAATCGTTGGATCAAGTGCAACAGTTGGCTCGTTAAAGTATTGATCTCACTAATATCAACAAAGTGATCTTCTCCATAAAGAGTCTTGATTTGTTGTTTGTCTTCGCCAATTGCGCATGCGATAAATATAACACCTTGACGTTCGTACTCTTGTAAGACTTGTTGAATATCGGCTTGTGCTTTTGGTCCCGTGTAATCAGGCAACGCTTTGGGCTGTCCATCACTGAGGTTCAACAAAATTTTAGTGGTCGCTACTTGTTGATTCAGCTTCGCCGCCATCACTCGTAAGACCGCGCCATCGCGATTATTTTGCCGCGGCTTCATCGTCGTGATCTTCGCTGGTAAAAAGTCATAGCTATCAGTAAACTCTTTATAGGAATACAGCGAGGTCTTTTCCCGCTGACTGACATCGGCGGAATCCCCATATAGCATAAATGGAATGTTGAGTTTTTCCGCGAATAAACTTAAAGCTAGCGCCGCTTTTTTAGCATTTTCGATGCGTTCATCGCGGATCATCGAGCCTGATTCATCTACCCGGACCGCGAGTGCGAGTGAAGGTTGTTCATCAGGTGGATTTTTCTGATCGAATGTTCGCAAATCCCCATAAGCGACCCGGCTAGCATCAAAGCGAGTTCCGTAATATTTTCCTTTTGCATAGGCACTATGCTCTTCTTGTTCAAATAAAGCCGCCATTTGTCTCAGTAATTGTTCGACTTCAGGCGTAACTTGTTGGACCAACTGTGCCGCTTCCTTGATTCCTTTTTGCGTGACTTTCGGACGATGAATCAGTGTCCCTTCTTTTTGATGCGCTGTTCCTTTTAAAATTTTTCGGACTTCTTGATTCAGTTCTTTGCGCTTTGTTTGTTCCAACGTATTGATTTCTTCTAGTGATAAATTCGAGCCAATCTTTTCGCGGTCATCGAGCGTTGCGTTTTGACTTGCACCATCGCTTTGAGAACGTTGGTCCGCTTCCATTTCTAGCGCTTCATCTACAGCTGCGTTTTCAGATTCGGCAGAATTTTTTGCTGCTTCTTCTATTTTATCTTCAGCTGATAGCTCTTCTTTTACTTTAGCTGGTGCGGGTTCTAGTGTTCCTTGTTCTGCAACTTCGGTGATATTCCGCGCGTCGGCTTCTGCTTGACTCAACGTTCGGCCGGCTTTAAAAGCTTTTAATTGTTGGGTACCTTTTAATTGGCTAAGTGTGTCCAATAAGCCGCTTTCGTCTAACGCTCGTTGCAAGATTTCTAATTCAGTCTCGTCAGTCGTTAATTTATATAAAACTTTGGGCGCTAAACTGACAAGCGGGTCTTGCGCTTGTTTAAGTGTATTGACCCAATAAAAATACGAGCGCATCCCGGCAACCCCTTTGATCGCATTCGCTTTAGCGGTCTCATCTAATAGCCGGATGATCTTAGCCATTACCAGCAAATACTCGGGATCCGTGAAACCAGTCTTGGCTGCTGCACGCTCTGTCATCACTTCAAGTGTTGGCAAGTCCATTTTTTCAGCGTGCTGTACACGGTCTCGTAACGATTCATTCAGCGGTCGATTGCCTTGGTAGTTACGATTCGTAGTGATCACAACGACACAATCTGGATGTCGACGAATGATCCCAGTCGGTAAATTCAAAGTCCCGCTGTTTTCTAACGCTGAGTTTAACGCCACTAGTACCGATGCATCTCGAATGACGGTTGGTTCTTGGATTTCTAATAGATAGCCTTTTTCTAATGCACGGACGATTTCTGATGGATAAAACTTATAGTGCACTGGCTCATTTTTTTGCTCGATTCGTTCAATGAGTTGCGCTAATTTTTCACGAGCTTGGTCATGACCGATACTATAATGGCGCGAAATCAAATCCAACACTTGATCCAGACTATCCGTTTGATAGATCGCCGCCAACAGTTCTTCATCTTCTTCATCGTCATTGATCACCGGCAATAAAGCGCCAAAGACATCGCTTTTATCCATATCGGCAAAACAAGTGACTTTAGTGTAAGGCAGTTGCAGATCAGCGGACAAGGCTTTAGCTAATTGCGTCTTTCCTGATCCGGCATCGCCTTCTAGTAAAATATTACTGATCTTCATTTCCGAATCGTCCCAGTTGGCTTTGATCTCTGAAGCCACTTGAAGTTCGGTTTGACTTGTTTGGTGACTTGCAGGTTTGCGCCAGATCATTTGTTTTTCGACTTTGGAAAAGATCCGCCCGCTCGTCACCTTAAAATTTTCAGTCGTCATAGATTTCTCCTTCTTCGAATTAAGGTAATACGTTTTGGTAAAAATTATTTTATTACTCAAGCTGACATAAACTTCCACTAGCACGATCTATAGTGAAAGCAAGTGGCGTCTTTAATAGCCAAGCTCGGTCAACAAACGTTTCAATGTCCGGTAACGTTCGCCGATCAATTCGCCATCTTTATTCATCGTGTCGTTAAATAAGATGATGTCTTCATCGATCTTCGGATTGTCCGTATCGACTTTGACAGTCATCCGACCACCTTGCAGGCCAATGATGTTCACCTCGGGATCGTTGGGATCATAAAACTTTTCATAGCGATAAGCGTCTTGTAAATATAAACTGGATTGAGCGACTAAGATCGCTAAATCTAAAATTCGGGTGATTGGCAGCTCTTCTGATTGCCGTGACCATTTTTCCCCGGTGTGACGCCACACTTTCCCTGAAATATCGACTTTACCGCGATCATTCCATTGCGCTAGGCCTAAAGTCAAACCTTTCGCGTCACTTTCCCACGCGTTGTGACCATCGATCTTATCGTAATCTTCCACTAAAAAAACGGGTTTGTGTTTGAGATTCGTTGGAATTTTCATCGTATCTTCTCCTTACTGCTTTACTAATTTAGTAAATAACTAAAACTATCTTTATCTTAACGAAGCACCTAAAAAAACGCAAAAAAAAGAGCCTGACTTTCGTCATGACTCACTTTTATTCACCAGCAACGCCTAATGCAATTGCTTTTTCACCTAGATGCGCGCCGATCACTGGACCAAAACTCCCGATTTCGATCTGAGCATCAGGATACTTCTGCTGTAACTTCTCGTATTCACTTTGTGCCAGTTCGGGATTGTTGGCGTGGATCACATATAATCGCAAAGGAGCGGGATTATTTTGCCGCTGTTCTTCAATGATCTCTTCCGTTCGTTGCAATGCTTTTTTTAAGGACCGGATTTTTTCGTATAAAACGATTTTTCCCGCGGTGAAGGTCAAGATCGGTTTGATCTTCAATAAGCCGCCGATGATTGCTGCGCCATTGGTCAAGCGACCCCCACGTACTAGATTGTTTAGATCATCGACAATGATGTAAGCTGCTGTCGTGTCACGAATATGATCGATCCCGGCGATAATCTCCGTTAATGATTGTTTTTGATCATTTAATTCCAACGCTTTTTCGACCATATACCCCATCGGCACACTCGTGATCGTCGAGTCATAAGGAATCACATTTAAACCGGAGATCTCATCTTTGATCGTCTGAAGCGTCCGAACAAAACCAGAGATTCCTTCTGATAAATGAATGCTGATCACTGTGTCATACCCCTTTGCTCGCAATTCTTGATATAAATTCAAGACTTCACCTAGTGCGGGTTGTGACGTAGTAGGAAATTCTTGACTTTGATTCAGCAAACGATAAAACTCTGCTGTTTCAATATTGACCCCTTCTTCATATGGTGTGCCATCGACTACGACCGGGATCGGAATAATAAATAAATCTGGATGTTGCTTGATGCGTTCACTTAGATAGGCGGTGCTATCGGTCACGATCGCTAATTTCATGGCTGTTTCCTCGTTTCACTTTGAAATTTGCAATAAATAAAATATAGCACACTAAAGAATCGATTGGAACACTCTACCGCATTCCCGCTCGATTCTTTTTCTTTTGGTCAGAAATAAAAAAATATTTTTGTTTCTGGGTGAAATAATCGCCTTTTAAAATCCGTTACCATTTAATTTCCATCTAGTGCAACGACACGATCCACAAAGTCTGCATAAAATTCGCTTTCGTGAGAGACTACGATCACAGTCCCGGAGAATTTGGCTAACGTTGCTTGTAAATTATTTTTCGTATCTTGATCGATATGGTTAGTTGGTTCATCGAGGATCAAAAAATTACTTTTTTTCAGCATCATTTCAGCTAGCTTGACTTTCGTCTGCTCGCCCCCGCTCAATAATTTCAATTCTTCTTGTGCTAACTGACTAGGCAATCCGGCTTTTGACAATTGCCGGCGCAATTCTTTGTTAGTCGCTTTAGGAAAAAGATCAGCTAAATATTGCAACGGATTTTGAAGTGGATACTCCCAATCTAGTTCTTGTGAAAAATAATTGATCGCCGTGTGTTGCGGAAAATGAAACGTACCACTGATCGGTTTAAGCTCGCCGAGTAATGTTTTGATCAAGGTACTTTTACCGATGCCGTTGAAACCGCGAATCGCAATTTTTTCTCCGTACCGCACAGTCAGTTCGATCGGATTTAAGAGTGGTCGATCATAACCGATAACTAACTGATCGGTCTCTAATGCTAAGGTCGTGACGATCGGTGCAAACGGAAAATCCAAATGCGGTTTCGGTGCGTCTGTCGGCGGAGTCAAACGTTCCACTTTGGCTAATTGTTTTTCCCGACTTTTAGCCATCGTCGAACGTGAACCGGCTTTGTATTTACGAATATAGGCTTCTGTTTTTTTGATATGCGCTTGTTGGGCTTCATATTGTTTCACATAGCTTTCGTTTTGTAATTCTTTTAACTTCAGCGCTTTCGTCAAATTCCCCGTGTATTTCGTTAATTTCCCAAATTCAATATCGATAATATGGGTCGTGATCTGCTCTAAAAAGTGGCGATCGTGGGAAACGACTAAATACGTCCCCGTAAAGGTTTGTAAAAATTGGATCAGCCATTTGATGTGTTCATCATCTAGATGGTTCGTCGGTTCGTCTAAGATCAATAGATCCGGTTTTTCTAACAACATCTTGGCTAAGATCAATTTAGAGCGTTGTCCTCCGCTAAGATTTTTTAACTTAGTCTCCATCCCTAAAACAGAGATCCCTAAGCCTTCTGCTAAATCATCGATCAAAGTATCCATTTGATAAAAATCACCTTGGTCCAATTGATTTTGCAGCTCACCTGCTTGCTCTAACAAACGATCTTCTAATGTTTCACTATACTTTGCGTATAGTTCTGTGATGCGGGCTTCTTTTTCAAAGTCAGCAGCAAAGGCGGTCTTCAAGAAATCGCGGATCGTCTGGGTCTCTTCGACGTTGACATATTGATCCAAATACCCCATTTTCAGATTTTTAGGGAAGTTCACTTGCCCTTCATCAGGTAAGATCTCACCGGTGATGATCTTGATGAGCGTACTTTTCCCAGCGCCATTGCGACCGATCAAACCGACATGTTCTCCTCGATTGATCTGAACACTGACTCTTCATATAAGACTTTATCTCCGAATTGTTGCGAGATATTTTTTAAATTTAACATGCTTTTCCTACTTTCAATTAAAACTCCTGCTCGATTGCGCATCAAAAGCAGACTAACTTTAAAAAAAACTGCCGACAAGAACTGTCCGCAGTTTTTTGCTCAACTTATTGAGGGTACCATTTTTTGCTTTCTTCTGTCAAATCCCCGGTCAATTTCCTAAAAAGTTAGCCAGTGCTTGTCGATTTTGTTCAAAGTCAACATTCAGCACACTGCCAGCATTATAAGAATCACCATACGTCCACGAGCCTTCAACCGGTAACGTCAAACGATCGAAACCTAGCACAGCTTTAGCAAAATTGAAACTGTTCAAAGCTAAGAAGCCGCCTGACATATCTGTAGACATATAGCCAAAAACTTTTCCAGCCGCGTATGGACCGCGGAGTAAAACAAGTGGATTTTTAATTTGACTGAACACCGCTCCCATGACTTGCTGCTGACGACGAACACGACCAAAGTCTCCTTCTTCATCCATTCGAAAGCGCGCGTAATTCAGCAACGTATGTCCGTTCATTCGCTGCTCGCCTTTTGTAATTGGTTGGTCAATGTAAGAACTCATATCTTTTTCGGCGTCGATCTTCACCCCGCTTGGGAACAAGGCGTCGATTCCCTTTTCAAACGTTTTGAAGTCCACCATCGCGTAATACCGACAGTCGACACCAAAATTATGCTTCAACGTCTCGCGAACTAATTCTGCTCCGCCGTAAGCAAAAGCCGCGTTCAATTTATTTTCCCCTACTCCAGGGATCTCCACATACATATCCCGCATGAACGAAACGAGTTTTGGCTTCCCGGCACCATCGACTTGCAAGACCATGATCGAATCAGCACGTCCTGTTTCAGTATCGCGGGTATCACTACCCAATAGCAAAATGTTTTTCTTTCCGCTACTAGCAGTTACACCATTGAAAGTTTCGGTTTTTACTTGCGGGATCGATGTATCGTGTTTCGCAATAAAATTACCGATCGCAAATGTTACGACTGAATAGAGCAGGATAAAAACGAGCAAGCCAAGTAAGATTCTACCGATATGCCATTTCTTTTTCGGCGGTTGGTAAGGATCTTTCGGCTCCCGATTAAACCAGCTACCTTTTTTTTGAACGGGACTGCTAGCTGCTGTTGCATAATTTTCTGGGGGAATCACTTCCCGATTTTTCTCCCGACGGACAGGGATCGTTTTGTCACTTTCTTCCTTTTTATGGCGATCCATTCGACTCATGACTGACACCTCATATTCGTTTATTCCAAGCTTTGCTATCAAGCTGTCGGGTTGAAAAAAGACACAACATCTCCGCAACCTTTCCAAATCTTCCCACAGCCCAATGTCTTTATTAAAATAGCAGATAGTCGGAAAAATGTCTGTCACTTTTTTTAAAAATAATAAAACCTTAACTGACGATTGAAGAAACATGATACACCGGATACGTTCCTAAGTGACGGTAGTTGATCCCTTCACGGGTTAAAGCTTTTAAACAACGAGGAAATGCTTGCGGGTCTTGCGGGATCTGGACATCGATCAAAAAATAATATTCGCCTAAACAAGTTTTTTTCGGTCGTGATTCGATCTTAGTCAAATTGAGCCGTTGCTGGGCAAAAAAGGCTAAGATCTGATGCAGCGAACCCGGTTGATCTTGAGCTAAGTCGACGATCAAACTCGCTTTGTGCTGAAGGGAAGCCTTTCTTTGAGGTGCCGTTTCTCCCAGCAACCAAAAACGAGTAGCATTTTGCTCATTGCTTTGGATATTTTTTTGTGCGATTGCAAGCCCAAATTCTTTGGCGGCCTCAATTGATCCAACGGCTACACTATTTTCTTGCGGGTGTTCTAACAGCCAATTCGCACCAGCAGTCGTAGAATCCAGCGGAACCGATTGACTATTTGGCAAGTAGCGTTCGATAAACGGCTGGACTTGAGCTAAAGCTTGGGAGTGGCTATAGATTTTTTTTGCTTGCTGCCAGTGGGACAAAAAATGAGGCTGGATCAACAGCTGTTGTTTGATGGGTAAAATAAGCTCGGCTTGGATCGGCGGACACTTTTTGACGATCAAATCTAACAATGGCAGCACTGAACCTTCAAGACTATTTTCTACTGGGACCACAAAATAATCTGCTTGACTGGCCATCACTGTCTGCAACGAACTTTGCGGGACTTTTAACGCAGTGGGGACTAAAAAATCAACTGCTAAACTAGAAAATGACCCGGCTGGCCCTAAGTACGCTACTTCCATCGACTCACTTCCTCCTGAATTTTTTGTGCGATTTCAGCGGGCGTCCGTTGATCGGTCTCGATCATGATCGAAGCGACTTCTTCATACCAAGCTTGCCGCGCTAAAAATAAAGCCAACAGCTCATGATCCGTTTTAGTTTCAGCTAACGGACGGATCGTTTTTTGATCCTCCCGAATCCGCGCCACTAATTTTTCCGGTTGCGTTTTTAAATAGATCACATGCTCTTTTTTCAGTAACTGCCGATTCTCTTGACTCGTCACGATCCCGCCGCCAGTTGCAATGATTTGTTCTGCTTGCAAGGCCTGTTTAAGTGTCGCTGTTTCTAATTTACGAAAAGCAGCCTCACCATGTTCCGCAAAAAAATCAGGGATCGAGCCGGCAAGTGTTTTTTCTAGTTCGTCATCCAAGTCAATGAAAGGCTGAGCTAAATTTTTTGCTAGTAAGCGGCTGATCGTACTTTTGCCCGCTCCCATAAAACCAATTAACACGATGGCCATATTCAATCCCCTCCTAAGCGCGTAAGGTCATGAAAGAAATTTGGGTAGGAGATCTTGACGGCTTCTGGTTGTGCTAGCTCAGTCTCGCCAGTTGCGATTTGAGCGGCGATCGCAAGCATCATCCCGATCCGATGATCACCGTGACTAGCTACTTTGGCTCCATGCAACGGAGTAGGTCCGTTGATGATCAAGCCATCGGGTGTCACTGTGATGTCAGCACCCATTTTAGTTAATTCTGCCGCGGTCGTATCGATTCGATTCGTCTCCTTAACTTTCAATTCTTCCGCGTCAGAAATGATGGTCGTCCCACGTGCTTGCGTTGCAGCTAATGCGATGATAGGCAATTCATCGATCAATTTCGGAATGATCGCACCGCTGATCTTAGTTGCGCATAACGGTTGGCTCGTTACGACTAAATCAGCCGCTTGATTTTTTTCATCTGTTTGCTGGGTCGTAATCGCCGCACCCATTTCACTTAAGACAGTCAAGATCCCGGTTCGCGTTGGATTGATTCCGACTTGTTTTAATGTGACGTGGCTGTTTTTGATCAATGTCGCGGCCACTAAAAAGAAAGCGGCCGATGAGATATCCCCTGGAACGGTCACTTCTTGGCCAGTCAAATGTTGCCCGCCAGTCAGTGTAATCATTTTATCCTCGACGGTCAGCTGACCGCCAAATTGTTGGATCATTTCTTCTGTATGATTGCGAGAAGGAGCTTTTTCGATGATCGTCGTGGTCCCGTGTGCTTGCAAAGCTGCAAATAAAATGGCTGATTTGACTTGTGCACTTGCAACCGGCATCTCATACGTAATGCCCGTCAAATCAGCTCCAGTGATCGTGATGGGTGGAAATTCACCGTGACCAGAAACTTTCGCTCCCATTTGACGTAATGGTGTCATCACGCGTTCCATCGGTCGTCGATTCAAAGAAGCATCTCCAAATAAAGTCGTTTCAAATTTGCGCCCCGCTAAAATCCCTAACAAGAGTCGCATCGTCGTGCCCGAGTTACCCACATCGATCGTACCTGTAGCTGGTTGCAAAGTCTTCAACCCGCGACCGTTGATGACTACCTCACCGGCTTGCTGTTTAATCGTGACACCTAATGCTCGAAAGGCTTCGATCGTACTCAAACAATCAGCGGCCGGTAAAAAATTATGCACGCGAGTCGTTCCCTGACTGATCGCGCCAAACATGATACTACGATGTGAGATCGATTTATCTGCTGGCACGGTCAATTCCCCAGCCAAAGGACGCTGGGCAAAGTTTAGTCTCATATTGCTTCCTCCCTTAAATGACACGCAAAGTCTGTCTGTTGTTCAATCGCACGCTTTGCTTTTGAGCGATCGGCTTGCGTCGTGAACGTCAATTCTAAAATCCCCCAAATGTCTTCGCGAGTCTCTTGGATCTGTAAGTTGATCAGTGAAATACCAGCTTGACTGATCAACTGAGTGACCGTCGCGATCGTTCCCGGATGATCTGGAATGTCAACGAGCAGATCATAAAAAGCTGGCAAACTTCCTGCTGTACGCTGCGGTAAATGATCCCGTTGTGCTTTGGCTCGTGTAAAATACTGAAAGATTTGCGGTTCAGCTTGTTCTTCTAACCACTGGATCACTTGGGCCATTTGGTGTTGCCAATTTTTTAACAACGGTAACAACTCCGCTTGATTCGTTACTAAAATATCCGTCCACATCTGCGGATCAGCTGAAGCGATCCGCGTTAGATCACGAAAACCGCCGGCTGCTAGTTTTTCACTTCCTGGATAGTGCGTTGCTAATTGTTGGGCTTGATTTGCTAATCCTGATGCTACGATGTGAGGCAAGTGACTCAACACGGCGACGATCCGGTCATGTTCAGGTGCTGGCAAGGTCACAAACTTTGCCCGCGTGACTTGTAAGAGTACTTGAAGTTTTTTAATGCTCGCTAGTTCAGCTGAAGCTTGGGGCGTCAAAATATAATACGCTTCTTCAAATAAATCAGGATTGACAGCGCGCACGCCAGATTTATGGGAACCAGCCATGGGGTGTCCTCCGATAAAAGTAAACGGGTAGTTAGCGGCGGCCTCCATGATTGTATTTTTCGTACTTCCCGTATCGCTTACGATCACAGAACCCTTCAATTGTAAACTAGCTAATTTTTCTAAATAATGAAGGGTCGCCTTGACTGGAATGGCCAGCAAAATAAAATCTGCTCGACGTGCGCAGGCTAATTCAGGTGCGATCTCATTTACTAAATCCGATGCTAAAGCGACTTGGCAAGTTTGCGGAGAAGTATCCCAACCGATCACGTGATTTTTTTGTTTTAAATTTGCACATAATGACGAGCCGATCAAGCCTAAGCCAATCACAAAGACAGTTGGTTTCATTCAATCAGCTCCTTAAAAATTTTTCAGTCGTTCTTTGTAAGTTTGGAATTCGTGTTGTAGTTCCGTTAGTGAATCGCTGTGGAAAGTTTCTGTGATTTCGTTTGCGATAATCGTAGCGACGACATTTTCTGCCACGACGGCTGCTGCTGGGACCGCGGTCGTATCTGAGCGCTCAACGCTCGCTTTGTAAACTGCTTTTGTCTCGATATCCACACTGTTCAACGGTCGGTATAAAGTCGGGATCGGCTTCATCACCCCGCGCACGATAATCTGTTCTCCGTTCGTCATCCCGCCTTCAAAGCCGCCTAAGTAATCAGTGGCGCGTTTAAATCCTGTCGTTTCATCCCAAGTGATCTCATCCATCACCTCGGAACCGGGATGCTTCGCTGCCGTAAAGCCCACGCCGAACTCAACGCCTTTGAACGCATTGATGCTTAAAATGGCTTGCGCGAGTTTGCCGTCTAATTTCCGATCCCATTGCACATAACTTCCTAATCCGGCTGGGACATTTGCCACGCGCACCTCAACTACACCGCCTAATGTATCGCCGTTCTTCTTAGTCGCATCGATTTTTTCGATCATGGCAGCTTCAACAGTTGGGTCCACCACCCGAACAGCCGAAGCTTCTGAACGTTGCTGAATCTCTTTTAACGTTAGTTCAGCTGGCGTAGTGGTGATTCCACCGAGCTCGACGACGTGACTAGCTACCTCGATATCTAGCGCGGTTAGTAATTGTTTAGCTAATCCGCCAATGGCAACGCGCAATGCTGTTTCGCGGGCTGAAGAACGTTCCAACACATTGCGCAAATCGCGGTGCCTGTATTTCATTCCCCCAACTAGATCCGCATGACCAGGCCGCGGCCGCACTACTCGCCGCAGATCTTCAGCTTTTTTTTCAACCGGCTGAGGAGCCATCACCGTCTGCCAATTTTTCCAATCACGGTTTGAAATACTCAATGTGATAGGAGAGCCTAACGTTTTTCCATGCCGCACTCCCGCGGTGATCTTCACCGTGTCCTGTTCGATTTTCATCCGACCGCCACGGCCATAACCTTTTTGGCGCCGCGCAAGTTCTGTATTCAATTCTGCTTCTGAAATCTCAAGTCCCGCGGGAAACCCTTCAATGATTGCGGTCAATTCCGGCCCGTGGGATTCGCCTGCTGTTAAATAGCGCATCTGCTCATCTCCTATAAAAATTCTTTCATCTCAGTTAGCGGGATCGTTTTAAGATAGCCTTCCCCGATCTGTTTCAATAAAACTAGTTTGAGTTGATCGCCCCGCGTCTTTTTATCATGGGTGATCGCTTTAAAAAGTTTGGCTGGTTCCCACGGCTGATAATCGATCGGTAAACCAAATTTTTGCACTAACGGTTTGAGCTGAGCGCTGATCCCAACTGGTGTTAACTGTTTTTCCTCTGCTGCTTCCGTGATCTTCACCATCCCGATCGCTACGGCTTCACCATGACTCAAAGTGCCGTAACCGACTGTATTTTCCAACGCGTGACCGATCGTGTGACCGAAATTCAGCAACAACCGTGTTCCTAAATCAAATTCATCTTGCTCCACAGCCCATTTTTTGACTGCTAAAGCCGAGGTGATGACCGATTCTGCTTGGGCTAATAACTCAGCGGTCGTCGAAAAATTTTCCAAACGTTGCCACAGTGTGCGGTCTTTGATCAAAGCGCATTTGATGATCTCCGCGATGCCTTCAGACACTTGAGGTGCCGCCAAAGTTTGCAAAGTTTCAGGATCGATCAAAACACCCGCCGGCTGCGCAAAAGTCCCAATCAAATTTTTCGCTTGGCTTGAGTTGACCGCCGTCTTGCCCCCAATACTGGAATCCACTTGCGCTAATAACGAAGTGGGAATTTGGACAAAGGGCAAGCCCCGCATATAAGTCGAAGCGACAAAGCCTGTCAAATCTCCCACTACTCCGCCGCCTAAAGCAACCACCGCATCACTGCGCGTAAAGCCAGCCTCTGCTAAAAATTCATAGAGTTTTTCTGCTTGGGCTAAACTTTTGCTTTTTTCCCCCGCCGGAACGACTACTGGTCGAACGTCAAAGCCGACTGCCACAAGTTGCGCCATGACTTTTTCACCATACAAAGGAAAAACGTGACTATCACTGATCAACGCGATTTTTTTGGCGGGCCATAAATTTTGTAGCCATTTTCCTACCTGGTCAAGAGCGCCGCTTTGGATCTTGATCTGGTAGCTGTCTGCACCTAGTTGGATCTCCATTACTGCTCGCCTTCTTCCAACTGTTTGATTTTTTGCATCGCTTCAGTCAATACGTCGACTTCACGCATCATCTTTAAGTATTGCTTTTCATTCAATGATTGCTGTCCGTCTGACCAAGCGTGTGCTGGATCGGGATGGATCTCCACGATCATGCCATCTGCACCGCTTGCTACCCCAGCTCGTGCCATCGGAGGAACTAGATCCCAGATCCCGGTCCCGTGACTTGGATCAACGATGATCGGGAAATGACTCAATTTTTTGATCAATGGTACGGCACTCAAGTCAAATGTATTGCGCGTCGCCGTTTCGTAAGTTCGAATCCCTCGCTCGATAAAAATGATCTTCGCGTTGTCTTGCACGGCGATATATTCAGCGGCATTCAACCATTCCTCGATCGTGCCTGAGATCCCGCGTTTCAAGCCAATGGGTTTTCCGGTTTTCCCCACAGCTTCTAACAAACGGAAATTTTGCATGTTCCGTGCACCGATCTGGATCACATCCGCGTATTGTGCGACCATCTCGATGTGGCTTTCATCCATCACTTCAGTAATCACTTTCAAATCGTAATGATCCGCTGCTTCTCGCATGATCTTTAACCCTTCTAGTCCTAATCCTTGAAAAGCGTAAGGAGAGGTCCGGGGTTTGAACGCGCCACCACGTAAAATTTTTGCTCCGCCGGCTTTGGCCATCCGCGCACTTTCCATGATCTGTTCTTTTGTCTCGACAGAACAAGGTCCAGCCATGGTCACAAAATTACCTGCTCCGATCTTCACACCATTGACATCTACCACGGTATCTTGAGGATGGAATTCTCGTGAAGTCAACTTGTATGTGTTGGTGATCGGCACGACATTTTCAACAGCTTCATAGCTTTGGAACGCGACTGCCCGCATGATTTTAGGATCACCGATCAGACCTAATACTAACCGATTCTTCCCGTGATTGATTTGAACGCCTAAGCCTGCTTCTTTGATTCGAGTAATGATGGGAACTAATTCTTCTCTAGTGGTACCTGGTTTTATAATTAAGATCATCGTTATCATTCCTTCATTTTTATTTGATTTGCTTTTCTAATACCGGGCGCACGACGGCTAGCGGCATCGGTTGACCGGTCCAAAGTTTGAACGCCTCTGCTCCTTGGTGAAGCAACATCCCTAGACCGTTGATCGTCTGGGCACCATTTGCTTTGGCCGCTTGCAATAAAGCAGTTTGTTGGGGTTGATAGATCAAGTCTGCGACGACTAAATCGCGCCGCAACATTTCTGGCGGGACTAAGCTGTCACTGGTTGTCATCCCCACGCTCGTCGCATTGACCAAAAGAGTACTGCCAGCGATTTTTTCGGCCAATTTTGTTTGCTCAGCTAATTCGAAAAGCTGAAATTCACAAGTCGTCACTTGTTCCAGACGTTCAATCAGTGCGGCGATTTTTTGATAATTAGGACTTGGGCGATTGAACACGTTGATTTTTCTGACACCATCTAAAGCTGCTTGGACTAAGATCGCTTGCGCAGCTCCTCCAGCACCTAATAAAGTAAGCTCTTTTCCCGGCGATTCCACCGCCTGTTCTGCCATACTTTTCATAAAACCAGCACCGTCTGTATTGTAGCCGATCAACTTTCCTTTTTGATTGACGACAGTATTGACTGCTCCGATCAGTTGGGCGGCTTGATCGACTTCATCGACTAAAGTCAGTGCCTTTTGTTTATACGGCATTGAGATGTTGACTCCTAACAGGTCCAAACTGCGGATCGCTTCCATCGCGTGAGGAAATTTTTCAGCTGTCAGATCGAAGCTTAAATAAATCGCATCAATCCCAGCAGCTTGAAAAGCCGTCGTTTGCATCAAAGGTGAAAAACTGTGGCGTGCCGGCTGCGCATAAAGTGCTGCCAGTTTCGTTTGGCCCGAAATTTTGAACATGTTAAACGCTCCCTCCTTGTGTTTCTCAGATCAACTGAACAAAAAACGCCCACTGCAGAAAATCTACAATGGACGTTTAATAACGAAAAAAGCCACGATAGATTTTCATCTACGTGGCTTAGAAAGTTCAGCTTGAATCGCCTTAGCCATCATAGATACAAACGCTTGTGTTTGCACCCATGAAGTCATGAACACAAACTCATCTAAAATAGCTAAAGTAATACGTATTCAGTTGTGAGAGTAATGTCTGATCCATTTTGCTCGCTCCAAACTGATTTAAGATTGTCCAAATTATAGTGGCCTTTTCAGGAATTGTCAACTACTTTTTCAACTTTTTTTAATCAGCCTACTTCCAGATCCGCATCCTCTTCAAAAAATAAGAACAGATCTTGCAGGCTTAAGTCCGCTTTTTCTGCCGCGGAAAAATCATGGACGATCCGTCCTTTTTTCATCACTAACAGTCGATTGCCGTAAGTCAGCGCGTCTTCCATCTTATGAGTGATCATGAGACAAGTCAATTGACTAGCAGTGATTTTTTGATCCGTGACTTGCATCAATTGTTTCGCAGTCTTTGGATCTAAAGCGGCCGTGTGTTCATCTAATAATAAAAGTTCTGGCTTAGTCAAAGTCGCCATCAGTAAACTCAAAGCTTGACGTTGCCCGCCCGACAGATGACCAGTGGGCGTGTCTAAATGATTTTCTAATCCATTGCCGATACTAGCGCAAATCGTTTGAAAATAAGCGCGCTGTTCTTTTAGTTTCCGTAGGTGCAAACCGCGTTTTTGGCCACGCTTTTGAGCGAGAGTCAAATTTTCAGCGACCGTCATCCGCGGTGCCGTTCCTAATTTGGGGTCTTGAAAAACTCGCGCGATATATTTTGCTCGTTTTTCTTCAGGCAGGCGTGTAATGTCTTGCCCTTTGATCGCAACCGTTCCTGAATCAAGCATCAAAGTTCCTGAGATGCTATTGAACAAGGTGCTTTTCCCGGCACCGTTGCCTCCTAAGACCGTGATGAAATCTCCCGGTGCCACTGTCAAACTCAAGTCAGCTAAAATTTTTTGCTGGTCTCGCGCACCATTCCGCACCGTTTTATTAGCGTGTGTGATCTCCAATGCTTGCATGTGATTACTCCTTTTCAAATCCGGTTTTTAAGTTCAACTTTTGTTTCAACTGCGGGATCATCAAACAAATCGCTAAGACAATCGACGAGATGATTTTCAAATAAGTCGTATCAAAGCCTAGCTTGATGATAGCTAAGATCAAAAATTGGTAGAAGATACTTCCTAAGATCACCGCCACTAAACGTTCAGCAAACGTCAACTCGCCAAAGATCACTTCTCCGATAATGATCGAAGCCAGTCCAATGACGATGACACCTACCCCTTTTCCCACATCAGCGTAACCGTCATTTTGAGCGATCAAAGCACCGGATAAGGCGATCACACCATTTGAGATCGTCAGCCCTACGACTTTCAAGCGGTCCGTATCGATCCCGATCGAACGCGCCATCATTTCATTATCGCCAGTCGCGATATAGGCTTGACCGTAATCCGTGTAGAAAAATAGTAATAGCAGCCCGATGATGACCCCAACTGAAACTAAGCCGAGCGTTACGATATCAAAATAAGGCGGCAAGTTTAATTTAGTAAAAAAATCTTGCAGCTTCGGTTGATTCAACAACGATAAGTTCGGTGTCTGCATCACAAACAACATCACCGAATTTAAACCTGACATCACCAAGATCCCAGCTAAAATCACCGGGATCTTCCCTTTCGTGTACAACAATCCCGTAACGAGCCCCGCGACCATCCCTGCTAAAATTCCAAGGATCGTCGCCAAAATCGGCGAGATCCCATGGGTGATGGCCGTGACACAAACCGCGCCGCCTAATGGAAATGAACCTTCTGTTGTCATATCGGGGAAATTTAAGATTCGATACGTCATAAAGATTCCCAATCCTAAGATACCCCATAAAAGTCCTTGTCCGATTACTGATATCAACATCGCCTTACTCCCCTTTGATTAATTTTGCGTCTTGTTTCACATCAGCTGGGATCGTAATGCCTAATTCTTTGGCTTTTTCCTCATTGATGATCGTCTCACCATAATCGATCACATTGACCGGTGTATCCGCTGGTTTTTTACCTTCTAAAGCTGCCGCTGCCATTTTCCCGGTCTCAACCCCTAAGTCATATTGATTTTGACCGACAGTTGCGATCCCGCCTTCTTTCACCATATTGTCAACAGAAACGAAAACGGGTTTTTTCGCTTTATCCGCTTCTCCCATCAACGCTTGAAAGGCACTTGCGATCGTATTATCTTGCGGCACATAGACAAAATCAGTCTCGGCACACATCACTTGCGTCGTTTGGGCGATCTCATTACTAGAAGAGATCGCATATTTTTTCACTTCGTAGCCGGCCGCTTTCGCTTTGGTTTCCGCTTCTTTGATCATCGACTTTGAATTTTCTTCTGCTGAGGAATAGATCATCCCCACCGTTTTAGCCGCTGGAAATAATTTTTTCGCTAACTCGATCTGTTGGTCGACTGGTGTTTGGTTAGAGACACCCGTGATATTTTTTCCCGGATGTTTCAAATCACTGACTAATTTGGCTCCCACCGGGTCACTGATGGCGCCCATAATGATCGGTGTCGTACTGGTCGCGTTGGCTAGTGCTTTGGCGGCTGGCGTTGCGATCCCTACTAAAACATCGGATTTTTTGTCGATCAGCTGTTGGCTCATCGTGTTCAGTTTACTTTGATCAGCTTGACCATTTAGAAATTCGATCTTCACATTTTTCCCTTCCGTATACCCAGCATCTTTCAAGCCGGCCACGACACCTTTTTTGATTTGATCCAGTGAAGGATGGCTGACAAACTGCAAGATCCCCACTGTTTTTACTTTTTCAGTTTGCGTTTGACTACTGCCGTTCGTACTTTGTCTAGCTCCCATTTGAAACGCGAAGACGCCAATCAAAATGATCCCGATTGCGGCAACTGCTCCAATGATTCCTTTGTTTTTCATAATGTTATCCCCCTAAATTTAGTTGTTTTTAATGTTTGAAGTGCTCAGCGAATAAAAAAAGACAATTACCCTAAACTACGGTAATTGTCGAGACAAAAACCGCATAGACTGATCTATGCGGCAGACGTTTAAATAAACCAGCATAGATACAAGAGTTAGAGCATGTCTAATCGTTGTATCTATGAAGTGAGATCCATACATACAACTTATCTACGCCAGTTGCGCCAGCTATTCATTTGAATTGATAAGTTTGCGTTTGTCATGAATACCACTCCCATTGTTGAATAATTTGACATCTTTGTTGGATGTTGTTTGTAGTTTATCCAATCTGCTACTAGATGTCAACACTAAAAACAAAAAAATTCGCAATTGTCTGATTATTTGTTTTTACTTTGGCGTAAACGCCACATGGGCAAACGATTTAATTCCGGGATGAATGTTTGATTTAAATCACTCAAGTCATCCACCACGAAACGATTTTTTTCTTTCCCGTCTTGAAAAAAGATAAAGGTGACTTTAGTGGGATCAAGCTGATATTTTTTCGCGATGGCTTGCTGATCGTAGACCACTGGATAATAATAAAACGTGCGATTCAACTCCGCTTCTTTTCGTGTAAGTAACGTCTCAACACGAGTAAAATATTTGCCGTGAGGTTGCGAAAACATTACCGAGATTGCTTTTGTCTGTTTGATTTTTGCATCTTCTGTCCCATAATCCAAAACGATCATCTGATCACTTGCGACATTTTGGGTGACGAGACTTTCTAGTTGGCTGTGCCGGATCTTGGGCTGAGCCACTGTGAGCGCGCCAAAAAAAAGCGCGAGACTCAAACATAAAACGCTAAGTGCCGCGATCCGTTTTTTCTGTTTTTTCGATCCACACAAAATTTGCTGCCAAAAAACGACCGCTTTTTGTTTTAGTTCTGACATCTCACACCCTAGCTTTCTTGAATTGACCTGCCTTTCATTTTAGCAAAGAAAATCTAACAACTGGTACTTTTTTCATTAAAAGAGTTTTTGATTAGAAAAACGTGTTTTTTTATTATTTGTAAGAGATTTATTTTAATGCTATCATAATGTAGAGAAGAATGTAAGGAGGTTTTTTTATGAGTAGTATTGGGAAGATCCCTCGCAGTGAGATCAATCAGCAAAATCCGTTGCTGTCTAATTTTCGAACTACCATCGAGACTGCTTTTTACGGGAATAATGTAAAAAAAATCAACAGCTTGACTACCGCTTATAACTTAGCCCAAGCGTGTCCTGGGACTATCACGACGGATTTAGATGTCTTGCATACCCATGAACTTGGCTTACCCACCAACGCTAAAGTGTTAGTTTCAAATGACGGAACTGTGGTGGGCCGAACCGCTGCTGCACGCCGGATCATTGGACAACAAGGCGTCGATCCCTATCATTATAGCGAGATTTTACGGGAAGCGATCTTTCAGTCGCGGGAAAAAAATTTTTACCGCGGCGATGTCTTAGTGGGTTTAGACCAAGAATTTTCAGTCTCGGCGCATTTGATGTTACCAGAAGAATATGCGGCTAATCTCTATTCTTATTTGTTGAACTTTCAAATGCATACGAGTGAGAATAAAAAATTTTACCAAGATTCGCAAGTGATCCCAGAAGGCGACATCTTTTTATTTGCCGATCCTGACTGGTCTGACCCCGAGTTTCCTCATGGTTTAGTCATCATCGATGCAGAACATAATTGTGCCGCAGTGTTAGGCTTACGCTATTTTGGTGAACTAAAAAAAGCGACCTTGACGTTAGCATGGGCCATGGCGCATCGAAATCAGTTCATCGCATGCCACGGCGGGATGAAACAATATCGTTTTGGCAAACGCAACTACACGATGGCTGCGTTTGGTCTTTCCGGCTCAGGCAAATCAACGATCACCTTAGCTCAGCATGATCATAAATACGAAATCGATGTTTTACATGACGATGCGTTTGTCATTTCTAAAAAAGATGGTGCAACGACTGCCTTAGAACCTGCCTATTTTGATAAAACGCAAGACTACCCGATGGATTCTACGGAAGTCGGCTATATCGTCACCGCCCAAAATATCGGTGTGACATTAGATGAACACAATCAAAAAGTAATGGTGACAGAAGACATTCGAAACGGCAATGGCCGCAGCGTCAAAAGTCGTTTTGCGACTAAAAATAGAGTCGATCATATCGCGGAAAAAATCGATGGTGTCTTTTGGATCATGAAAGATGATAGCTTGCCGCCGATCATAAAAGTCGAAAATCCCGCGCTAGGAGCTGCATTTGGTGTCACGCTTGCGACTAAACGCTCTACGGCCGAATACATGGTCGGCAAACGAGCCGCTGATGAACTCGTGATCGAACCATTTGCCAATCCTTTCCGCAGTTATCCACTAGCGGAAGACTACCGCGATTTTCGGGATCTATTTGCAAAGCACCAAACCGATTGCTACATTTTGAATACAGGTTTTTTCAATCAGCAAAAAGTAACACCGCAAGAAACATTGGGCAGCCTTGAGCAAATCGTTGAAGAACAAGCTGAATTCATTCCGTTTGGCCCGGTGAAAGAATTGAGTTATTTACCGCTAGCCGGTCACGAGGTCGACTTTAATGATCAACATTATTTGTGGACTTTGATCAAACGAATGAAAATTCGACTTGATTTCATCCAATCGCGGGAAGTCGTAAACGGTGGCTATGATCAATTACCAAAAGAAGCCGAGTTGTTGTTACAAGAAGTCTTAGTCCAGTTAGAGGCGTTTAGTGAAGCCTTGAAATAAAGTTTTTCTGATCCAGTGCTGGTTTTTTCAGTCAAATCATAGCGTGAAACAAAAAATGCCGGTAACTTATTTGGTTACTGGCGTTTTTTTCGTTATAATGTAAGTTAGCTTACAAGAAATGAGGGAAAAAAGATGTCCTTTGACGGAGTTTTTACCCATACCATCGTCAACGAATTAAAAACTGAATTATTGAGCGGGCGGATCGCCAAGATTCATCAGCCTTATGAACACGAGATCGTCCTAGTGATTCGAGCCCGCGGCGAAAATAAACGTTTATTATTATCCGCTCACCCTAGTTACGCTCGGATGCAGCTAACTAAGATTGCCTATCACAATCCGGAGAACCCACCGAATTTCGTCATGATGCTCCGAAAGTATTTAGAAGGCGCGATCTTAGAGACGATCCATCAAGTCGAAAACGATCGCGTCGTCCATTTCACTTTTAGTAAACGAAATGAATTAGGTGATCTGCAAAATATCGTGCTCATCGTCGAACTGATGGGCCGCCACTCTACGATCGTGTTGCTGAACGCTGAGACGAATAAAATTTTAGACGCGATCAAACACATCGGGAGCTCGCAAAACACGTACCGTTCTATCTTACCTGGTGTTGACTACATCGCACCACCTAAGCAAACACAACTGAACCCTTTTACCGCGTCGAAAACGGAAGTCTTCGAAATTTTAGCCACCGCCGAAAAATTAGATGCGCGTTATTTGCAACAACATTTTCAAGGTTTAGGTCGAGACACTGCCGAAGAATTGCGTTTTCGGTTGGCTCAAGCACCAAATGAAAAAATAAAAGTTTGGCAAGCTTTTTGGCAGCAAGTTACCCAACAACCCACTCCAACGATCGGTGAAAAAGGCCAAAAAGAATTTTTTGCGCCGATTGAGTTTGAGACTTTCACTAAAGCGCAACACTTTCCTAATTTAAGTTTGATGCTGGATGCTTTTTACGGTGAAAAAGCTGAAAAAGATCGGGTCAAACAACTGGGGAATCAATTGATTCGCAAAGTGGAAAATGAGATCAAACGCAATCAAACTAAACTTGAAAAACGTCAGCAAACACTAAAAGATTCCGAAAATGCCGAAGAATATCGCCGGCGAGGTGAACTGTTGACGACTTTTATGGCCCAAGTCCCGCGGGGCGCTGAAAGTGTTGAGCTGGAAAATTATTATGAAGAGAATCAGCCACTGAAAATTACGCTGAACCCAGCGCTTTCCCCTAGCCAAAATGCGCAAAAGTATTTCCATAAATATCAAAAGTTAAAAAATGCCGTCAAATTGATCTACACTCAAATCAAATCGGCCAAAGAAGAAATCGCGTATTTACAATCCATTTTAGCCCAGTTGGAATTAGCCGGTCCGATGGATATCGAGGTGATCCGTGAAGAATTGATCGCTAGTGGTTACTTGAAGAAAAAGCGTAGCAAAAAGCGCAACAGCAAACCTTCCAAACCGGAAGAGTTTACCGCTAGTGACGGCACGTTGATCTTAGTCGGGAAAAACAACTTGCAAAATGACCAACTGACCTTAAAAACAGCCAAAAAAACGGATATTTGGCTCCATGCGAAAAACATTCCCGGTTCACATGTGATCATCAAAGACACCGACCCGAGTGAAACGACCTTACTAGAAGCCGCCGAGCTAGCTGCTTATTTTTCTAAATACCGCCAATCAGCTCAAGTCCCCGTCGATTACGTCGCCGTAAAAAATGTCCATAAACCAAATGGCGCTAAACCCGGCTTTGTGATTTATGAAAATCAAAAAACACTTTTTGTGACTCCTGAAGAAAAAACGATCCAACAACTCCGAGAAAATCATAAAAAATAATTTTTCCTTTTGAACTAAGACGTTAAAAGCCGGCTACCTTCCCATAATTTTTAATGGGAGGTAGCCGGCTTTCGCTTGCGTTACACGTTTGGTATTACGACAGTGTCACGACTATTGCATATGGCGCTGTCCTTTTGACCCGAATTCACTAGATCACTGAGCTCCTTCGCCTTTTTTAACGTGGATGATCTCTAAGAAAAAGGTAAAGATCGGAATTCCCACGATCAATCCCCAAACACCGAGAAATTTTTCGCTGAACAACAAAATCACAAACGTGTAAAAAATCGGCAATTTAGTTCGGCTTGACATGAATTTAGGATTTAAAATATATGCTTCGATGCAGTGAACGATCAAAATCAAGATCAACACATATAAAACACTTTGGATGCCGCCGGTGGAATACGCAATCAAACTTAGGGGAATGCAGGAGACGATCGCGCCGGCTACTGGAATCAAACTCAAAGCAAAGATCATGATCGCCAGTGTCGGCAATTGATGAAAGCCGATCAACCCTAAGCCTACCGTCGTGATCGCCGTGTTGACGATTGCAATCAACAGTTGCACTTCGATCACTACACCAAATGTCTCACTGAAGATTCGGCCAAAATAAGCAATATCAGCAAACAACCAGCCGAGATCACTCGTCAAAAAATGCCGTGAAAAAGCGGCGGTCTTTTGCTTTTCTAACATGAAAAAGAAACTCAACATGAACGATAAGAAAAAAGCCAACGCAAATTCGCCCACATGTTGCAGCTGAGTGAAAATGATCCCCGCTCCACTCTCCAATTTTTCTTGCCAATTGTGATGAGCTAAATAATCAGAAACATATTTTAAGACGACATTTGAATCATAGTCACGCTTTTGATAAAAATGAACGATCGAATTATACGTTTGGATCGCTTGTTCAGTCAGCATTGACGCGTATTGAGTAATCAGCAAATACAACAACAAGACTTCTGCGATATAGACACCACAGGTCAGTAAGCTTGTGGGCAGCTGGGTCTTTTTTTCTAAAAAACCCACGATCTTCACTGACAAAATAGTAAAGATGAACGTCAATAAAATCGTGGTCATAAAGGAACGCGTTAAATATAAACTGACGATGATCAGCGCTAAAACTGAAAAGCGCCGTAAACTTTGATTATGGATAAACCGTTGATACATCTTTTCACCTCTTGTGCTTATCATAGCAGAAAAAAGGTCAGACAAGTAGCAAGTAGCCTAATCCAGCGTCGCGAGTTTGGCTAAAAACTCTGCTCGGCCATAAAATTCTTGATCTAGTAATTCGGGAAAGATCTGCGCGAAAAAGTAATGGACACTCGGGCGCGTATCAAAACTTTTGATCGTTTGAACAGCTTCCATGAACATTTCTTGATACACTTTTTCCGGATTATTTTTGATGATCTCTTCAAATGATTCATACAGCAAATCGACTTTATCTGAAATAGCTAAAATTTGTCCTTCTACCGTCTCGTCTTTGCCTTCAAATAAACGCCGGCGATAAATTGCTTGAAACTCTGGCGGAATCTCTTGCGTGATAAAACGATCAGTCATTTTTTCTTCCACCGTTTGCAACATTCCCCGCAACTCATGACTCGCGTATTTGACTGGTGTTTTGATATCTCCGATAAATCGTTCCGTGTAATCGTGGTTCAACGCTTTTTCATACAGGAGTTTCCAATCGATCGTCACGCCGTTTTGTTCTTCGATATCCCCTAAAACTTGCGCGATCGAAGTCACACGATACGCATGGGAAGCCACCGTGTGCTCCGTGAATTTGAAATATCCTGGTGCACGGCGAATCTTTTCTAAATTATTTAAACCTAAAATATATTCATTTAATCCCATGAAAACTCCTCCTCATTATTTTTGAAAAGTTTACTCTTTTTCAAAGCAGAAGGCAAGTTTGAGCAGCTATTCAGTTTCAAAACCAAAAAATCCAACTTCTACTAATAAACAGAGGTCGGATTTTTTGACTTACGTATTTTTGATCACTAAACTTTCGATCACATCAGCGGCATCTTCACAGTCGTCGATGATTGCTTCAAAATGATCGTACACATCTTTCCATTTAAGGATCTCGATTGGATCACGTTCTTCGGTGAATAATTTTTTCGTCAGCGCGCTGTAAAGGCGGTCTGCTTCTGATTCCGTCTGATTGACTTCTTGGATATAGCCTTTCAACGTTTTAGAATGTTTGAATTTCGCAAATTCGTTAGTCGCTTTGACGACGCCTTTAGTTGCAGTGACCACCAATTGTAAAAACTGCTCCGTATCTTCTCGGATCGTTTGGATCACGAGATTTTCAAATAAATAAGTCGTCGCATTCAGCCCATCTAAAATATCATCAAGGTGATTGATGATCTCCACGATATCTTCTCGGTCGATCGGCGTGATGAAAGAATCAAACAGTTCATTCATCGTATTTTTTGAGATCTCATCACCTTGATGTTCCAGTTGATGGATCACTTCGGATTTTTCTTCAAATTTTTCTGCTGAATAGTCGTCGATCAATTCTTTCAACACTTGTGCCGAAGTGGCCGAATATTCTGCGAGTTGGTTCATCGCACCAAAATAATCATAGGTTTTCTTTCTTGCCATCGTCTTCTCCTTTTTATTAAAAAATCGCTACAAATAGTTTTGCCATGATAAAAGCGATCACGCCACAACCTGGAAACGTCAAGACCCACGCTAAGATCATATCTTTTACGATACTCCAATCGACACTAGTCATCCGTTTAGCAGCACCAGCTCCCATGATCGCAGTGGTTTTCGTATGGGTCGTTGATACGGGGATCCCAAAAATCGAAGCGAGGAACAAGCAGATCGCTGCACTCAGATCCGCCGCAAAACCTTGGTATTTTTCCAGTTTCACCATGTCCATCCCAACGGACTTAATGATCTTCATGCCGCCGACTGAAGTGCCTACTCCCATCGTTAAGGAACACAGCGCCATCACCCACAGCGGGATCACAAAACCGTTGCCCGTTTTTTCGACGAGATTGTTATAAAAAAGCCCCAGCATAAAGACACCCATAAATTTCTGACCGTCTTGCGCACCGTGCAAAAAAGCATTCATCGCCGCACTGATCGCTTGGCCCACCGTAAAGACTTGGTTGGCTTTTCGGCGATTGACGCCTTGAAAAAGTTTAGCCAACAGCCGCGTTACTAAAAAGCCGCCGCCAAAACCCATTAACGTAGAAACGACTAAGCCGACCAAAACTTTGATCCACTCGCCGCCATTGACTGCCGAAAGTCCTCCCATCGCCATGGCTGAACCGGTGAGCCCGGCGATCAGCGCGTGTGATTCACTCGTCGGAATCCCAAAATACCAAGCGGTGACCGCCCAAACAACGATCGAAAACAACGACGATGCAAGGGCGACTTGTGCTGCATTGCCGGCTCCTTCAAAGGTCACGATATTACTGATGGTCTCAGCAACTTGCGCGTTAAAATACGTCATCACCAGAGCGCCGAGAAAATTCATCACTACCGCTAGCCCGATCGCCGTATTTGGTTTTAAGACCCGGGTCGATACAGCCGTTGCGATCGCATTTGGCGCATCAGTCCAGCCATTGACAAAGATCACGCCCATCACTAAAGTCACAGTCACTATTAACGCAATACTCAACTTGTCACATCCTTCTGTTTTTTTCTCATTCATAGTAGCATACCCAGCTGAATTTTTCTGCTGCTTTTTTTAGCTACTGAGAAAAATATCTGTTAAGGAAAAAAACTTGTCACGATTTTATTGCATTGCTACTTGCCTTTATGTATAATGAGTAATGTTGAATTGTACGGATTCCCGTATAAGACTTAATTTCGGAGGTGAATTCCAGATGCCAAACATTGAATCTGCAATCAAACGTGTTCGCACAAGCGAAACCGCAAATGCTAAAAATTCTTCTCAAATGAGCGCAATGCGCACGACCGTTAAAAAATTTGAAGAAGCTGCTGCAGCCGGTGCTGAAAATACTAACGAGCTTTATAAAGAAGCTGTTAAAGCAATCGATATGGCTGAATCAAAAGGTTTGATTCACAAAAACAAAGCCAACCGCGACAAATCACGTTTAGCTAAAAAATTAGCCTAAAACAGTGATGATGATTTAAAAAAGAGCCGAGAGAAATTTTTCTCTCGGCTCTTTTTTGTTGGCTGCTTATTTTAATTCAATGGATCATTTGATTTCTTTATTACGTGACGCCACCAAGCAATTCCAATGGCCACAATCACGAGTAAACCGCCGAAAAGAACTGAAACTTTTGCGATCCGATCATTGGTTTGAGGAAATCTTTTTGGTTCTGCTAAGATATTGGACCAAAAATCCGAGCTTGTGGCTGGATTAGTTTGACTAGCGGTACCCTTTGCACCTTGCTCAGCCGGTACGACTGATCCTGCTGGTACTTCTTTTACTGCGGTGTCAGTCGATCCGCTCGTGCTACCAGTTACGATCGCCGTTTGCTGACTAGTAGTGGTGGTCGTTGGTGTTTCACTCGAATGGCTTTCACTTGATTTAGTACTTGAAGTGGCCGTTGAACTTTCACTAGGCTGACGGCTATCAGAAGTAGTTGAACTTCCACTAGCCGTAACATCTGTTTCTTCGACTAAGGCTTTTTTAGCTGCTAGTAATCGCTCACAGGCCTGATCTATTTGAGCTTGATCCGCTTTGTTAGTGGTCAGCACTTGTTTAGCGGCAGCTAAAGCCGCGGTGAATTCCCCATAACTTTTAGCTGTAAAATGCTGACCCGCATGAGGTTTGATTTTTTCTGCAGCTGCGATTGCTTGTTTCAACTGATCTTTTTTGATTGCAGTCGGTTTCGCCGGTTCCAGTTGGAGCCCCGTGATCGCCGCGGTGATTTTTTCTGCAGCTTGATTCGCGGCTTCAGTCGTCAGAGTAGCCGATTGCAGCAATGCTTGGGCTTGACTAACTGCCTCAGCTAAAACTTTTTGACTCGCCGCAGTGAAAGTTTGACCTGGTTTTGCTTGAATTTGGGCCGCTTGTTGCAGCGCTGCATCTAATTTTTCAGTTGAATAATCAGTTAAGTCATTGTATATTTCTTTCCCAGCTGAATCGGCTAGCATCATTTGGCTGACGTTCATTTTTGCCGCCGAGTCAGTTGTAGTGAGCGTTAAAAAGTCAGTCGGCATCTGATCGTAAGCTAAGGTGATCTTCCACTGACCATTTTCAACTTGATCGCGTAAAATCTTCCCATCGTTTGGCTTCAAGGTCCCTTTTGCTTGACCATTTAGCTCGATGACTAAATCAACGGCTTTGACTGCTTGTTTTTTTTGCCAGTTAAAATGTAAAACGTGTTGGCTTTTCCCGATCACCACTCGCTCAGTATCCCGTTTTTTAGCTGCCAGTTCACTTTGTTTCATAAACGCTTGCGGATCAAATACACTTCCCGTCATCGAAGGTGCTTGCGGAACGCCCAACGCCTGTAAAGCTACTGGCGTGATATCGCGATTGCTACCGCCAGTTAGTCGTTTACCTTGAGGAACCGTTTGGCCGTAAAGTGCAATAAAGATGTTCGATTCAGCCGGGGATGCTCCGCCATGATTAAGACCTGAACCACCATGATCCGCATTAAAGATCACCAACGTATCATCTAAGTGACCACTATTTTTCAAGCTGTCGATCACACTTTTGAAACGTTCATCATAAGTTTTGTAATTCGTCCAGTAACGATCATTATAAAAACCGGTCGAATGCCCCGCGTGATCCATCGAATCGTCTTGTAAAAAAGTAAACGCCGTCTTATCAAATTGAGGCGAGCTGATATAGGCTGCGATTTTGCGATAAGACTGTCCCGGTGTCCCATCATATTCTTTTTGTACCGCTGCATCAGGTTCCACGATCCCATTTGGAATTTGTGACCATTCAGAAAAAACACTCAGCGTCCGCTTTGGTTGATAGTGGTTGAGGACTTTAAAGATCGATGGATAAAGTCCGGTCGGTTTCCCAAAATCATTGAAATAAAATTGACCGGCACTCTCATTATCTAATTGATAATCTGTTGGCAATTCATTCCAATCTAAACCGTGGAGGATCGAAGCATAGTTGATCCCAGACATCGTTGGATAGATCGCTTTAGCACTTGTCGACATGGCGGCTTCATGATTAAAAAAATTAAGCGCAAATGAATTTTGCCGCTTAGCTAAGAGTGCCGGATCATTCGTCCACTGGGGTGCTGCCGTTCCGTTCGCATAAAACAGTCCAGTCGGGTCCCATGGATTGCCCCCACCATCCGTTGTTAAAACGAGCACGTGCTTGTATGGATAGATCGTCGCCTTTTGAGCCACCAGCGCTTTTTGCTGGGCTGGAGCCAATGCCACATCCCCGACACTCACTAACCCATCATGATTATAATCAAATGGATCATCCGCTAAAATCGTCACTGCTTGATCGGCAAGTGTCACATTTGGTTTAACGATTTGACCTGCAACTTGTGCAGTGACTTGACTGATTTTAAAATTAGCTTTTTGATCATTCGTTGTAGGCAAGGTCGCAAATGACAGTTGCGCGATCGTCGTTTTCGCATAATTGATCAAATCAGCGGTTGAAAGTGCGCCTGTGAATTGAAGTTGCAACTTACCATTGTGATCATCGGATACGGTCGTATTACTAGTAAACGAATTATTGCGAACCCCTTTAAAAGCTACTAGCCGAGGATCATAGCTCACCTCTAAAGTTAACTGATCGATATCCCCTTCTGTTTCCCCTCTCACTTGAACATTCAAATCGTAATTACTAGCTTGGACGCTTGTCTTTGCCCCGACCAAACTAGTTTGTAAATTTTGCGTTTGAATCGGCTCTGCCACATCTTGACTATGCGCTTGTGTAGCTAGTTCAGCGATTTGATCGGCAGTCAATGCGGTCGGATATAAGCGGGCACGGTTTATAAAGCCTCGAAATAAATACTCAGCTCCATTTGCGCTACTACTGTCACCGCCTAAAACTAGATTTTGTGCATTGGGATTGGTAGTGAATTTCAATGGTCCCGCTTTAGGAAGTTTCTCGACCAACTGTCCGTTGACGTATAACGCGACACTTTGCTCATCGATCACCCCTACCGCATGAATCCATTGATGCGCTTTGACTGTCGCTTTTGGCGTGACGTAATGATCACCGGTAAAACCAAAAAAGGTTAACCGCCCACCTTCAAAGCCAAGTCCGACACCCCCACCTTGTTGATTTGAAAAAAGATCCATCTCACTTTGCGAAAGCTCATCTGCTCTAAAAAAAGCTTCCATCGTGAGTTGTTCGTGGAATTGCTGTTGTAAATTGCTTCCAAAAGGCGCTAACACGGCAGATTTTCCATCAAAATAAGCGGCCTCGGTTGCAAGTCCTGGTGCTTGTTTGATCACTGGCGTTCCTTGCGTAGTAGTCGTTAGCGGCAAGCTCGATTGCAATTGTAATTTTCCAGCGGCCACTGAAAAATCAGCGAGCGTTTTCGGCTGTGCCGGTGCACTGATTTGATCAGCTTGCGCATCAGCTGAAATAGCCTGGAGCTCACTGACCGCCCCGGTCAATGAGACCGCTAAAGCCGCCCATAATAATCGTTTCGTTTTATAAAATGAGTTCAACGTTCTTTTCCCCTTATCGCTATTTAAATTTTTTGGACAAATAGTTCTCCTTTCATAGCTAAGTATAAGAACTGTTTTTTTATTTCTCGTTTTAAATGCGTAAATTCTGTGTAAACTTCGCTAACAGAGATTCATTTACTCAATCCTACAAAAAAGAGCCCTTCAAGAAAAATCCTTGAACGGCTCTTAACTTAATTTGGCTGTCGTTTTTAAAATAAATAATTGAAAACTCAACTCTTTATCTAGTTGTCCGACTTTGACTTGGTAATCATTTTCGACTAGCTCATCATACAGCGTCGTTAAAAAAGCTAATGAGAAACGTTTGACTTGTTGTAATGCTAATTTCACTCGATACGGATGAATGCTCAATGTTTCGGCAATGTTCGCTTGCTGATACCCGATCTTTTGTAAAATTTTAGTTTGCAACAGTAACCGGATCTGACCAATCAAGATCGCATTTAATTTGATCGTCTCTTCTCCTTGCAGATGCAGTTCTTCATACGTTTTTAAGGCAGCTTCCGTTTGGCCTTGTAAGATCTGCTCAGTCAATTCAAAAATATTATGCTCAAGCGTTTTAGGAACTAATGCTTCAACGTCCGCTTTAGTGATCACCCCACTATCACCAGCAGCCAACATCAATTTTTCCAGCTCATTCATCGCTTTAGTCAGTTCAAAATCTGTTAAACGCAAAAAAAGTTCCAATGCGTCTTGGTTCAGCTTGACGCCCGCATTTGCCAAGTATTGTTGTAAAAAACGGCGTAATTCATTTTCTTTTAAAGGGGCCGTCTCAATCTCACTAGCGGCTTTTTTCAATGCTTTGGTCACTTTTTTTCGCGCATCTAATTTTTCGTAATTGGCCCAAAAAACTAAAATCGTGGAAGCTAGTGGCGCCTTTAAATACGCTAATAACTGAGTGATCTCACTCTCACTAGCACTGCCTTTACTGGTCAAAAAGGCGGGCTGCTCGACAAAGATCAACCGATAATCACCAAAAAACGGTAATGTCTTTGCTTCGGCTACGACTTCTACTAAATTATTTTCTTCCAAATCAAAGCGCATAAAATTTAATTCTTCTAAATCATCTTGCTCCATTCGTGTCAAAAAAGCTTGGCGTACTTGTTCTTGTAAATAAAGTTCCGTCCCGGTCACTAAATACATGGGTGCTAATGGTTGTTGTTTGATTTGTTGGATTGCCTGTTGTGTTTCCATGTCCCCATCCTCCTGAGTTTTTATGCTATCACGATTAGTTTAGAAAAGCTATCGTGGATTGTAAGGAACTAGTTTTTTTGAATGGGTACGGCGACCACTGGTAATAGATCATCCCTTGTTGATCGGTTCGGTGGATGTGGATTTTTTTCATTTGCAATATTTTTAATGTTTCATTTGTTGGATGCCCATAGCGATTATTGCGCCCCGCTGAAATCACAGCATCCGTTGGGCGTAACTGGTTTAAAAATTCTGCTGACGTTGAAGTGTTACTGCCATGATGACCGACTTTTAAAACATCTGCTCTTAATTGAGGAAATTTTTGCAAGACTGCCGCCTCGCCCGTTTTTTCTAAGTCGCCGGTCAATAAGAAGCGGCGCTGTCCGATTTTAAAAAACGTGACGATCGATTGATCATTTTCCCCTTCACTAGTGGTCGGTGACACAACATGCACTGCTAATTTTTTTCCGATCACATCACCAGTCTTAACTAATTTGACTTTCGTTTGATTGTTGATCAAACGTTTTAAACGCAAGGCGATCTTTTTTTCAGCCCCGTTAGCCACATAGACCGTTTGCAGTTGGAAATACCGCGCTACATTTTCCAATTCTCCCATGTGGTCCGCATCATTATGCGTCAAAATAAGATGATCGATTCGTTTGATCCCTTGGCTTTTTAAAAAAGGAACTAAATTATAATCCGACGGCGGGCGATACGTTCCCCGTTGCCAAGCCGCTTGTTTAAATTGCAATCTCCCGCCCGTGTCGATCAAAAACGTTTCTTGTTTGAAGGGTAGTTTGATAAAAATACTGTCGCCTTGTCCTACATCAACAAATGCCACCAACCCGCGAGGATCAAAACTAACACTAATAAGTAACAGGCAGATACTGCCCACTAGCCACAACTGATTTTTCCGCTTATGACACGCTAAACTTAAAAAGGCCAGAAACCAAATTAGACTAAACACTCCCACGCTCGGTTTTCCTAAAACCAATGGCTGCAATTGAAAAAATGCGAGTCCGTGTTCCAATAAAGTAAAGCATAAGCTAAGACCTTGAATTAAAAAGGTTGGGACCCACAAAAAACTCAAACAAAACAAAAGTAAGCAGCCCGGTAACAGCAGCCATTGAAAAATGGGAAACAACAACAGCGTAAACACCCCACCCAACACAGACCATTCACTAAATTCAAAAACTAATAATGGTATCATAAAAAGACTGAAAGCAATTTGGAATGTCACCGGTCGAGAAAATTTTTCCGGCAAAAAAACCAGCAGCAATGCTAGCCACAGACTCAAACGTCCGCTAGCTGTCAATAAAACAAGCGGGCGAAAGAGTAAGACCCCCAGTAAAACGAAGCTCCACTGGTCTAGTTTAGCTAATCGAAGTTGTAATGTCGTTAATAAAAAGACGATTAAAAAACTCAACAAAGCCCGTAAGACACTGACTGCCCAACCGGTAAAGCCCCACACCAAAAAACTAATGAGCAGTAAGATGATCAAACGCGTCTCGCGGACTAGTCCCAAACGCTTTAGTAAAACGTGAAACGCACCTAAATAAAATTGGATATGCAAACCAGATAAAGCAAATAAATGAAGCAGACCAGTTTTTTGGTACAATTCTTTTTGATCACTAAAATGCTCATCTTTGAAACCTAACACTAATGCTTTGATATAGCTGGCTAATTTTTGGGGAAAGCACTGATCGATTTGACGAAACAAACTTTCCCGCCAATAAGCTAAATCAGGCGGCGCTGTTTTAAAATCAGTGAGGCGGTCGGCTGTGAATTGACCAGCGAGCCCCAGCCCTAGATAATAAGCTTGCTGGTCAAAGCCTTTTAAATTACGCGCAGGTGATAACGGCTTGTTTTCTCCAGTTAATTTGACTTGTTGAACTCGTTGCGTTTGCCAAAACTTTTTTTCAGCTTCATCTTTCAAACGATACGAAACTGTAACTTTTTGTTGCTGAAACTTGCCAGTAAAACGTAGACTGCTCCCATTGATGACGACTGTATCTCGCAAAATGGTGACCGGCGCTTGGGTGACTGTCTCCGGTAGCTGTGTTAATTTTTCCATATAGCTCCACGTTCGAATGCCAAGCAAAAAGCTGAATAAAACCGTCAGCCAGATCAGCTTTGACCGTTTCATCCAGCAGATGTGTACTCCAATCACTACCCCGATCACGAGCCAGCCTTTATGTGTTGAATAGAGCACACTCACAAAACACAAACTAGCAGCGATCGGCAGTAAATAAAAATTTTTAACTTCAGTCATGGAAAAGTGCGGCAGCAGCTTCCCCTAACTGTAATTTAGTAAAATACTTATTTTCTAGTTCCACTTGATGAACGCGCGCACCCACATGTTGGATCAATTCGAGTGCGTAAGGATCATTGTGGTAATCGTGTAAATAATGGATCGTTTTGATTCCTGCTTGCAATAAAGCTTTTGTGCAAGCCAGACAGGGGAAATGTGTCACATAAACTTCCGCTTGATCAGTCGCGATCCCTAGCTTGGCACATTGCAACAGGGCATTCATCTCGGCGTGGATCGTCCGAATGCAATGGCCGTTTACCACGTAGCAGCCATCATCGATGCAATGGACATCGCCGGAAACAGAACCGTTATACCCACCGGCAATGATTCGTTTGTCTCTTACGATCGTCGCGCCCACTTCTAGTCGCGTACACGTGCTACGCAACGAAAGCAAGACCGCTTGTGCCATAAAATATTGATCCCAAGGAATTCTTTCTGTAGTCATCATGATTACCTCGTTTTTTGTTTTTACTTTATTGTAATAGAATCTTTTAAATTCTCAAGTGTCTTTTCACCAATACCTGAAACTTTTGTCAAATCTTCTACCGCTTGAAAGCTGCCGTTTTCTTCACGGTACTTCAAAATATCTTGTGCTCTTTTTTCGCCGATACCTGATAGTTCTTGAAGCTGCTTTTCATCTGCTGTGTTTAAATTGATTTTACCACCTTCACTAGTTGCCGGGTCGCCGCCCGTCACACTTCCTGTCGGATCAGGTGGTGCTGCTAATTGTTCTGGTACAGCTTCCCCGACTTTCGGAACATAGATCACTTCTTGGTCTATCAAAAGTTTAGCAAAGTTCATCCGGGTCTGATCGGCTTCCGCAGTAAAACCGCCAGCTAATTCGATCGCATCCATTAAACGCATGCCCGCTTTTAAACGGTACATCCCACCGTGATTGACGGCTCCTTTCACATCCACAAATAATTCAGCGCTGCTCGTTTCTGTAGTCGCCACCGTTGACTGACTAGTTGAAAAAGCCAACTCACTAGCAGGTGCAGCACGTTCAATTGCCGGACGCTTCAGTAGAAAAAATGCTGCGACCACCACCATGATCACCGCCCCCAATAAGACGACCGGTTTTTTTAATTGTTCTGGCATAACTTCCCTCCTTTAAAAAAAGCTACGCAAAAAAAGCCGAGCGACTTGGCTCGACTTTTACTTTATTTTAGTTGATTGAGATAATCCAACGCATCTTGAACGCTCGTAACAGGTACGATTTTCATATCGGTTTTTAACTTTTTAGCAGCTGCTTTTGCTTCCGCGTAATTTGTTTTAATGGAAGGGTCAGCCTTTTTCATATCTTTGGTAATTTTATCTTTCGGAGCAAAGAAGATCTTTGTTCCGTCAGCTGCTGCACTGGCGACTTTTTTATCGATCCCGCCGATTCGGCCGACTTCGCCTGTCGAACTGATCGTCCCAGTCCCCGCGATCTTTTGTCCGTGTCGCAAATCTTTACCAGTCAACTGTTCATAAATTTCCAAGGTAAACATCAACCCTGCTGATGGTCCGCCGATATCTTCGGTATGGAAAGTCACCTTCTGATCCGCTTTGATCTCAGTGTGATCGGTCAATGTGATCCCGATCCCCGGCTTTTTATCAGTCGGTAAGCGAATCAACTTGCCGGTCGCTTTTTTCGTTTTTCCAGCTTGGACATAAGTGATGCTCATCGTTTGACCAACTTTTTGACCTTTGACATATTTCATAAACGCTTCGCTACTCTTAAAGCTTTTCCCATCCGCTTTAGTGACCGTATCGCCGACTTCGACTTTTCCGCGGAAATTAGAATTTTTCTCCACGCCTAAAACATACACACCTTGATAGTTCAATTCATACGGTCGTTTGGCTAATTTAAGCGCTTGTTCGATCGCGGTATTTTGCGAAGACTCCATAAAAAATTGCTGCATCTGTTCATATTCTTGATCACTAGAACCGCCTGTCAATTCTTTAGCCGAGATCACTTCTTCAAACGGTTTGAACTGTGCTTTAGCAGCTGTAAAAACTGTCGCTCGCCGTACGCCGACTGAAGTCAAACTAAAGGAGCCTTTTTGCTCATCTTGTTTCCCATCAACTGTGATCAAATCTTTCAAATCGATCGTCGCTCCCGGTTCTTCAATGTAATAAGGAATCGGTACGATCAAACAAGCTACGATCACCAGCAATAAGAAGACGATTGAAAGTTTTTTTAAATTCTTTTTATTTTTCATCTTGATCACGCTTCTTTTCTAAGGCTTCACAGACCGGCTGTGGTAAATAATCGGCCACATCACCGGAAAATGCCATGACTTCTTTTAAAATACTGGAACTGATATGACTGTATTGCGGTGAAGCCAGTAAAAAGACACTTTCTAAGTCTGGTGCTAAATGGTGATTCATCGTTGCGATATCTTTTTCATATTCGTAATCTTTCACACTGCGGATTCCGCGTAATAAAAAGTGAGCGCCGCATTCTTTAGCAACTTCCACCGTCAATTTTTGTTCTTGACCAATCACTTTAACGTTTGGCAGATGAGCCACTGATCGTTTGACGATCGCCAACTTCTCACTCGCCGTGAAATAACTTTTTTTACTCGTATTGAGAAAGACGCCCACGATCAACTCATCAAACAATTTTGCGCCTCGCTCAATCGTATCTAAATGCCCCATCGTCAACGGATCAAAGCTGCCTGGGAACAAAGCGATTTTTTTCATTTTAATCCTCCCGTTCATAAATGGTCACCGCACTGATACCATAAACATTCCGTTTTTTTTGTTGGAATGGTCCGATCATTGTAGGTAGCTCGATTTTTTGATCCGTCTCGCAGACGATCACTGCTGCCTCACTCAACAATTCATCTGCGATCAACGCTTCGATCTGTGCTACGATCTCTTGTTTGGCGTAAGGAGGATCAAGTAAGACCAAATCAAACTTCTCTCCAGCAGTTTTTAATTGTTTCAGCGCTTGATTAGCCGGCAACTTCAGCAACGTAAACTGGGCTTCGGCCTTAGTCACCGCAACATTTTCCCGGATGATCTCCAATGCTCGATAATTTTTTTCAACTAAAACAGCGCGCTCCATCCCGCGCGAGACTGCTTCGATCCCTAGCGCACCACTTCCAGCAAATAAATCTAAAGCAGTCCCGCCAGCAAAATACGGACCGATCATATTAAAAATCGCACCTTTGACTTTATCAGTCGTCGGACGGGTATTTTTCCCGGCCAGACTTTTTAATTTGCGGCCACCAAATTCTCCTGCCACTACTCGCATCTTATTTCCCTCCATCAACGATTGATCTGTTTTATTATACCCTTTTTAAAATCAAAAAAGATGAAAAATGTTTGAATCAAATCAGACATTTTTCATCCTCATTAGACTGTTTCAGCTAAACGGATCTTCGTATTTGCGACATCTAATTCATCTTCGTCTTTTACTTGGTACGCGGCTTTAGTCCCGATCCGTTCCGCAAAGTTCATCGCGATATCTGGACGATAAGATTGCTCGACTTGCCGGACAAAATGCAAGTGTTGTAATTTTTCTAGCGTCAAAGCAACCTCTTCTTCATTGACGTAAAGTACGACATACTTCATCTTACGGGATACGTAATGGATCAAACCATATCGTTTCAACGTTTTTAATTGTTTCAATGAATAGACCCAAACGATTATCCCACGGCGTTTTTGGATCTGAAATTCTGTATTATCCATGACAATTCCCCTTACAATGCTGACTTTTTTCAAACGGATTCCCATAAGCGACTTTGATCTCCGGCGAAACCGTTTCAGCAAGCGTCTGTGTAATCGCATCTAAGACTTGTTGTAACTCCGTCTCAGCCATTTTAAAGGCCGCGACTTCCGGTTGCAAGTCTAATGAACGTTTCGCTTTAAACAGCGCTTGCTGAGCTTTTTTATAGCCTGGTGCATACTTCCCGTAGGCTGCGAGCTTTTCAAAAGCTGCTTGTTGGGTTAAAAAATCATTTTTCAGCTGTTGCGCGACCTGAGAATTCCTCAATGCTTGCTGGGTGGCGAGATACGTTTGATAAACCGGACTTTTTAAGACCGCTGCAATCAAATCATGGCTGAGATCTTCTAATTTAAACAACGCATCATTATAGATCATGGCCGGTCACTTCCTTTAGTTTCTTCAAATTCCTGCTTTAAGACTAGCACATTTTGTTGATCGACTGCAACCGCTAAGTTTTCAGCTCGACCATTGAACAAAGCAACTTGCGCCGGCTCACTGCACCAATAATAAAACGAGAAAAACGGATCGATCACAGGCGAATAAAAAAAGCCTGCTTGGTACTTGATCTTTTCAGTCTGGGCTAACTTTTTGAATTCTGCTGGCGTCAAATAAAAATCATCGTTGACTAAGTGTGCCGTCTGATCCATTTGCCATTCCTCTAAGCGGGACTTGGATAACACCGCAGCTGGTTGTTGTAGAAAATTTTGTAACAACTGGTGACTCGCCGTTTCAGCTCCGGCAGTCTGTTGATTTTTAGGCAACCGTTTAGTCTGTCGATAGGCATCGATCAATTCTGTCAAATGAACTTGCGTCGTCTGATCGATCTGCTGCCAATCTTGTGACGTATCTTGCATCCGATACGACAACGGATTCCCGCTATTGATTTGATACGGCATCAAACGTAGCAACATCTCTAAATCTAAATACGTGATGGCCGCTAGCTTTTTCGTTTGCGCATCAAAAAACAAGATCGCAAAACTTTGATTGTTAAACGCGATCAACGGCCGTGCCCGCATATCATCTTCACTCAATACAATCGCTACGGGTTCTTCATCATATGTGACGCCAAAATTCGCTGACAAGTTCATATTGGCAAATAGCTGTTCATTGGTCATGCCAAAGGTAAAAGGTGCCACTTTCGGTTCTGACTTAGCTACGACATTGATCCCAACGACCACGCCTTCTTCACTGTTGACGGCTAAACGTCCCGTCGCTAGCGAATAAAAACGCGTTTCAAAAAAGAATCCGCTGGGTTCGCTTTTTTCTGCTAGACCAAATGTCTGTTCAAATTGTGCCACACTTTGCCCGATAAAAGGAGCAAACCCCGTTGCTGGGATTTGCTCATATTTTAAGGCATGGTGCCGCAGCGGTTGCTCCGGAATTTTTTTTACAGTCGGCGTTGCCGGGGGAAACAAGATCGGTTGGATATAGTATCCGATCAATACGCATAAAAAGATACTGATAAAACCAATCGCACGTTTCATGGCGCCTCCCTTATTTTTCTTTGACTTCGATCAATAGATCACCAGATGCAATCGCTTCTCCTTCAGAAACATAGACATGATCGACTTCTCCGACAAATCGAGCATCGATCGAAGTTTCCATCTTCATCGCTTCAGTTACTAAAAGCGGTTGCCCTTTTTCAACATGATCGCCTTTTTTTACCAAGACTTTCAAGACTGATCCAGACATCGTCGCCCCGATCTGTTCGCGATTAGTCGGCTCAGCTTTGCGTTTAGTTTGAACTGCACTTTTGATCGAAGCATCTTTTACTACGATCTCACGCCGCTGACCATTTAAATTAAAGAACAATGTCCGATTGCCTTCAATATCTGCTTCACCGATCTCGTCTAAACGAATGATCAAGATCTTTCCTTTTTCGATCTGGACGTCGATCGTTTCACCTAACCGCATTCCTTGGAAGAAAGTCGGAGTATCAAGTAGTGTCACATCACCAAATTGCGTATACCCTTTTTGATAATCTAAAAAGACTTGTGGGTACATCAAGTAACTTAACACATCGGTTTTACTTGGCTCAAATCCAACTAATTCAGCCAGCTCTTGTTTGACCTTCTCAAAATTCACTGGTTCTGCTAAAGCACCGGGACGCTCTTGTAACGCTGGCCGACCTTGTAAGATGATCTGTTGTAATTTTTTCGGAAAGCCGCCGACCGGTTGTCCCAATTCGCCTTGGAAGAAACTAACGACAGAATCTGGAAAGCTCAGCTCATCGCCGTGGTCATAAATATCTTTTTCAGTCAAATCATTTTGAACCATGAACAAAGCCATATCTCCAACGACTTTTGAAGATGGGGTAACTTTGATGATATCACCAAACATCATATTCACATCATGATAGACTTGTTTGATCTCATCCCAACGATCACCTAGTCCGACTGCTTTTGCTTGTTGCTGCAGATTTGAATATTGACCGCCTGGCATCTCGTGCAAATAAACTTCAGTTTGCGCTGCAACGATCCCATTTTCAAAACTCCGATAATACGGCCGAACATCTTCCCAATAATGATTCAATTGACGAACATTAGCCATACTGATCTCAGGCGCACGGTCACCATTTTCTAGTGCATAATACAAACTGCTTAAACTTGGCTGACTCGTCGCACCACTCATGGCACTGATCGCAACGTCTACGATATCCACTCCCGCTTTGACTGCTGCCGAACTCGTGATGATCCCGTTACCAGCTGTATCATGGGTATGCAAGTGGATCGGCAAATCCGTCGTCGCTTTCAATTCACTAATCAATTCATAAGCGGCTTGCGGTTTTAAAAGTCCCGCCATATCTTTGATCGCGATGATATCTGCTCCGACACTCTCCAGGTCTTTTGCCATTTGTTTGTAGTAGTCGATATTATATTTTTTGCGCGTCGGATCTAAAATATCGCCAGTATAACACATCGTTGCTTCAGCGATCTTACCCGTATCTTTCACTGCTTGAATACTTTTTTCCATTTGCGGAATCCAGTTCAAACTATCAAAAATTCGGAAGACATCGATTCCTTGCTCAGCCGCCACTTTGATAAACTCTTGGATCACGTTGTCTGGATAGTTGGAATATCCGACCGCATTGGAGCCACGGAATAACATTTGCATCAACGTGTTCGGCATTGCTTTGCGTAATAATCGTAGTCGTTTCCAAGGGTCTTCGCTTAAGAAACGGTAAGCTACATCAAAGGTTGCTCCGCCCCACATCTCGCTGGAAAATAATTCAGGGATCGCTTCACCCGTTTTTTGTGCAATCTTTAAAAAGTCATGCGTCCGCACTCGAGTTGCTAATAAACTTTGATGGGCATCACGGAAAGTCGTATCAGTGAACAATACTTTGTCTTGAGCTTTGATCCATTCAATGACCCCTTTGGAACCAGCTTCGGTTAAAATATTTTTCGCTGTCTTCAATGAACGTGGTTCTAACTCTTGCGGTAAACGCGGTGGTTCATGGAAAATCTTCGTTTGCTTTTCAATGCCTGGAAAACCATTGACAGTGATCTCAGAAATATAGCGCATCGTTTTATTCCCACGATCACGAATCCGCGGAAACTCAAATAGTTCTGGCGTGTTGTCAATAAAAGTCGTTTTGGCATCACCTGATTGAAAAATCGGATGACTGATCACATTGTGCATAAACGGGATATTCGTTTTGACTCCCCGAATCCGAAATTCTTTCAAACAGCGTTGCATTTTTTGGATCGTTTGTTCAAAGGTCAATCCATGAGTACACACTTTAACTAAGAGCGAATCAAAATAAGGCGAAACTACCGCACCCGCATAGGCATTACCAACATCTAGCCGAACGCCGAAACCACCAGGTGAACGATATGTATCGATTTTTCCCGTGTCTGGCATAAAGCCATTCAACGGATCTTCTGTGGTCACCCGACATTGGATCGCTGCCCCACTCAAAATGATCTCCTCTTGTTTTGGCAAGCCGATCTCCTTGTGCAAATCTTTGCCTTGTGCGATCAATAATTGACTCGTTACGATGTCGATATCCGTGATCATCTCGGTGATCGTATGTTCCACTTGGACTCGCGGATTGACTTCGATAAAGTAAAACTTATCGCCTTCAACTAAAAATTCGACTGTTCCTGCGTTGACATAGCCCACGTGCTTCATCAATTGGACTGCTGCTTGACAAATCTCATGACGTAATTCAGGTGCTAACGATACGCACGGCGCAACTTCCACAACTTTTTGGTGGCGGCGTTGCACTGAACAATCTCGTTCAAACAAATGGATCACATTCCCGTGGGTATCGCCTAAGATCTGGACTTCGATGTGTTTCGGGTTACCGATATATTTTTCAACGTAAACTTCATCACTCCCAAAAGCAGCTTTAGCTTCACTTTTGGCGCGTTCATAGCCTTCCCGTGCTTCTTTTTCATCATGTGCGACCCGCATCCCGCGTCCGCCTCCACCAAGGGCAGCTTTGATCATGATCGGATACTCATGCGTTGCCGCAAAAGCTAAGACTTCATCAATACTTTCCACCGGTCCATCTGAGCCTGGGATCGACGCGATACCAGCTTCTAAAGCGGCAGTTTTTGCTTTGATCTTATCACCAAAAATATCTAAGTGATGAAGAGTAGGTCCGACAAACGTGATACCTTCTTCTTGACACCGACGAGCAAATTCCAAATTTTCTGATAAAAAGCCATAACCAGGATGGATCGCGTCGACTTGTGCTTCTTTTGCCACTCGTAAAATATCTTCAATATCTAAATATGCATCGATCGGTTTTTTTCCTTTTCCGACAAGGTAGGCTTCGTCGGCTTTGAAGCGATGAACAGAATACGCGTCTTCTTCAGCAAAGATTCCGACTGTCTTGATCCCTAATTCGGTACACGCGCGAAACACGCGAGTGGCGATTTCGCCACGGTTAGCTACTAAAACTTTTTTCATAAACGTTACCCCTGACTTTTTAAATATTCATATTCTAAAGCAAGTTTTGTTCGTTTCTCGTCGGCACTGATATTGAGCGCAAACGCTACACCGACAGATAAAATAAGCAGGCTGTTCCCACCTTGACTCAAAAATGGAAACGTGATCCCCGTCAACGGAATCAAACCTAGTAAACCACCTAAATTGATAAAGACTTGCAGTAAAAACAAACTTCCGATCCCGATACAGATCAATGAATTAAAAGTTTTTTTCGAACGGATGCCGACTAAAAAGATCCGGCAGATCATAAAGATCAACAGACCTAAAATAATCAATGCTCCGATCAAACCCACTTCTTCCATTACGATCGAGAAAATAAAATCGGTATGTGCTTCACTTAAGAAACCTTTTTTCTGGATACTATTCCCTAGTCCGCGTCCGAACCAGCCGCCATTATACATAGCATAATATCCATTGGCTAACTGATGCCCTTGATCCAATTCAAACTTAAAAGGATTTTGAAAGCTTTCAAAACGACTGACGATATATTGAAACCGTTCTGGGATTAACAGTGAACCGAGTCGCGAGATCAACATGATCGCTAAAGTGCTTCCGACGATTCCGCTAACTCCGACAATCACGCTATAAAACCAATTGACACCGCTAGCTAACAGCAAAATCACCGCCAGTAATGTAATAATCGCGGCGTTTCCCATATCAGGTTGGATTGCAACGAGAAAGATCATTACAAAGACTAAGCCTAACGGTCGTTTCATATCCGTCCAAAAATTTTGTTGGATCGTGAATTGTCGTTTGGATAAGATGTACGCTAAATACCAGATCACCATGATCTTCAAATATTCAGCTGGCTGCATACTAAAAGGACCAATCCGGATCCAACCTCTGGCTCCGTTGACCTCGGTCCCTACAAAACGCACGATGATCAAAAGTAAGAAGATCGTTAACGTAAAAAAAACGATCAGTCGTTGGCTTTTTAATACATCGGTCTTCATCTTATACATCAAGCTGATAATCACTAAACTCATCGCCCAAAAAATAGCTTGGTTCAATACAAGACTAGCAGGATTCTGTTCGTTGATGATCAGCATATAAGAAGTCGAACTATAGACGAACATCAACCCGACCCCACACAAAATCAAATACGGGATCAAAATACTATAATCAATAAAATGACGCTTTTGTAACTTCGGCAAGGATTAAGCCTCCTTGTGGGATTCGTTAGACTCGTAACGATTTTCATATAATTCCGTATACAAACGGTTTAAGTCGCCTTCCAAATCACTTAACATCTGGTGGCCTTCTTCTTCGGTCAACAACCCGATCCGCTCCGCAAAAAATACCTGTCGCGAAAAGCCGTACATCTGAGTGTCCACCACTTCTTCAAATGCCTTGCACTGAGAGATACAAAGGCTGTTATGCTGATTTTGGATCAGCATCTTGATGCGCTGCGCATCCTTTTTTAACACTTCGATTGCAAAATCAGAAGATACAGATTCCATTTTGCTGACCTCCTATCCTTAATTTCAATATTATAGCATAGATAAAAAATAAAACGGTAAAAAATCTGATTCCCTAACACTTTTTTGAACCTTTTGTTCGATTTTTAAGTTTTGCACAAGCAAACTAAGGCTAGCTTTTTTTTGATTTTTATGAATGAAAAATAAAGCTTATCCCACTGCGGATTTTTTAGGCGCCTCGTGTGAAACATTAACCCTGTGTGAAACTTTAAAATTTATACTGCTACATCGTTTATATCTCAGCTGCTACGAGTTGAAGCCGCAACTTTCAAAAAAAGACCAACCTCACAAATGAAGTTGGTCTCATACTAATTATTCTAATTTTTACGTTTTTTCGCTGCTTTTTCCCGTTCCGCTTTGTTTAAGACTTGTTTTCTCAAACGAATGCTTTCCGGTGTAACTTCGCAGTATTCATCATCATTCAAAAATTCTAATGATTCTTCTAACGTTAAGATCCGTGGTTTTTTGATGACGGACGTTTGGTCTTTATTAGCTGAACGCACGTTAGTCATTTGTTTTGCTTTTGTAATATTGACACCTAGATCTTTATCACGAGCATTTTCACCAACGATCATGCCTTCATAAACTTCAGTTCCCGGTTCAACAAAGACGATTCCGCGTTCTTCCACACTCATGATTGAGTACATCGTTGCTTTTCCGGCATCAACAGAAACTAAAGCCCCGTTACGACGACCGCCGATCACACCAGATAACATTGGTAAATATTGATCGAAGGTATGGTTCATGATCCCGTAACCACGAGTCATTGATAAAAATTCAGTTGAGAAGCCGATCAAGCCTCGAGCTGGTGCTAAGAAGATCAAGCGTACTTGACCATTCCCAGCATGGATCATGTCTTGCATCTCAGCTTTTCGCATACCTAATGCTTCGATCACTGAACCCATATATTCTTCCGGCGTATCGATTTGAACGCGTTCAAACGGTTCGCATTTCACACCATCGACTATTTTTTCAATAACTTCTGGCCGAGATACTTGCAATTCATAGCCTTCACGACGCATATTTTCGATCAAGATCGACAAATGCAATTCGCCCCGACCAGAAACAGTCCATGCATCAGGTGAATCCGTTTGTTCGACCCGTAATGAAACATCGGTGTGTAATTCTGACATCAAACGTTCTTCGATTTTACGTGAAGTCACATATTTTCCTTCACGACCCGCAAACGGTGAATTGTTCACTAAGAACGTCATTTGCAATGTCGGTTCATCGATGTGTAAGATCGGCAAAGCATCTTGGTGATCGACTGGCGTCACCGTTTCACCAACGAAAATATCTTCCATCCCGGATAACGCGATCAAGTCACCGGCTTTTGCTTCTTCAACTTCCAAACGTTTCAAGCCGAAGAAACCAAAGATCTTCGTCACGCGGAAATTTTTCACGGAACCATCGAGTTTCATAACTGAAACTTGGTCACCAACTTTGATCTTCCCTCGGAAAATCCGGCCGATCCCGATCCGACCAACATAATCATTGTAGTCCAATAATGAAACTTGGAATTGTAATGGTTCATCGCTATTGTCAACGGGCGCTGGAATTTTTTCAACGATCGTATCAAACACAGGTGCCATCGTATGTTCTTGATCTGCTGGATCTTCTGATAAGCTAGAAGTCCCATTCAAAGCGGAAGTATAGATCACTGGGAAATCCAATTGATCGTCATCCGCACCTAATTCGATAAACAATTCTAAGACTTCATCCACGACCACTTCTGGTTGAGCAGATGGTTTGTCGATCTTATTAACGACTACGATCGGAGTCAAATGTTGTTCTAAAGCTTTTTTCAAAACGAACCGTGTTTGGGGCATCGTTCCTTCATAAGCATCAACGACTAGTAAAACACCATCGACCATTTTCATGATCCGTTCCACTTCACCACCGAAATCCGCGTGTCCTGGGGTATCCATGATGTTGATCTTGTAATCTTTATAGTTTACAGCCGTATTTTTGGCTAAGATGGTAATGCCTCGTTCTTTTTCCAAGGCGTTTGAATCCATAGCCCGTTCTTGTAAATGCACGTGGCTGTCTAAGGTGTCTGATTGTTTCAACATTTCATCAACTAACGTCGTTTTCCCATGGTCAACGTGGGCGATAATGGCAACGTTACGAATATCTTTTCTGTATTTCACTGTCATTGCTCCTTTTCTTCTTGCGAGAGACTCACTCGATTGACAATTATAACAGATATTGTTGCCAAGTGTTAGTAAAACATTTTCAACTTTTCAGAAAATGACAAAATTCTTAATAACTTGCTAATTAAAGTGTCTTATTTATCAGCGTCGATCTGTGCCATTACTTGTTTAGTTGCGCCAAAAAATAACTCACGACCAGAAAATTTCAACGGCTGTTGATTCGCTCCGCTTGTCACCATCCCTAATTGCTCGATCATGATTTTTCCTGGTGCATAATCCCATGGACTCAGCAAGCTGATATAGGCAAGCTGCTGGCCTTTCAACATGGCGATCATCTCTAGACCGGCACAACCTAATACGCGCACGCCCATCGAACGCTCGCCGATTTTTTGCAGCTCGGTCGAATGAGCATAAAGACCGATCCCCATACCGATCAGACCATCTGCCAAGCCCTGGTCTTTAACCGGTGCCAGCTCTTGGTCGTTACAAAAAACTTTGCCGATCTTTGGCCCACCCCAGTAAAGATCTCCAGCCATAACATCATAAATAAACCCTAACTGACCGACACCTTCTTCGTAAACTGCGATCATAATACAAAAGTTTTCCCGCTGATAAACAAAATTCAATGTCCCATCGATTGGATCAATCACAAAGACTCTTCCGTGATCGATCGGTGTAGTATCTTGGCCATTTTCTTCACCTAAGATCAACGCATGTGGATCAAATCGTTTTATCTTAGCGACTAAAAATTCTTGAACTTCTTTATCAACATTCGTCACTAGGTCCGTTCGGCCAGTCTTATGGTCAACTTGTAAATGATCCCCGATCTTTGATTTGATCAGTTCGGCTGCTTCATAGATCCATTTAATGATTTCTTTTTCCATTTTTACACCTACTTTGTTAGTTTTACACGCTTTTTATTCGTTTGACGTGCTGCTTGGACGGTCTTATAAATTGAATAACCGCTCGCTTGTTCAAATTCACGATCTAGTTTTTTTTCTTCACCAATACTTTTTACTACTGTTTTAAACTCACGGTAACTCGCTAAAAAAGCTGCTTTATCAACACCTGATTCATTGGCCGTCTCGACTTGCGTCAAAAAAGCCATCACGATCAATAATTCAGCTTTTGTCCAATCGGGGTCTAGCGGATAACTATAATTGTCCATTTTTTCTCTCCAATCTCTTCTTAAGTGTAACAAAAAAAGCTGAGTGTCTCTACACTCAGCTTCGTGTTCCATTTAAGTTTTAAATGTGGATCGGTAATCCTAAAGCTAGTTCAGAAGCATCCATTACGATCTCACCTAGTGATGGATGTGGATGGATCGTCAATGCGATATCTTCTGCGTTCATCCCGGACTCGATCGCAAGTGATAATTCAGAAACCATATCACTCGCACCCACTCCGGCGATTTGAGCACCGATCAAAACATTGTCTTCAACAGTCGTCACTAAACGAATGAAGCCTTCAGTTTTTGCCAATGATAAGGCACGACCATTACCAGAAAATGGAAACTTAAATGCTTTTGCTTCGAGTCCAGCGTCTTTCGCTTCTTTGATCGTCATTCCGACAGAAGCAAGTTCAGGATCCGTAAAAGCAACGGCTGGCATTGCTTTGTAGTCAACTGCTACCTTTTTACCCGCGATCGCTTCTGCGGCGATTTTCGCCTCATAACTAGCCTTATGAGCTAAGGCTGCGCCTGGCACGATATCCCCGATCGCAAAGATGTTCGGAATATTCGTTCGACCTTGATTGTCGACTTTGATCAAGCCGCGCTCTCCCAGTTCGATCCCAGCTTGTTCTAAGCCCATATCATTCGTATTTGGGCGGCGACCGACTGTGACCATCACATAGTCAGCGTCGATACTTTCTTTTTTGCCGTCCACTTCATAATGGATCGTGACGCTATCCCCATTATCGACTGCTTCACGAGCCATCGCGTTGGTGACTGTCGTGATTCCTTTTTTCTTAAATTCGTCTTCTACGATCTTGACCATATCTTTTTCATAGGTTGGTAAGATTTGAGGTGAGCCTTCTAAGATCGTAACTTGAGCGCCCAAATTAGCATACGCGCCACCAAGTTCTGCTCCGATGACACCACCGCCGATAATAACGAATTTTTCTGGCACAGCTTTTAAATTCAAACCGCCCGTCGAGTCTAAGATCCGACCGCCAAATTTAAAGCCAGGAATCTCAATTGGCCGTGAACCCGTTGCAATGATCGCGTTGTTAAAAGTATACGTTTGGGCGGAATCAGGATGGATCACACGTAGCGTATGGTCATCAACAAAGAACGCTTCGCCTTCGATGATCTCGACTTTATGTTTTTTCAATAAAAATTTGACACCTGAAGTCAATTTGTTGACGACTTCTTTGTCTTTCCATTCTTGAGTTTTTGTAAAATCTAATTCGGCACCTTTACTTTTGACGCCAAAAGTCGAACCATCTAATGCATCTTGGAGATGGTGACCGGCTGAGATCAAGGCTTTTGAGGGAATACACCCAACATTCAAACAAACACCACCGATAAATTCTCGCTCAATGATGGCAACGTTTTGTCCCATCTCAGCGGCGCGTATAGCGGCTACATAACCGCCAGGTCCGGCACCGATGACTACTGTATCTAATTCAATGGCAAAATCTCCAACTACCATGATCTAATCATCCTTCCATTAGTAATAATTCAGGGTCAGCCAAGAGACGCTTGATGTTGTTCATAGCTTTTTGTGCTGTCGCCCCATCAACGATTCGGTGATCAAAACTCAAGGAAAGTTTCATCACACGACCGACTGCCAATTCACCGTCTGCATTAACGATTGGTTGTTGTTTAATCGTTCCAACACCTAAAATCGCAACTTCTGGATAGTTGATCACAGGTGTGAACCAACCGCCACCAACGGAACCGATATTTGAGATCGTGATCGTTCCATTCCGCATCTCATCTGGTTTCAGTGAACCATCATGCGCTTTAGCTGCTTTTTCATTGATTTCGTCTGCAATTGCAAACATCCCTTTAGTATCTGCATTTTTTACGTTTGGAACATAAAGTCCGTGGTCGGTATCTGTTGCGATCCCGATGTTGTAGTAATGTTTGTAGACAATTTCTTGGTTAGCATCATCAATCGACGCATTCAAGACTGGATATTTCTTCGCAGTTGCAGTCAAAGCTTTGACGACATATGGCAAGAACGTCAATTTCGTACCATTATCAGCAGCGACTTGTTTGAATTTCTTCCGATGATCCCAAAGTTTTGAGACTTCCACATCATCATGAAGCGTAACGTGAGGCGCGGTATGTTTCGAATTGACCATCGCTTTTGCAATTGCTTTTCGCGTCGGTGTCATTTTTTCTCTTGTTTCAGCTTCACCCATATCAGAAACATAAGGTTTAGGTGCTGCTGCAGGAGCCGCTGGTGTTTCGGCTGTAGCTGCAGATGTTTGAGCTGGAATTTTTTCTTGCATGAACGGATTTTTAGCCGCTTCAGATTGTCCACCACTCGTTGTAAAGTTATCGATGTCTTGTTTGGTTACACGACCACCTTTACCTGTTGCAGTGACTTGTGTGATGTCAACATCTTTTTCTCGTGCATATTGTCGAACCGATGGCATTGCTAAGACTCGTTTATTCGGATCAGCAGCTTGAACGACTGAACCCGTTGTAGGAGCCGCTGCAGCTTTAGCTGGCGCTTCAGGCGGAGTAGTAGAACTAGCGCTAGCACTTGGCGCGCTGTTGTGTCCTGGTGCATCGATCTCAACTAAGACGTCGCCAACTTGAGCGGTCGTCCCTTCTGGAACTAAAACATTTTTGACTGTCCCAGTTACCGGTGAAGGAATTTCTTCTACCGATTTATCATTTTGAACTTCTAGCAAAGTATCGTCTTCTTTGATGGTGTCGCCTGGTTTAACGAACCATTTAACGATCTCACCTTCTGCGATTCCTTCGCCAATATCTGGTAATTTGAATTGATAAACGTCATTTCCATCACCGTTACTACTCTCGCTGGCCACAGGTTCAGCTGCTGGAGAAGCCGGTGTTTGTGATTCAGCTGGTGCGGGTGTTGCTTCCGTTTCATGACCGGATGCATCGATCTCAACTAAGACATCGCCTACATGAGCGGTCGTCCCTTCTGGAACTAAAACGTTTTTGACTGTCCCAGTTACCGGGGAGGGAATTTCTTCCACGGATTTATCGTTTTGGACCTCTAGCAAGGTGTCGTCTTCTTTGATGGTGTCGCCTGGCTTGACGAACCATTTAACGATCTCACCTTCTGCGATTCCTTCACCGATATCCGGCAATTTAAATTGATAAGCCATGCTTTATTCGCTCCTTTTTTTAAAATTCAACGATCTCTTTCACTTTCGCTTCGATATCCGCAGCATTTGGCAACCAAATACCTTCCGCTTGACCAAATGGGAAGATCGTATCGGGAGCCGAAACTCGACCGATCGGTGCTTGAAGCGATAAAATCGCTCGTTCTGAGATCTCAGAGACGACTTGCGCCCCAACACCGGCTTGTTTTTGTGCTTCTTGGACCATCACGACGCGGCCAGTTTTTTCAACTGATTTAATGATCGTATCGATGTCCAAAGGTGCCACCGTTCTAAGGTCAATGATTTCTGCGTTGATGTTTTCTTTTGCAAGATTGTCCGCCGCTTTGATCGCTTCTCGAACCATTGCACCATAAGCAATGATGGACACATCACTACCTTCTCGAGTCACAGCCGCTTTATCTAAAGGAACTTCATAGATCCCATCTGGCACTTCTTCCCGGAACGAACGATATAATTTCATATGTTCCAAAAAGACGACTGGATCATTGTTCCGAATCGACGCGATCAATAAACCTTTTGCATCATAAGGATTTGAAGGGATGACTACACGTAAACCTGGTGCTTGTGCCATCAAGCCTTCTAAATTATCTGAATGCAGTTCTGGTGTGTGCACACCGCCACCAAATGGCGAGCGGACCGTGATTGGTAAATGCCGAGTATTACCCATCCGATAACGTGTCCGAGCCATTTGACCCACGATTTCGTCCATTGCTTCAAAGACAAAGCCGAAAAATTGGATCTCAGGAACGGGTCGAAAACCTTCTAGCGCCAAACCAAAACCTAGACCGGCGATCCCTGATTCAGCTAGTGGCGTATCAAAGACGCGTTCTTCACCAAATTGATCTTGCAAACCTTGTGTTGCTCGGAAGACCCCACCATTTTTCCCGACATCTTCACCGAAGATCAACACGTCTTGATCTTTTTCCAGCATCAAAGCCAAGGCATCTGTGATTGCTTGGATCATTGTTTTTTGTGCCATAATTATTTCGACTCCTTCGCTTCATAGAATTCAATTTGTTCTTTGATATTTTGCGGTTGAACTTCAAACATATTTTTCAAGAAATCAGAAACTTTTTGTTTTGGTACGCGATCGGCTTCTGCGATGGCTTGTTTGATCTCTTCTTTTGTTTGTTCGATCACGGCATCTTCTTTTTCTTTTGACCAAAGTCCCTTATCCGTCAAATAGTTACGGAAACGGATCAATGGATCTTTTTTCTGCCATTCATCATCTAATTCTTTTGAACGGTAACGAGTTGGGTCATCCCCTGACAACGTATGAGGACCATAACGATAAGTCACCGTCTCGATCAAAACAGGGCCATTGCCTTCAGCTGCCCATTCCCGAGCCATTTTTGAAACGTAATAAGTCGCTAATGGATCCATCCCATCAACTTGGATTCCTGGGATACCTGCAGCAACTGCTTTTTGAGCTAATGTTTCAGCAGCAGTTTGTTTTGCTCGAGGGGTTGAGATCGCAAAACCATTATTTTGCACGATAAAGACAGCGTTTGCATGGTATGAACCTGCAAAGTTGATCGCTTCATAAAAATCCCCTTGAGAAGTCCCGCCGTCACCAGTGTAAACGAATGCGACGTTTTTACTTCCGCGTTTTTTAAGTCCTAACGCTACACCAGCGGCTTGCACATATTGAGCGCCGATAATGATTTGCGGTGGCATCGCTTGTAGATCTTCAGGATAAAGATTCCCCGCCACATGTCCCCGAGACCATAAAAAGGCTTCTGATAATGACAACCCGTGTTGAACTAGTTGTGGTACATCTCGATAACCTGGGAATAAACGATCTTCTTTTTCAAATGCGAAATGGCTCGCTAATTGACTTGCTTCTTGACCGGCTGTCGGTGCAAAAAAGCCTAGTCGTCCTTGACGGTTCAAAGCAGTCGAACGTTGATCTAACACTCGTGACCACACCATTTGCGTCATTAATTCAACTAATTCATCATCTGATAGATCAGGGATCAACGCTTCATTTGTTACTTTCCCCGTCTCATCGATTGCTTGATACATTGGAAAATCACTGCCAACATCTTTTAGCAAGGCTGCAAAATCAATCGCTTTCTTTTTTTTCGCCATGTCTTACACGTTCCTCTCTTTGCTGAAAATAATCGCTGTTACAGCGCGCATATCTGTACTACTGCAAACGCAGTTCCATATTTAAAATAGCATTAATAGCATTCAAAGACAATCAAAAAGCATTTAGAAAATGAAGATTTAAAAGCGCTTGCGAGATCTCATTTGTGAATAACAGCGCGAGTTTGGTTTTTGTAAACTGATTTAAACTTTTTTTCTAGCTCATACTTCGGATTAAAAAGCGGTTTCAACTCAAGCTTATCCACTCAAAACCGCTCTTCAATCGATTGACGATCCGCCGCTTAAAAAAACTTTTCAAGCAAAAAAAAGAAACAGAACAACATCTCTGCTGTTCTGTTACAATTTATAACCATTCTTTGGCGATTTTAATGTAAAGCGTCTTGCCGAATTGGACGGCTAACATATAACCAGCTACGATTCCGACAAACCAAAGCCAATAGCTTGCTGGTAGTTGCACAAAATCAAATTGTTCCCGTAATGGAGACAACACGATCGCAGCACCACAGATCACAGCTAAAAATAAACTACTGAAAACTTGGATCGCCGGTTTACTTTGGATAAACGGAATTTTTCTCGAACGAACCATCAAGACGACTAACGCTTGAGTCGTCAACCCGACCATAAACCAGCCAGTCTGGAATAAATTTTGCTGTTGGATCGTATCGGCATGAAAAACAAACCACATAACTAAAAAGGTCAAAATATCAAAGATCGAACTGATCGGCCCGATACAAACCGTGAATTTCAACAGTCCACTCGTCTCCCATTTAGTTGGCGCCACGAGTTCTTCCGCATCGACATTGTCCCAAGGGATCGTTAATTGCGCTACGTCATAGATCAAATTTTGTAGCAACAACTGAATCGAAAGCATCGGTAAAAACGGTAGGAACGCACTGGCGATCAAAATCGAAAAGACATTCCCAAAATTAGAACTGATAGTGATTTTGATGTATTTCATCATATTAGAAAATACTCGCCGGCCTTCGATCACACCGCTTTCCAACACGTTCAAACTTTTCTCCAATAAAATGATCGAACTAGCATCTTTGGTGATATCAGCTGCTGTGTCTACGGAAATCCCAACATCAGCTTTTCGCAGTGCCGGTGCGTCGTTGATCCCATCACCCATAAAACCAACCGTGTGACCTTTAGTCTGTAGTGCTTCGATGATTCGTGCTTTTTGCATCGGATTCAATTTAGCAAATAAATTAGTTTCTTCAGCAGCTTGTTGCAACTCTTGTGTTGACATCGTTTCGATCTGATTACCTAATAAAAATTTTTCGGCTTCGATCCCGACATCTTGACAAACTTTTTGCGCTACGATCGCATTATCACCGGTCAAAACTTTAACAGTCACGCCATGTTTATGCAATGAGGCAATGGCGGGTTTGGCCGTTTCTTTAGCCGGATCTAAAAAGCCCATGAAGCCGATCAAGGTCATTTCTTTTTCATCCGCAACACTATAGATCGCTTCACTGTGAGCATCTTTTTTGACGGCAACGGTGATCACTCGCATCCCTTGACGGTTCATTTTTTCATTGACCTCAGTCAACTGGGCGCGTAATTCAGGAGTAAAGGGCAGAATCTTGCCATTGATCTCGACATTTTTACAGATCGATGCCATTTCTTCGACCGCACCTTTTGTAATCATTACTTGGTGCTCGTCCGCTTTCACTACTACTGTGAGCCGCCGCCGTGAAAAGTCAAACGGGATCTCATCGATCTTGTAGATCTGTTCAAAGGGCACATTCTGATTTTCATCATGATAATAATTGATCACTGCGATGTCCATCAAATTTTTCCAGCCCGTTTGGTAAGATGAATTGATATACGCATAGTCTAGTACTTGTTTATTTTCATTGCCTAACGGATCGAGGTGTTGGACTAACACGACGCGGTCTTCGGTGATCGTTCCCGTCTTATCCGTACACAAAACATCCATGCTGCCGAGGTTTTGGATCGATGGTAATTCTTTGACGATCACTTTGTGTTTTGATAAGGTCAAGGCCCCTTTTGCCAAATTAGAACTCACGATCATCGGCAGCATTTCAGGAGTCAAGCCGACAGCTACGGCGATCGCAAAGAAAAATGCGCTACCCCAATTACCTTTTGTTAACCCGTTGATCAAAAAGACTAATGGGAACAAGAACATGATCAAGCGTAATAATAATTTACTGATCTTAGCAAGACCGATATCAAACGTCGTCTTGCCGCGTTTCGTCGTTGCATTTTGCGCGATGTCCCCAAAAAAAGTTTGTTGGCCGGTTTTTAAAATGATTCCTTTTCCTTGACCACTCAAAACATCCGTCCCCATAAAAACTAAATTGTGCAAATCGATCGCTGTTTCGTTTTCACCGATTTCACCGGTCACATATTTTTCGATTGGCATTGATTCACCAGTCAAAGACGACTGGTTGACAAACAAATCTTTCGTCCAAATCAATACTGTATCAGCTGGGATCATGTCCCCCGTCGCTAGATTTACGATATCTCCAGGAACGACTTCATCCATTGGAATCTCGTGGGTCTCGCCTTCACGAGTGATAGCTGCGGTGTTTTCGATCATTTCTTTTAATTCGATACTTGCTTTTTGCGAACGGTATTGTTGGATGAACGTGATTAACGCACTAGCTAAGATCATGATTGCCATTACGATCGCCGCTTGGAAATCAGCAGTCAACAGTGAGACGACCATCAAAAGAGCTAAGACATAAACAAAGAGATCATTGAATGATTGCAAAAATAATAGGATCGTAGGGGTTGGCTTTTGCGCAGAGATTTCGTTGGGACCATATTCTTCTAACCGAGCTTGAGCATCTTCAGTCGATAGTCCTTGTAACGAGGTTCGTAAACTCAAAAAGAGATCACGTTCAGATAGTTTAGCTAATTTTTTTAAGTTCTCATCTTTATTAACTTTTTTGGTGATGAGGTTTTTTCGGTTCATCATGATAGTTCCTCCTAGTTTTGCTGAGCGGTGTCAGCGGGCTTAAAATTTTCCTCGGTCGACTCTCTTCATGATCCATGTTCCTCACCTACCTTTTTTGTTAGCAAAGCAAAAAGCGCACACTCAAAAATGAGCATGCGCGTAGAACTTTCATGATCATCGTCGAGCTTTAGCACTATAGGGCGTAGACAAACTGTCAGCTACATTAAAGATCACCTTCACGATGACCTCTGTTCAACCAGCTCGGAGTCTCTCGATTCCTTTGCGGCAGCAGCTTATGTCCAAATAGGAGCCTCACCTAACAATATTTTTTTAATTTCTAGGAACACTATAGTGGAGTTTTTCCAGCGTGTCAATCAAACTTTTTTATTTGGTTGGTAGATTTTTTTCATTTGAATAAATTTATCAACTAAAAAGTTCGGTTCAGCCGCAAAATAGTCTGCAAATTTGACACTCCAGCGTTTTGTTTCACGAGCTTCAGCAAAAGCTTCCATCGTTTGATCGTATTGTTCAATTGCTTGATAGTCATAGTCTTGGTAGGTGTCGTAATGGACGACGACTTTTTGGGGTAAACGCGGTTTCACTTTCATTTCGGTGATCGGTTTTCCAATGGCTAGACCAGCAAGTGGCAACATGTGATCAGGCAACTTCAATAACGTCGCCACTTGATCTATCTGGCGCCGCAGACTACCAACTACGACACAACCAAGGCCGAGGCTTTCTGTTGCGACCACCGCATTTTCTAGTGCGAGCGCCGTATCAGTCACCGCCGTCAGTAACGGATCAAGACTCATCTCTGTTTGATACGCTCTGTCATAATGCTGTGCGACTTTTTCCGTGCGTTTCAAATCAGCCACAAAGATCAAAAAAGCAGAACTTTTTAAGATGTGAGGGTTACTCGGATTTAAGGCCACTAATTTTTCTCGGAGTTGGCGGTCTTGGATCACAAAATACTGTAAAATTGACCGTTCATCCAACTAGGAGCTTGCTGACTCGCCGCTAAAATTTGTTGCAGCTCACTTTCACTGATCGAATACGTTTCATCGAATTCTCGATACGTCCGATGCGCTAACAATTGGTCTAACACTTTATTTTTCATCTAATGGTCCTCCTAAAATTTTAGTGATCTCGGCTAACACCGCAAAAAATTGTTGGCGTTCTTTGGCTTCTAGCCGAGTGTAATTGATCCGCATCGCTTGAGTAGCTTCACTGAATAAAAAAGCGGGGGCGATCGCGATGTGGCGGTCTAAAAAAAGTTGCCAATCTTTCCGAGTCAATTTTTTCGTCCGAAATGTCAGCCAGGCATACAATCCACCTTCGATCGGTTCATACTCCCAAGCACTCAAAAACGGCTGCATCGCTTGGGTAAAAGCAGTTGCGCGCTTTTTTAATTCCGTCACTAGCATCGCCCGCTTTTTTTCAAACGCCGGATCGAACAAGGCCGTATGCGCGACGACTTGGGGAAAAACGCTGATGGAAAAATCCAGCGTCTGCTTAGCCTCGGCTAACCGGCGAATCAATTCAGGATCGGCGACGATCCAACCAATCTTGATGGACGATCCAAATAATTTCGACAGTGAGCCTAAATAGATCACTTGATGCGGAGCTGTTTTTTTCAAAGCAGGCGGAACACTACCAAAACGCAGCTCACTAAAGACATCATCTTCTACTACCGGCAGTTGATATTTTTGACAAAGCGCAAGCAGCTGTTCTCGGCGTTTTTTTGCCATCGTCTTACCCGTCGGATTTTGAAACGTCGGATTCAAGATCAGTAGTTTGAGTTTTTTACTCACGATCATTTGTTCCAAAGCTGCTAATTCGATTCCTGCTTCATCCATTGGAACACCATACAGTGAAATGTCGGCCGCCTCAAAGATCGGTAACGAATATAAAAACGAAGGATCCTCGATCGCCACACTATCCCCAGCTTGCAACATCACTTGCAACAGCAAAAACAAAGCTTGTTGTGCACCAGCTGTGATCAAGATCTGATCGGTCGAAAGCCCCAATCCTTCTTCTTGTTTCAGCCGTTGACAGATCAATTCCAAAAGCGGTTGGTAGCCATGCAGTCCTTGCTTTTTTTCTTCCAATAATAATTCTTCCCACGTATAAGCTGGCAGTTGAAAATCGGGAATCAAGTCAAGTGGTAACTCCCCAGAATATAAATCCAATGCAATCGGTAACGCGTGCATTTTAGTTAAAAATGGTTCATGGTGTTGAAATTCACGCCGAAAATGCTGGCGCCAGTCCACACGTGGCGTCCCGCTACGCCCCCACTTGCCTTCACTCACCACTGTCCCACTACCGCGTTTACGATCAAGCCACCCTAATGCAGTCAATTCAGCTAACGCATGAACCAATGTCGAACGATTCACACCGTAATATGTTGCTAATGTCCGTTCAGCCGGCAATCGGTCCCCCGGATGCAACTGTCCGTTTTGGATATATGAAATGATCTGTTCCATAATTTGCTGATAGATCGGTCGTTTACTTTTTTCGTCTAATTGCCACATCGTGTCATCCTCGAATTCTTTAAACTAATTTTACGCTATCGTAAAGTTTAACGACTGTCAACTAGTCCACAAGAAAAGCTGCCTGAGCTAGTTCGGACAGCTAAAAAATTTTATAGGACGACAAGAGTTTACTAGTGAAAATTTTATAATCCCTTAGCCCACAAAAAAAACAGGAACAGCTAGATCGAAATGATCTGAACTGTTCCTGCGGGTTAACTTTTATTAAATCGTATCACCGTTGAAGATCGAATTTTTCACGACGACGTAATCGACTTTGCGGATCGCTTCTAAATCTTTTCCGCCGGCATAAGAGATCGATGACTGAAGATCTTGCTGCATTTCATTTAACGTGTCTTTCAAGGAACCTTTATACGGGATCCAAATTTTCTTCCCTTCGACATTTTTCTTTTCGCCTTTTTGAAATTCTGAGGCGCTACCGAAATATTCTTTATAAACGACACCGTCTTCAACCATCGTTTCACCTGGTGATTCTTCGTGCCCGGCAAACAATGAACCGATCATCACCATCGAAGCACCAAAGCGAACTGATTTTGCGATATCGCCATGGGTCCGAATGCCTCCATCAGCGATCAACGGTTTCCGCGCCGCTTTCGCACACCAGCTAAGAGCCGCCAGTTGCCAACCGCCCGTCCCAAAACCGGTCTTGATCTTCGTGATACAAACTTTACCAGGTCCGATCCCGACCTTAGTCGCATCAGCACCAGCATTTTCTAATTCTCGAACGGCTTCTGGTGTCCCAACATTACCAGCGATCACAAAAGTTTCCGGCAATTGCTTTTTGATGTGACGGATCATGTTGATCACTGCATCCGAATGGCCATGGGCGATATCGATGGTGATATAATCAGGACACAAACCTTCCGCTGCTAGTTCATCCACAAAGCCATATTCATTTGCTTTTACACCAACACTGATTGATGTAATCAAGCCCCGGCGCTGCATTTTTTTAATGAACGGGATTCGTTCGGCTTCATAAAAACGGTGCATAATATAAAAGTAGCCATTTTCTGCTAAAAATTCTGCAATCGTATCATCGATGATCGTCTGCATATTAGCTGGGACTACGGGCATCTTAAAAGTATGTTTACCTAGCGTAACACTCGTGTCACACTCAGAGCGACTCGTTACGATACATTTATTCGGGATCAGTTGAATATCTTCATAATCAAAAATTTTCATAGTTGTCCTCCTGGCACAGTTAGCGATTTCGCTTATACAGCACACAAAATTTTTCAAAAAAAACATAGGGCAGTAACAACGCCCTATGTAATTTACCTTATTTTGTTTTAAAAAGCAAGGACTTTTTTCTTTCTTATCCTAAAAACACGAACATTAAAACTCACTAACGGTTTTCTCGTAATTTTTTTGCTTGTAAGCTCACTAAATAGATAACGTCTTCCATCTCTTCTTCAGACGAAACTTTCAACTCCAACTGATGGGTTTGTGCAGTGAGCTGGCGATACTTTTGTTTAAACTCTGCTGACATCACCGGTAACATCGGTCTTAAGTAATCGTCTGCAAAATCCGGCAAAGGCACCACGACAGAAAAATAATCATCGTGGATAATCACAAAACCTAATGTTCCACCAAATTGCTCAATCTTGATATACCAGCCGACTTGCTTCCGAAAAATAATTTTGATCGCTGGTTCATAATGTCGATCCAATTGAGCTAACATGATCTTTAGATATTTCGGGTTAGGTAAAAAAGCCATGATCTGTTGCAAATCTGGTTTTTCTGATTTTAACCGCGTCGTTTGCCATTTATTTTCCATGGGGACTCGCCTCTTTCGTTTGCTTCATTTGATCGCGCCGCCATGATCAGTTTGCTTTTCATTTTACTACTTCCATCTAATCATTTTTTCATTTGTATTTTAACATAAAGAAATCACTTTTGTCATGAAAAGAATTCCAAGGACTAAAAAAACCGAAAAACCGCCTTTAAGACGATACTTCGGTTTCTAAGATCAATTCTCATTTGATTGGATTGCTTTCGCTCCAATATCATGTCGATAAAAATAATTTGCCATTTTTTGAGTCTGCAACGCTTGTTCAACTTTTAGTTTAGCTGCTTCAATGCTCTCAGCTGTAGCCGCAACTAATAAAACGCGTCCGCCATTTGCTACCAACTGCTCATTTTTTTCAGCCACCCCGGCATAGTACGTCATAACACTGGCATCAAAAATGGGAAGCGGCATGCCTGTTTGATACGTATTCGGATAACCAGCTGCAGCTAAGACGACGCCGACACAACAAGTCTCAGCCCATTCAAGGGTAGGCTTTCGATCATTTAACAAATCATCAATGACTGCAGCTAGATCACTTTTTAAACGAGGCAAGATCACTTGCGTTTCCGGATCACCAAACCGAGCGTTGAATTCGATCACTTTTGGTCCAGTCGCGGTTTGGATCAAACCTGCATATAAGATGCCGGTAAATGGTGTCTGATTTTCTACCATTCCCCGGGCCATTGGTTGAACGATCGTTTCGACTGCTTGCAACACTTCAGCTTCACTGATTTGCGGCACGGGTGAGTAAGCACCCATCCCCCCGGTATTAGGTCCTTGATCGTGATCAAATGCTCGCTTATGATCTTGCGCGATCACCATTGGATAGACTTCTTCTTCTTTCACAAAAGCTAACAGCGAAAATTCTTCCCCGGTTAAAAATTCTTCGATCACGACCGTTTGCCCGCTCGCGCCAAATTTTTTAGCTTGGAGCATTTCTTTTAAAGCTTGTTGGGCCGTCGCCAACTCTTCTGCGACTACGACCCCTTTGCCAGCTGCCAGACCATCGGCTTTGATGACGATCGGCACTCCTTGTTGTTGCACATACTCCCAGGCACTTTCATAATCAGAAAAACTTTTATAGGCCGCCGTGGGAATCTGGTGTTTGATCATCAACTGCTTTGCAAATTCTTTTGAACCTTCGATCATAGCAGCGGCTTTATTCGGTCCGAAAATAGCTAAGCCCGCCGCTTGAAACGCATCCACGATCCCAGCTAATAGTGGCTGTTCGGGACCGACAAAAGTCCATGTGATCTTCGTTCGTTTAGCAAAATCGATCAAACCAGCAAAGGCCATTTCAGTCACTGGAACTAGTTTGATCCCGTCCAATGCCATTCCAGGATTGCCCGGTGCACAAAAGACACTCGTGACGTGAGGACTCGCTAAAAATTTTTGGGCAATCGCATGTTCACGCCCCCCTGAACCAATCACTAAAATTTTCATGGCGTCCTCCTAATGTCTAAAATGTCGTGTGCCGGTAAAGAGCATCGTGACACCATAACGGTCGGCCATTTCAATGGAGGCTTGGTCTTTGATGCTACCACCAGGCTGAACGATCGCTTTAATTCCGTGTTGTGCTGCGTATTCGACACTATCATCCATTGGGAAAAAAGCATCACTTGCTAAGACAGCACCATCCATTTTATCAGCAGCTTGGTCTAAAGCGAGCTTAACGGAGCCGACCCGATTCATTTGACCAGCACCGACGCCTAATGTCTGATGTTCGTTTGCTACGACGATCGCATTAGACTTAACATGTTTCACCGTTTTCCAAGCAAATTCTAAAGCCGTAAGTTCAGCTTTAGTTGGTTGGCGTTTAGTAACGACTTGCCACGTATCACTTGTTTCCAAAGCGCGATCTTGTTCTTGAACGAGTACACCGCCTAAAACAGAAACGACTTCAGCTTGACTGGCTTGCTCAGCTTGACTAAAGTCCAATGTCAGCAAACGCAGATTCTTCTTCGCTGCTAAGATTTCAAACGCTGCGGGTTCGAAATCTGGTGCGATGACGATCTCTAAAAATAAATGATGCAAAGCTTCGGCCGTTTTGACATCCAGTGTTCGATTGGCAACCACGATCCCACCAAAGATCGAGACCGGGTCGGCTTCATAAGCAAACTGGTACGCTTCATAAATATCACGACCAGATCCAATCCCGCACGGATTCATATGTTTTAACGCCACCACAGTTGGTTCGGTGAATTCCCGAATGATCCGAAGCGCAGCATCCGCATCTTTTAAATTGTTATAAGATAGTTCTTTACCATGTAGCTGCTGCGCGTTAGCTAACGAATAAGCAACCGGTAACGCAGTTTGATAAAAGGCCGCTTGTTGGTGACTGTTTTCTCCGTAACGCAACGTTTGCTTCAAGTCATACGTCAGCGTTAGTTTTTCTGTTGGTTCACTGGTGACAGATTGCGTCAAATAATCGGCGATCAATGCATCATACGCTGCTGTTTGGCGAAAAACTTTAGCTGCTAATTTTTTCCGCAATGTCAAACTCGTACTAGCCGACGTTTTCAGTTCAGCTAAGACGACCGGATAATCCGCCGGGTCGACTACGACAGTGACCGCCGCAAAATTTTTCGCAGCTGAACGCAGCATGCTCGGGCCTCCGATGTCGATATGTTCGATTGCAGCTTCTTCGGTGACATCTGATTGTGTGATCGTTTCTTTAAAAGGATAAAGATTGACACATACTAAGTCGATCGGTGTGATCTCATGGTCGACTAACGCTTGCGTGTGGCTAGCTAGATCACGTCGCGCAAGTAATCCACCATGGATCTTAGGATGCAACGTCTTGACTCGGTCATCCAACATTTCGGGAAAGCCCGTCACTTCTTCAATTGCGATCGGCGCTAACCCAGCAGCTTGTAACGCAGCTTTCGTTCCACCAGTCGAAACTAATTCAAAGCCTGCTTCAACTAATCCTTTCGCAAATTCTACGATACCAGTTTTATCAGATACACTTAGCAATGCTCTCATGGATGTACTTGCTCCTTTTCTTGTTTAATCACTTGCGCGATTGTTTGAGGATAGAGTCGGTGTTCGACGGCATGGATTTTTTGCTCCAAGCTAGTTAACGTCTCGTCTGGTTCTAAGTCCACTACAGCTTGCGCGATGACTGGCCCGGTGTCCATTCCTTTATCAACATAATGAACCGTGACTCCCGTTTGGCTAACTCCGGCTTCAAAAGCGTCTTTGATCCCATGCAGTCCGGGAAAATCCGGTAATAACGCCGGATGTAAATTGAGGATCTTTTGCGGAAAAGCGGCTAATAAGGTTGGACCGATCAGTCGCAAGTAGCCCGCTAAAACGACTAGCTCGATTTCATTTGCTTGCAACACACGCAACAGTTGCGTCTCATAACTTTTTTTATCGGGAAATTCTTTGAGTTCGAAACTGACACTGGGGATACCTAATTTTTTAGCCCGTTCTAACACAAATGCATCGCGATGATCAGAAAAAACCAAGCTTAACTCCGCAGCAAGTTCACCTGTTTTGATTGCGTTAGCGATCGCCTCAAAATTCGATCCATTTCCTGAAGCTAAGACTGCGATTTTCATTTAGTTGACTCCTTTAATACGACAGCCTTCGTTTCTTTTACTTTCACTTGCCCGATCGGATAACAAACTTCACCATTAGCAGCTAAACTTTCAGTGACAGCGGCGACTTTTTCTGGACTGACAGCTAAAACCATCCCGATTCCCATATTAAAGATCTCATACATTTCATCAGCTGGGATCGCGCCTAAACGAGCCATCAAATCAAAAACGGGTAAAACTGGCCATGACCCCAGTTGGATCTCAGCGGCTAAATCAGTGGCTAACATCCGCGGCAAGTTTTCGATAAATCCACCACCCGTGATATGCGCGATTCCATTGACTAAATTGTCTTTGACTAAAGGCAGCACTGCTTTCACATAGATTTTCGTCGGTGTCAGTAGTTCTTCTGCCAATGTCTGTCCTAACTCTGACACATAATCTGTCAGCTGATAGTCATAATCAGTAAAAAATAATTTTCGCACTAACGAATAACCATTTGAGTGAATCCCACTAGCCGGTAGACCTAATAAAATATCTCCCGCTTTGATTTTTTCACCGGTGATCAGTTGGCTCTTTTCAGCCAAGCCAACTGCAAAACCAGCTAAATCGTATTCGGCTTCACCATACATCCCGGGCATTTCCGCTGTCTCACCACCGATCAAAGCAGCGCCGGCTATTTGACAACCGTCTGCGACACCTTTGACTACTTGTTCAAGCCGGACGGGAACATTTTTCCCGGTCGCGATATAATCTAAAAAGTACAACGGTTCAGCGCCTTGTGCAACGATATCATTGACACACATCGCGACACAGTCGATTCCGATTGTCGCATGCTGATCTGCTTCAATGGCTACTAATAGTTTAGTTCCTACACCATCCGTTCCTGAAACTAGCACAGGTTCTTGAACTTGAAAACCGCTAAGATCAAAGCAGCCGCCAAATCCTCCTAGAGCTCCCATTACACCGAGCCGCTCGGTTTTTTGTACATGTTGTTTGATTCGATCGACGACTTCATAACCAGCCTGCACATCGACACCGGCCTTTGAATACGCATTTCCCACAAAATTCGCTCCTCACTACCTGTTAAAAAAACGAAACTTTTTCTTTTAACGAGGCTTGGTATTGTTCTTCATAATCATATAAAGGCGTTGGATAATCACCGTTGAAATACGCCATACATAAACCGGAATAAGGTTCAGCAAAGTCAAGCCCGATCGCTTCGATCAAGCCGGGTTCACTTAAAAATGCTAATGAGTCAGCACCGATACATTCCCGAATCTCTTCGACTGTGTGATTAGCCGCGATCAATTCTTTCCGTGTTTGGATATCAATCCCGTAAAAACAAGGATAGCGCAATGGCGGTGAAGCGATCCGCACATGGACTTCTTTTGCGCCCGCTTCTTTTAATAAGTTGACGATCCGACGACTCGTGGTCCCACGAACGATGGAATCATCTACCATGATCACACGTTTACCCGCAACGACTCCCCGAACAGCAGATAATTTCATCCGTACACCTTGCTCGCGTAATTCTTGCGTCGGTTGGATAAATGTCCGAGCGACATATTGATTTTTTACTAAGCCCATCTCATAGGGGATCCCCGAAGCTTCCGCATAACCGCTAGCAGCAGATAATGATGAATTGGGTACACCGACTACCATGTCTGCTTCAACGCCCGCTTCTTTTGCTAATAGGCGCCCCATATTTTTTCGTGCGCTATGCACATTGACGCCTGCGATATTTGAATCCGGCCGCGCAAAATAAATATATTCCATCGAACAGATCGAATGCTGCGTGTCTTCTGTAAAAGAATCGATCGTGATCCCCTCATCATTGATTATGATGAGTTCACCTGGTTGGACATCGCGAATAAATTCTGCTCCGACAACTTCTAACGCACACGTTTCAGAGGCCACGACATATGCACCATTGACCATTTTCCCGATCGAAAGAGGACGGAACCCGTTCGCATCTAGCGCAGCAATCATAGCATCTTCAGTCAAGACTAAATAAGCAAAGCCACCTTTGACCGTATTCAAAGCTTCTTTTAAGCGTGCGCAAAAAGTTGACTGTTGGCTGCGGCGGATCAAATGCATCAAGATCTCTGTATCGGAATTAGAATGGAAGATCGCACCGCCTTCTTCTAGTGCGGTGCGTAAACTTTTGGCGTTAGTCAAATTGCCATTGTGCGCTAGTGCGATATCGCCATCAAAAAATTTGAACAAAAATGGTTGGATGTTATCGACGCTACCATTTCCCGCGGTAGCATAGCGGACATGCCCGATCGCTGCTTGACCAGTCAAAGCAGTTAATTGTCGTTCATCTTTGAACACTTCTGACAAAAGGCCGAGATCACGATAACCGTGAAGGGTCCCAGCTTCATTGGATACGATCCCAGCACCTTCTTGTCCGCGATGTTGCAAGCTGTGCAGACCAAAGTAGGTGACCGAAGAAGCTTCTGGATGACCCCAGATCCCAAACACACCACACTCTTCATTTAAACTTTTTGCTTCATTAAACATGGAATGGCTTCCTCCCAAACTCCTTTAGCCTTTGTCGTTGCAACTGAGATCTGACCGTCTTGGGCTCGGATCTTCAACTGATCAGCTGTCGTTACGCGACCGATCAATTTCGCTTCTGTCACGATCTGTTCAAAGACGGCTTGATCTTTTGGATCGATCGATACCACAAAGCGTGATTGCGTCTCTGCAAATAATTGTTCTTTTGGCAAAGGTAACGTAACGTCGATCCCCAACTCATATTCAAAGGCCGCTTCAGCTAAGGCAACTGCCACCCCACCTTCTGAACAATCATGACAGCTGGCGACCAGTCCTTGTTGGATCGCAGCTAAAACATTTTCTTGATTTGTTTTTTCATACATTAAATCAAACGATGGCAAACGACCTTCGATTTTACCTAACTGCATTTTTTGGATCTCAGAACCATTAAAGTCGGCTTTCGTTTGTCCGACAAGATAAATCAAATCATCACTAGTTTTAAATCCTTGCGTAGTAATGTGCGCCAAGTCTTCGATCAAGCCCACCATCCCAATGACCGGTGTTGGATAAATCGCCTGACCATTCGTCTCGTTGTATAAAGAAACATTCCCAGAAATGACGGGTGTCTCTAACAATTCACACGCAGCTGCGATCCCATCTGCTGAATGCCACAACTCCCAAAAGCCAGTTGGTTTTTCTGGTGAGCCGTAGTTCAAACAATCTGTGATCGCTAATGGTTTCCCGCCAGCTGCGACGATATTTCGAGCCGCTTCCGCCACTGCGATCTGTCCGCCGATTTCAGGATCTAAATATAAATAGCGGGCGTTACAATCCATCGTTAGAGCCAGTGCTTTATTGGTTCCTCGCACGCGTAAAACAGCCGCGTCACTGCCAGGAGCGACGACTGTATTCGTCCGCACACGTGAATCATACGTTTCGTAGATCATTTTCTTTGAAGCGATCGTTGGCTGCTGCAATAAATTTAGTAATGTCGTCGTCGCATCCTCGATCGTAGGAACAAAATCCGACAATTGAGCAAACGCTTTGATCCGTTCCGGTTCGCGTTGCTCATTTTGATAAACCGGGGCATCTTCAGCCAGTGCATCAACAGGTAGATTCGCCACTTCGACTCCGTGATGATATAACCGATACAAGCCATCATCGGTTACTTCACCGATCGTGACCGCATCTAACTCATATTTTTTGAACAAGTCGATCACCGCTTGTTCTTTGCCTTTTTTAACACAGATCAGCATTCGTTCTTGGGACTCTGATAACATCATCTCATAAGGAGTCATCCCCGTTTCCCGTTGCGGTACATCATCTAAATACAATTTTAATCCTGAACCGGCTTTCGAAGCCATCTCAGCGCTGGAAGAAACAAGTCCAGCTGCCCCCATATCTTGGATCCCCACTAATAAATCACCGTGGTGCAAAATCAATTCTAAACAAGCTTCTAACAATAGTTTTTCCATGAACGGATCTCCGACTTGGACCGCCGAACGTTGTTGTTCTTCACCTGCTATGAATTCTTCTGAGGCAAAAGTCGCACCATGGATGCCATCGCGTCCTGTTTTCGCTCCGACATACATGATCGAATTTCCTACGCCTTTTGCTTGTCCTTTTTGAATATCTTGGTGGTCGATCAAGCCGACACACATAGCATTGACCAGTGGATTGCCTTCATAACATGGATCAAAGGCTACTTCGCCACCAACAGTTGGAATGCCGATACAATTACCGTAACCTGAAATGCCCGCAACGACTTCTTCTAACAAATATTTCGTCCGGGAATTATCCAATTCACCAAACCGCAGTGAATCTAATACCGCGATTGGACGTGCGCCCATGGAAAAAATATCGCGGATGATTCCGCCGACACCTGTAGCAGCACCTTCATATGGTTCAACAGCAGAAGGATGGTTATGGCTTTCTGCTTTAAAAACTACTGCTTGGTTGTCTCCGATATCAACGATCCCGGCACCTTCACCAGGTCCTTGCAAAACTTGTGGTCCACTAGTAGGAAATTTTCGTAAAACGGGTTTAGAATTTTTGTACGAACAGTGCTCACTCCACATGACAGAAAAAAGCCCCGTCTCCGTATAGTTTGGTAAACGTCCTAAAATTTTTTCCGTGATCAAGTGATACTCCGCGTCGCTTAAACCCCACTCGCGATAAATTTTTTGTTCTTTGATCAATTCCGGTGTTGGTTCAGTCATCGTCATCATTTAAGCGTTCACCTTTCCAAAGTTTTTTAAGATCGAAGTAAAGAAACGTTTGCCATCCGCACTGCCTAATAACTCTTCCACCGCTCGTTCTGGATGGGGCATCATGCCTAACACATTGCCCGCTTCATTTGTGATCCCCGCGATTTTTTCAACACTGCCATTGATATTTTCTTCCGCATACGTAAAAACGATTTGATCATTGGCTTTTAAACGAGCGAGTGTTTTGTCATCACAATAATAATTACCTTCACCGTGTGCGACCGGCAATTGCAAGACCTCGCCTTGTTCGTACTCACTCGTAAAACGCGTTTTAGCATTGACCACTTTGATCGGTGTGACTTGGCTGATAAATTTCAGCGAAGCATTTTTTCTAAGGGCTCCGGGCAACAGACCTGCTTCAGTCAAAATCTGAAACCCATTGCAAGTGCCAAAAACGGGTCGACCTTCATTAGCCAGTCGGATGACTTCCGGCATGATCGCTGCAAAACGAGCAATCGCACCACAACGTAAGTAATCGCCATAAGAAAAGCCTCCGGGCAACAACACGCCATCAAAGCCAGCTAAGCTTGTTTCATCTGAACGAACATATTCACATTCAGCTCCCAGCACTTCTTTCACTGCCCAATACAAATCTAAATCACAGTTTGAACCAGGAAATACGATGACTGCAAATTTCATCTTACACTTCCTCCAGTAAAGCGACTTCGAAACGATAGGTCTCCATATTGACGTTAGCTAACAATTGATCACAAATTTCTTCCACCATCGCTTCTACAGGACGCAAACTAGCTTCAATCTTCATTTCAAAATATTTACCGATCCGAATTTCTTGGATTTCTTCATAACCTAAACGATGAACGGCTCCTTTGACTGCTTCACCTTGCGGATCTAAAACCGAATCTTTGTACGTCACATACACTTTTACTAAATACATGCCACACTCTCCTTTAAACGATCTAAAACTTCTTGATAAACCGGTACTAGCTCGCCTAATTCTCGGCGGTAAATATCTTTATCTAAATGACTTTGCGTTGCAGTATCCCATAAACGACAAGTATCTGGTGAGATCTCATCAGCGAGTAAGATCGTTCCATCTGTTTGACGCCCAAATTCTAGTTTGAAATCAATCAATGTGATCCCACAAACTGCAAAAATTTTTTGTAGTGCTTGATTCACGGCTAATGCCAGCGTTTTTAATTCTGCGAGCTCCGCTTTTGTCGCAATCTCTAACACTTCGATTTGATCTTCTGTGATCATCGGGTCATCTAGCGCATCATTTTTAAAATAAAATTCAACGATTGGAAACTTCAATGGCGTCCCTTCAGCAATTGCCAAGCGACGGGAAAAACTACCAGCAGCTACATTTCGAACGACGACTTCTAAGGGAATGATCGCGACTTTTTTGATCAATTGCTCGGTCGAGGACAATTGTTTGACGTAATGACTTTCAATTCCCGCAGTTTTTAATGCGTCAAAGATCAAACCGGTAATTTGATTGTTTAATTCGCCTTTTCCTGCAATTTGATCTTTTTTTGCTCCATTCAAAGCTGTCGCTTGATTCAAATATTCCACCCAAAAAAATGCTGGATCATCTGTTTGATAAATCTTTTTTGCTTTTCCTTCATAGCTCAATGCGCCTTTTTCCACCGTTAAACGCTCCTTTATTCTGAACGATAAATCACAATAACAAAATTATCGTTCGTTTATTAACTCGAGTTCAGTTTATCAACCAACTGAAATTCGGTCAACATTTTATCGTATATTTTTATTTTTTTATTTTAAATCGTTCGGGTTTATTTTCGAAGTTGTCTGGTCAAGAATTATTTTTTTCACGAGATAACGTTTACAGCTCCACTCAAGCATGCTAGTATTTAATTAATCGTAGTTTTAAGGGAGGAAGGAAAGATGTTGGATTCCGATTCAGTCGCTCACGATTTTTTGGCTCATTTAGAAGACGCAGAAAAAACTGACTTGCTCAACACTTTACTTGCTTTGAACCATGTGCATCATAAAAACACCGATGCTAGTTTCTTTTCCTATCGAGCATTCAAAAAACTCTTTGACCGGGAAACGTCTGAATGTGTTCAAAGTTATCGTTTCATCAACGGCCGGAATAATGAACTATTAATCAACCAATTAAAAGACCGATCATTTTTGAAAAGCCATTATCGGATCGAGATCTTCTACGACCTAGAAGAATATGGGTATCAATTGATCGAAGCTTTGTTAGCTGAATTAAAAGAATCACTGTTAGTTAAATCTTACGCATAAAAACATTAGATTTGGGATCGCACGCTTTACTAGCGAACATTTTATATTCCCTCAGTCTAATCAAAACCACCCGTGTGAACGGGTGGTTCAGACTGTAGACAAAGTCCCTTTTTGGATGATGTTTACAGTCTTTTCTTTTATAATAGAATTGAAAACGAATTCAATGCTATTGAAAGGAATGAGAGCGATGATGTCAAAACATCCGTTAGATGGT